>JBFKEC010000057.1:0-13976 GCA_041619315.1 Oceanococcus sp. | reverse complement strand
TCGTCCACGACGAACACCGAATCGGCCAGGATGCCGATCGCAACGATAACGGCGATCAGCCACATCAATGCTTTATTACTCATTAGCGACTTGACCTCTCACGCGAACTGGACCGAGCACTGCGGCTCGCGCTAGAACCACTGCTCGAACTTGAAGTGCTGGAACCGATCAGGTTACCGCGCTCCGATGACGGCAGGCTCGTGGTGCCGCGCTGACCTCCACCCATTTTGTCGATAGGCAAATACAGCAACGGATTGGACTGCTCGACATCCAGCAAAACCTTGTCGGTGTTGCTCAGGACTTCGTCCATGGTTTCCAGATACAGGCGCTGACGGGTGATGTCCGGCGCACGCTCGTACTCAGCCAGCAGTTGACTGAAACGACTGGCTTCACCGCTGGCTTCCTCGACAACACGCGTTTTGTACGCATTGGCTTCGGTGATACGCCGCACCGCTTCACCACGTGCTTGAGGCACAACCGAATTGGCATAGGCTTCGGCCTCGTTGATCAAACGCTGTTCATCTTCACGCGCCTTGATCGCATCAGCAAACGCACCCTGTACAGGTTCCGGCGGCTGGGCGTCCTTGATATTGACTTCATTGACAATCAGACCGGTGCGGTAGCTGTCGAGGGTTTCCTGCAACAGCAATTCGGTCTGCTGGGCTACTTCTTCACGCCCAGCGGTCAGGATGAAGTCCATGGTGCTTTTGCCGACAACTTCGCGAACCGCACTTTTCAATGCATGCCGCAAGGTCAGGTCAGGGTCGCGCACGCGGAAAATGTAATCTTCCGCCGAACTGACGCGATACTGCACGGCCATGTCGACCACGATGATGTTCTCATCCTTGGTCAGCATCATCTGGGTATCGCTGACATTGCGAATCCCGTCAACGTTGACCTTTTCCACGGTCTGAACCGGCCACGGCACTCGCCAGTGCGGCCCTTCCCCAACGGTCGACAGATACTGACCGAACTGCAGCACAACACCACGCTCGGCAGGCTGCACGATGTAGAAACCGGACAGCAGCCACAGCACAGCGCCAATGATCGCAATCATGCCGATCATGCCTTTGGGCAGACCGCCGGAGCCGCCTCCCGTTGCGCGTTTCCCACCGCCACCAAAACGACCGCGGAATTTCTTCAGCAGTTCGTCAAGATCGGGCGGACCTCCATTATTGTCCCAGGGGTCTTTCTTCCCGCCGGGTCCTGGGTCATTCCAGGCCATATCGCCTACCTAGTGATTTGTCGCGTGTGTCAGCCGCATATTATCGGCTGGGCTAAGAAATATCTCCATCCACAATCACTTCAGCCACGGTTTGATCAAGCCCCGCAAGCTGAATCAAGCGCACCAATTGCGCTTCTTCCATGCGAATGTGCAACTGTGCGCTGCCATCATCATCAAAAGACTCATCAAGAACAGCCTCCAGACGAAAAAGCTCCGCACGCAACCGGCCCTGATCCGCCGGCAAATGGATGCGCCATTGGCGCACTTCTGCATACAGACGCTCGCCAATGGCCTGTCGCAGCAAATCCAGACCGGCACCGCTCGCGGCCGAAATCCAAACCCGGACTGGCCGGCCAAATTCATCGCGATCCAGCCGCGGTTGCGCCCCCTCGATGGCGTCAATTTTATTGTAGACATCCAGTCGCGGCACTTCGTCAGCCTGAATTTCCTCCAGAACAGACTCCACCGCTTCGCACTGAACGTCGCGCTCCGCATCCGCCGCATCCTGCACATGCAACAACAGGTTTGCCGATGCGGTTTCCTCCAGTGTGGCACGAAATGCCGTCACCAGGGTATGTGGAAGGTCACGCACGAACCCGACCGTATCCGCCAGAATCACGGCCTCATGCGGCGGTAGCGGCAACTGCCGCAAGGTTGTGTCCAGGGTCGCGAACAATTGATCGGCAACATAGGTGTCATTGCCGGTCAGCTTTTCGAACAGGGTCGATTTGCCCGCATTGGTATAGCCGACCAGCGACACCAAGGGAATGTCGCGACGATTGCGCCGTTGGCGGTTGAGCGCACGACTGCGTCGCACTTGTTCGATGCGACGTCGCACCTGACGCATGCGATCGTGGATCATGCGCCGATCCATTTCCAGCTGCGATTCACCCGGACCGCGCAGACCGATACCGCCCTTCTGCCGCTCCAGGTGAGACCAGCCACGTACCAATCGGCTGACCAAATGGTTGAGCTGGGCCAGTTCGACCTGAAGCTTGCCTTCATGCGTGCGCGCACGCCGCGCGAAGATATCCAGAATCATGCCTGCCCGATCGAGCACGCGCGCCTTGACCACGGCCTCCAGATTGCGTTCCTGGGCCGGACTCAGACCATGATTGAATATCACCAGATCCGCATCACAGGCGTTGACCTGCTCCGCGATTTCCTCGGCTTTGCCACCGCCAACGAAATAGCGCGGATCGGGCAAGCGCCGCGAACCGCCTACGAATCCAACGATTTCGGCCCCGGTCGAAGCCGCCAAACGGCGAAATTCTTCACGCGCCGGCTCTCCGCCGGCGCCTGGCATCTCGAGGCTTACGAGAAGGGCGCGATTGCCACCCTCTGGACGATCAAACAATTATGCAGCAGCGTCCGCAGCGTCGTCTTCATCGGACGGCGCATCGGATTCGATGCGTACCGGACGAGTCGGCACGATGGTGGAAATCGCATGCTTGTAAACCATCTGGCTGACGGCATTTTTGAGCAGCACAACGAATTGATCGAACGATTCGATCTGACCCTGCAGCTTGATGCCGTTGACGAGGTAGATCGCCACCGGAATTCGTTCCTTACGGAGCTGATTCAGGAAGGGTTCTTGTAGGGTTTGCCCTTTGGACATTTGAAACTCCTGTCTGCCTCTTACTGGACAGTACGGATGGCACGTGGAGGACACGCGGCGGCGAAGAATATCACGTCGCCGAGTCGGCGAGAAATGCTTCTACAGCGCGCCGCGCAGCTTCAATGCGCCGCTCCGGTGATTGCGGAAGAACGACCAAGCGACGCTCACGCCGCAGCCAAGTCAATTGGCGTTTGGCGTACTGTCGAGTGGCAATGATGCCCCGATTGACCGCCTCATCCAGCGAAAGTTCACCATCAAGGTGCTGCCACAGCTGACGATAGCCCACACTGCGTGTCGAGGGCAGCGATAAATCGAGGTCGCTTTTGTCATGCAAAAGCCGTACCTCATCGAGAAAACCCAGATCCATCATGTGCTTGAAGCGCACTCCGATGTCCTGCCGCAAGCTCTCGCGGTGAGCCGGCACCAATGCAAGCTTGAGCGCCCTGCCCGACCACACGGGCTGGCGCGGTGCTTGCCACAGGGCACTGCGATTGACCTCGCCACTGCGGGCCAACTCCAGTGCACGCTGAATGCGCTGGGCGTCATTGGGATGAATCAGGGCTGCCGCCTCAGGGTCGCGCTCGATCAACTCCTGATGCAAAGCCGGCCAGCCGCTGCGTGCGGCCTCGATTTCGATGTCTTCGCGAACCTGATGATTGGCAGCGGGCATGTCATGCAAACCTTCAAGCAAGGCTCGCATGTACAGAAATGTTCCGCCCACCACCACAGGAACCGCACCACGCGCATGGATATCCTCAATCAAGCGCGCCGCATCGGTTGCAAATTCTGCCGCGGAATAGCGCTCTACCGGATCGCGAATATCAAGCAGATGATGTGGGCAGACCGCGCGTTGCTCTGCGTCCGGCTTGGCCGTACCTATATCCATCCCACGATAGATCTGAGCCGAGTCCATGCTGATGATTTCGATTGGCCAGTGCCTGGCCAGCGCCAAAGCCAACGACGACTTGCCGCTTGCCGTTGGGCCCAGAACAAAGACTGCTCGCGCGCTCATCGGCCGCGCAGAAACAGGCGGTCCAGCGCATCCATGCCCAGTTCGATCCAGGTCGGCCGACCATGGTTGCATTGGCCCGAACGCGGCGTACGCTCAATCTTGCGCAACAGCGCATTCATTTCAGCGCGGTCGAGCTTGCGCCCCGCCTTGACCGAGCCCGACTTGCACGCCATGTTGCCGAGCACGCGATCTATCGCGAACTCCAAACGGTGCAAATCGATCGCGTCGGCATGGCCCAAATCACTGACCAGATCACGCACCAGCGCGACCACGTCAAAATCAGCCAGCAGCACCGGCACAGCGCGAATTTCCAGTTGCGTATCCGAGGCCCGGCGCAATTCCAGCCCCATGGCTTCCAGTAACTCCATGGCCTCTTCCGCACGATCGGCAGCAGCCACCGACACCTCCAGCGTTTGCGGCACCAACAAAGGCTGACTGGGTTGTCTTTGGCCATGCAGACGCTGCTTCAAGTCTTCCAGCACGATGCGTTCGTGGGCCGCATGCATATCCACCAGCACTGCGCCCTTTTCAGTCTGACTGAGGATGTACACACCGTGAATTTGGGCCAACGCGAATCCCAGCGGTGGCGCTGCGTCCACCCCGTCGCGCGCGCCCATCACCAGTTGCTCAGGCTGCACGGCATCCGCAACCGTATCCATCGCATACAAAGCGCGTGCGCTGTCACCCTGCAACCGCACGCCCGGCTCGGCCACCGACCAGGATGGCGAGGCCGACTGCTCACCGCGATACCCGGCAGCGCCAACTGACGCCGCATGTGCCGGCGAGACCTCGGCCGGCGTTGCCACTGGCGGCGCAGGATGGGCCAGTCCAGGACGATGCATTGGCGCTGCAATGGCTTCCTGCACGCTGCGCCGCAGGGTGTCGAAAACCCGCCGCGAATCGCGAAAACGCACTTCCTGCTTGGTCGGATGTACGTTCACGTCCAGGCCGCCAGGATCCATCGACAAAAACAGCACGTAAGCTGGGTGACGGCTGTAATGCAGCACGTCGGAATACGCGGCCTTAAGCGCACTGAT
Organism: Oceanococcus sp.; assembly: GCA_041619315.1. Classification (GTDB taxonomy): domain Bacteria; phylum Pseudomonadota; class Gammaproteobacteria; order Nevskiales; family Oceanococcaceae; genus Oceanococcus. Next base: position 9,084 of record JBFKEC010000057.1, on the reverse strand, counting down.
CAGCAGGCGGTCGCGGATATAACGCCCGTTGATGAAGGTATGCTGCAAATCGCCCTGGGCGCGCGAGAAGGCCGGACGGGCGATCCAGCCATGCAAAGAAATACCTTGCGCCTGGTAATCCATACGCACGGCGTGCTCTATGAATTCCTCGCCGACCAGCTGGGCAATGCGCGCCTCCTCACCATGCTGATCATGCGCAGCGGGCGCATGCCATTGCTCGCGCCCGTTGTGGGTCAGTCGGATGTCGCGCTCCGGCACACTCAGCGCCAGACGTCGCGCCAAGGTATCCAAATGACCGAATTCGGTGCGCTCGGTACGCAAGAAGCGCCGCCGTGCCGGCACCTGATGAAACAGATTGTCGACCGTAACCCGGGTTCCCACCGGCATGGCGTGCGGACGCCCTTCCGGCATCGGATCACCGGGTTTGAGCGCGAGCAGCCAGCCATGCTCCTCACTGGCCACTCGTGAGGCCAGCTCCAGATCCGCCACGGCCGCAATACTGGGCAAGGCTTCACCACGAAACCCCAGACTGGCCAGCGCTTCCAGATCATCAAGCTGACAAATCTTGGACGTTGCATGACGAGTCAGCGCCAGCGGCAACTCGTCACAAGGAATGCCGCAGCCGTTATCGACCACCTCGACGCGCTGCATGCCACCGGCAAGCAAATCGATATGGATGCGATTTGCGCCCGAATCGATAGCATTTTCCAGCAATTCCTTGAGCACCGAGGCGGGCCGTTCCACGACCTCACCAGCGGCGATCTGGTTGATCAGATGCGATGGCAGCTGTTGTATGGGCAAAGCGATGTTCCGATGCACACGACGCGCGCCCAAGAGGCGCTACGGCAGCCGGCGCTGCACGTCGTTCAAAAGCGCCAGTCTAGCGGTTTTGAGCGCAAATTCAGACGCCGCGCAAGCCGCCCCACGCAACCCATGGGGCTGGCGCAGCTGCGCTACGGCTGCGCCTGAGCGACAACGCGCTGCGGGCGATAGGTTTCGAAGTAACTCATGATGCCGTCACGCATGCTGCGCGCCAGCTTTTCCTGCTGGGACGGACTGCGCAAGCGTGTTTCTTCGTTGGGGTTTGAAATAAAGGCTGTCTCGATCAGGATCGAGGGCACATCCGGCGCCTTGAGCACGGCAAAACCGGCACGCTGAACACTGCGTTTGTGCAATTTACCCAGACCACCAAGCTGGCCCAGCATGCGGTGCCCAAGATCCAGGCTGGCCTCAATCGCGGCGCTTTGCGAAATATCCAGCAGCACCGATGCCAGCATGTCGTCCTTGTCCTGAATTTCGATACCGCCAACAAGGTCGGCCGCGTTTTCACGGCTGGCCAGCACGCGCGCATGCTCCGAACTCGCCCCGCCCTGCGACAGGATATAAACCGAAGATCCGTATACGCGACGGTCGCGGAATGCATCGGCATGGATGGATACAAACAGATCGGCGCGTTGGCGCTGGGCAATTTCACGGCGCTTGCCCAAGGCCACAAAATAATCGCCCTCACGCGTGAGTATCGCGTGCATGCCGGGCTCGGCATCAATCAAACGCTTGAGTCGCTGGGCAATCTGCAGCGCCACATTCTTTTCGCGCACACCGCTAGGGCCAATTGCGCCGGGGTCTTCACCGCCATGTCCAGGATCAATCGCCACAACAATGTTTTTCTGCGCCAGCGAAACAACCTTGCGCGCACGCTGCGGCGAATGCGGCAGCTCCACGACCAGACGATATCCGTACTCGCCAGACGGGGCGAGCAGATAGCTGCGCGGCTGCGAGGTTTCATTCAGGTCCAGCACCATACGCAGTGCTTCACCCCGCTCACCAAAGCGAATACCACTCACCACCCCGGCATGTTCTGCCTTGAGCGATGGCACCGCGCTGATGTCTCTGATGTCGACCACCGCGCGATTAGGATTGTCCAGCGCAAAACTGCTGTGCTTTACAGCTGCAGAAATATCGAGCACCACACGCGTCTGCTCTGGCTCATCCCAGACCCGCACGTCGGTGATCGAAACCGCCGCAGCGATCCCGCTCATCAGCCACAAGGCGACAGCGAGACTGCTTTTGATTCCGAATTGCATGTCGCTTCCCCCCGCCTGTAATGCCCTGCCGGGCATTGCGGAACTCCATCTTTAGCCACCTGCCAATTACAAGCAGGGCGGCATCCCGACGCTAAGTTACCGCGAGATCGCGAACAATTGCAAGAATTTCTCTTTTATTATTAGCCAGCTACAACCCGTTATTTAAGTAGCGCCTGAATGACCACGCGCAATTGGGTGATCAGACAGGCGAATTTGCGCACCAACTTTCCAGCACTCGGCGCGCCGATGCGCTATGCGCAGTTGCAACAGCACTCCGCCCGCCATCCGGCTGAATGCGCAGCTCGATGTCCAGATCCACCGGCGGCAACACCCCCTCACCACGCTGCGGCCATTCCACCATCAGCGCCAGCGGTTCACCCACAAGATCCCGAATACCGAGGTACTCCAATTCCTCCGGGTCACCCAATCGGTAAAGATCCATGTGGACCACTCGACGCGCAGCCAGCGGGTAGTCCTCAAGCAAAGTGTAGGTGGGACTACGCACGGCGCCATGCTCGCCCAGCGCACGCAACACGGACCGAACCGTGTGGGTCTTGCCCGCGCCCAGACCGCCACGCAGCGCAATAAAGAAGAAAGCCCCCGGGAGCGCCCTGGCCAGCGCATGTGCCCAGCGATCCGTCGCTACGGCATCGGGCAAAAACCAGTCCTGCGTCATCACGGATTGAAAACCTCGGGCAAGATCTCGACCACATCGCTGGGCAGCATCCCTCTCTGCCCGATACGAGCAGCAACGCGGTCACCCGCGCGGGCATGCGCCACCACTGCAGCACCCACAGTGTGCAGCATGGGCTGATCCGGCGCCTGCGCGAGCGCCGCGGCAATTACGCCGGTCAGCACATCGCCCATGCCCCCACAAGCCATCCCGGGGTTGCCCTGCGCGCACACCAGCACCTCACCCTGAGCGGACGCCACCAGCGTGCCGGCGCCCTTGAGCACCACAACCGCACCGGTGACATCGGCCAGCCGACGTGCCGCTGCAAAGCGATCCGCCTGAACCTGCCGGGTACTGATCCCCAGCAAGCGCGCAGCCTCGCCCGGGTGCGGCGTCATCACACAGCGCGCCGGCCAGGCGCGCTGCAGATTCATCAGGTTCAGCGCATCGGCGTCCAGCACCACCGGCGCATCCGCATTCACAACCCGTTCAAGCAGCGCATCTCCCCAGTCGCCGGTATCCAGCCCGGGCCCGATGGCAATGACCGTGGCCCGTTGCAGTGCGCTGGTCAGCGAGGCGCTGTCATCTGATGGGGCAGCCCGCACCATCAATTCTGGGCGACTGGCCGCCACCTCGGCGCGACATTGCGGATGGGTCAGCACACTGACCAACCCCGCACCGGCGCGCAACGCAGCGCCCGCACACAGTCGGATCGCCCCGCTGTAGCCCGGCGCCCCGCCGATCGCCAGGACATGACCGTGGCGACCCTTGTGACTATCCAGAATGCGCTGCGGCAACCAGCTGAGCGGGGCATGCTCGGGCATCAACCATGCCGCTGGGTTTTCCTGAGCATAAACCTGCGCCGGCACATCAAGATCGGCAAACAGGCGCTGGCCGACATAGTCTAGGGCCGCGCCGGTATACAGCCCCTGCTTGCGCCCAATAAAGCTCACGGTGATGTCTGCACGCACAGCTGCGCCCATGACCGCACCACGATCGGCGCTGATCCCGGATGGCAGGTCGAGCGCCAAAACCGGCTTGCCCGATTGATTCAACTGGTCGATCCACTCAGAAAAAGCGGGCTCCACATCACGCGACAAACCGGTCCCCAGCAAACCATCGACCAGCACGTCGCAAGCGGCCAGATCCGCATCAACGCACACCGTCGAGACACGCAGCCCGGCCGCACAAAATGCGTCCCAGGCCGAGCGCGCCTCGCCGCGCAAGCGCGCCGGATCTGCCAACATCCAGATCTGTACGGCGCAGCCGTCACGTTGCGCCAGCCGCGCCAGCTCCAGCGCATCGCCGCCGTTGTTGCCAGGCCCAACCAGCACGCCCACACTGCGCGCCGCCGGCCAGTGCTGGCGCAGATGGCACCAGGCACACGCCGCGGCACGCTGCATCAGCGCATAACCGTCAATGGCACAATCATGAATCGCGCTGGCATCTAGGTTGCGAACCTGTTGCGCGCTGTAAAGTGGCAAGCCCAATTTCATCCGCCCATTATCAATCAGCTGCACTCGAATGACCTCCTCCACCGCCCAAGACCCTGCGCAAGTTCTTGCGGACTTACGCCGCCAGGCCAGCCAGCTCGGCTTCTCCGGACTGGCAGTCAGCCGTGCAAATCTGAGCGAGGACGACCGATTGATGCAAGCCTGGCTGCGCGAAGGCCTGCACGGAGAAATGGACTACCTGGCGCGCAATACAGACCTGCGCAAAGACCCATCCGCGCTGGTACCTGAAACACTCAGCGTGATCAGCGTGCGCATGCCCTATTGGCCGCAAGCTCACAGCGCTCGCACGGTGCTGCGTGACAACACCAAGGGCTACGTCAGTCGATACGCCTTGGGACGCGACTATCACAAAACCGTACGCGGCCGATTGCGTCAACTGGCCCAACACCTGGAGCAGCGAATCGGGCCATTTGGCTATCGCGCCTTTGCCGACAGCGCACCGGTTCTGGAAAAAGCGCTGGCACGCGACGCCAGTCTGGGCTGGATCGGCAAGCACACCCTGCTGATCGACAAACAGCAAGGCTCGTACTTTTTTCTCGGTGAGCTGTTCACGGATCTGGCGCTTCCGCCAGATCCCAACGCGCCGGTCGAAAATGGCTGCGGTGCTTGTCAGGCCTGTATTCGGGCCTGCCCAACCGGCGCGATTCTGCCGCAAGGCCAACTTGATGCTCGACGTTGCATTTCCTACCTGACCATTGAACTCAAAGGCTCCATTCCAGTGGACATGCGCGAAGCCATCGGCAACCGCATTTTCGGCTGTGATGACTGCCAGTTGGTGTGCCCGTGGAACCGCCACGCCCAAATCTCAGTTGATGCCGATTTTGCGGTCCGCCACGGACTCGACAACCCCGATCTGCTGGACCTGTTTGCCTGGAGCGAAGAGGATTTTCTGAAACGCACTGAAGGCATGCCGCTGCGGCGCGCCGGATATATCAGCTGGCTGCGCAATCTGGCGGTCGCGCTGGGCAACGGCCCATCATCCGCAACGGTCATTGCATCCCTCAAAGCACGCCTGGACCATCCCTCAGATATTGTCCGTGAACATGTGTCGTGGGCCTTGCATCGTCTGACTCATGATGACCGCGATGCCGCGGGCGACGACCCTACGTCCTGAGCACATCGCCGACGCAAACATTTCGCCCGCAAAGACAGCAACACTCCCGCTCAAAGACCCAGTTCGGACAGGCCAGGATGATCATCGGGACGCCGCCCCGAAGGCCAGTGAAAAAGTCGATCCGATGGCCGAATCGGCGCATCGTTTATGCAGGCAAATCGACGCTGCATCAAACCGTTTTCAGCAAACTCCCAGTTTTCATTGCCATAAGATCGAAACCAATTGCTGCTGTCATCGTGCCATTCGTAGGCAAAGCGCACAGCAATACGGTTGTCGCGAAAGCCCCACAACTCCTTGACCAGACGGTAGTCCAGTTCACGCTGCCATTTGCGCTGCAGGAAGCCGACAATGGCCTGGCGTCCGTGAATGTGCTCGGCGCGATTGCGCCACACGCTATCCACGGTGTAGGCCTGCGCAACCTTTTCGGGGTCGCGCGTGTTCCATCCATTTTCTGCCAATCGAACCTTTTCAGCCGCGGTCTGCACGCTGAACGGCGCCAGTGGTGGTCGCAGTGCTGTCATTGATTTTCTCCATCAACAAGGCCGAGACGCCGTCGCATCTCGGCATTTTCAGATTCCAGTTGGGCCAAACGCTGCTGCAGCGCAGCAGTAGCCTGATCAATTTGCGCCTCAGTAAAGCGGGGCGTGATATGTCGCCGACAGTTCCAGTCAAAGGTTTCTAGTCGCATACGACAGATGCGCTCAGGTCGCGCCTTGTCGCCTGGGACTTGCACCTGCGCGCCCAGCTCCAGCGCATCATCCAGCGCCAGCATCTCCGCGCGCACGTAAAGCTTTAGCCGCATGCGGCGGGGATAGTCGACAACAATCAGACAGGCACGCGCATTGGCTGCGAGATTTCCGGAGCTGATGTATTGCCGATTGCCGCGATAATCGGCAAAGGCCAGAGTTTTCTCATCAACGACCCTGAGAAAACCCGGGGCTCCGCCACGATGCTGAATATATGGCCAGCCTGTCTCGGACACCGTGGCCATGTAGAAGCTGTCACGCGTCTCAATAAAGTGCTTGACCCTGTCATCAAAGCGATCAAATTCTCGCGCCCCTTCAAAACGTTCCCAGATGTGCTCACTGCCCATGCGCGCCTGCTCGGCGCGCACGCTGGGTGTCATCGCGATGTTCAGAAAGCCATACGCCATTTGAATCTCCACGCTGATCAAACTCAGGCCGGCGTGCGGGCACGCCGGCCCGATGGGGTCATGCCGCTTGAGCAACAGGGACTTCAGGAAAGTCGACGTCAGTGCGGGCCACTTCATTGAGGAAGTTGGTAAAGCTGTTGGCTGCCACCAGAGCCACGATCTCGACGATCTGTGCATCGCTGAAGCCGGCATCACGCACTGCGGCCAAATCGGCGTCACTGACGTGACCACGCTCCTGCGTCACCTTGGCCGCAAAGGCCACCGCGGCGCTGGCTTTGCTGTCAGCAGATGCGCCCCGGCGATTCAATGCGATTTCGTCAGCACTCAACTTGACCAGATTCAGGCCAAGATAGGTATGCGCGGCCAGACAATAAGCACAACCGTTGATCTGGGCCACCGCCAAAGCAATTCGCTCACGGGTCTTGGCATCCAGCGCTCCCGACAAGGCCGAATGAAAATCGGTAAATCCAGTCAGTGATGCCGGACTGTTGCCCATCAAGCGATAGAGATTGGGTACAACACCCAATTGTTTCTGAATCGCCGCCAGGGTAGTCCTGGAGCCTTCAGGGGCCGACTCAAGGGCCGGGATAGTAAGACGAGACATAGCATTCTCCTGTAAAACGCGGCCGGGATTGGCGCGCTGGAAAAATCATATGTCCTTCCGGTTATATTTATAATCAGGCAAAATCAAGAATCATATTTCCATTTTTCGGAACTATTAAATGGATCGCCTCGAAGCCATGTCCTTGCTGGTTGCTGTCACTGAGCAAGGCAGCCTGTCTGCCGCAAGCCGCTCCCTGAAGGTGCCTCTTGCAACACTCAGCCGCAAAATTTCCGATCTGGAAGCCCTGCTGAGTACGCGTCTGCTGATTCGCACCACCCGCAAGTTGTCGTTGACCGATGCCGGCGTGGCGTATGTTGCGGCCGCGCGCCGCATTCTTGAGCAGGTCGAGGAGGCCGAACGCGAGGCCACCGGCGAATTCATGCTCCCCAGAGGGGAGTTAGTGCTGACTGCTCCGGTCATGTTCGGGCGCCTGCATGTGATGCCGGTGATTGCGGCCTTTCTCGAGGCATATGCCGAAATCAACGTGCGCCTGATCCTGACGGACCGCAACGTCGATCTGGTTTGCGATCATGTCGACATGGCCGTGCGCATTGGCAAACTGCCTGACAGCTCGATGATTGCGTCGCAACTGGGTGCCATGCGTGAAGTCACTTGCGCCAGTCCTTCCCTGCTGGCGCGATACGGCCACCCTCAGAGCCCATCAGACCTGCAGAATTTTCCTTGCGTCACGGTCGATGGGCCGATGCCGACGCCATCCTGGCGCTACCACCGGCGCAACACCGGCAGCACACTCGAAGTACCTATTCATCCTCGCCTGACGGTGACCATCCCCGAAGCAGCGGTACATGCCGCACTGCATCAGATCGGCATCGTGCGTCTGTTGCATTACCAGGTGGCTGACGGCCTTAAGAGCGGCGAACTGGAGCTGATACTCGAAGACTTCGAACCGCAGCCAGCACCGGTGCATCTGGTGCATGTATCACGCAGGCATATGCCGCTCAAGATTCGCCGCTTTCTTGACTTTGCAACGCCCCAACTAAAACACGCACTTGACGAGATTGAGCATCTGACAACCCCGAATAAGCAGCCCCTGTAAGGTCGCAGCCGTTCAATCGCGCAGCGGACGCGCCTGCTGCTCCAGCAGCGGATCGGGCCAGGGCTGGGCGTCATCGGCCAGTGCGGCATCAATGGCCTTGGCCAGCACTTTGCCGAGCTCGACCCCGAACTGGTCAAAACTGTTGAGCCCCCACAACCAGCCCTGAACAAAACAACGGTGCTCATAGGCGGCCAGCAACGCGCCCAGACCGTGGGCATCCAGCGTGTCCAGCCAGATCAGGCTGGATGGCCGGTTGCCATCAAACTGACGCCATGCGGCATGGTCGCCAGTATGGCCTTCAGCCGTACCCTCGCGACCATGACTGAGTGCCGCAGCCTGACCCAGTGCATTACCCAGCAATTGGGCCTGCATGCTGGAATCCCCGCCGGGCACATGGCGCGGCAGAATGAAATCCACCGGATGGACTTCGCTGCCCTGATGCAGCATCTGGAAAAAGGCGTGCTGAACCGAGGTACCCACCCCGCCCCATTGCACCGGACTGCTGGGATGCGGCAGCGGTTTGCCATCGCGCCCGGCCGACTTTCCGTTGCTTTCCATTTCCAACTGCTGCAACCAGTCGGGTAAATCTGCCAAGCGCTCGCCGTATACCGCCGTCACCTGACTGGTGGCATCGAGAAAATTGCGGTTCCAGATGCCGATCAAGGCCCAGATCACAGGCAAATTGCGATCCAGCGGGGTGTCGAAGAAATGTGCATCCATGGCCGCAGCACCTTCGAGCAGACGCTCAAAGCGTGGCCAGCCCAAAGCCAGCGCGGCCGACAGCCCCACCGCAGACCACAGCGAGAAACGCCCGCCCACCCAGTCCCACATGGCAAAGGTCTGATCGGCAGGAATGCCGAATTCAACGGCTTTGTCTACTGCTGC
>JBFKEC010000056.1:0-14074 GCA_041619315.1 Oceanococcus sp. | reverse complement strand
TTGCTCGAAGCCCTGCAAGGCGTCGTGGGTGTGAGTGGCGTTTGATGCGGCGTGATGATGTGCTGGCGTGTGCGGTGCATGGCTGTGACGGTGTGCGCTGCCATGCGCATGACTCTGCGTCATCGATGTGGTGCTGTTTTGGGCCGGGTAATACTGGGCTACGGCAGCGGCATGGTCCTCGCCATTCATGTCGTGCTCGGTAGCGCCATAAAGCAGCACACGGAGAAAGGTCAGGCGGTGCTCAAGCTCAGCCTTGCTGGCACTGGGTCTGCGTTGTTGCAGACGTTGCTCAGCCTGCTCCAGTGCATGGCCGGCCTGCGCGTACTGGTTCAGCAGCAGGGCCTGCTCGGCGACCTGCAGATGCCAGTCTGGCGAACGCCGTGCATTGTCATGCAGGGCCTGCAAGCGCTTCAGGGCCTGTTCACTGTGACAGCGCGAGCGTTCCAGTTCGATGGCATAACGCTGCATTTGTGCGGCCTGACCACGTCGGCTGCTTTGTTCATCAAGCAGGGCCAGTGCATCGTCAAAGTGGTATTGCGCATGGCCCTGCTGGGCCAGCGTCACGATCAGGCGCGCAGCCATCAGGGTGTCGCCGGGTTCGGCTTGCGGACGCAGTTTGAGATAGCTTAGGTAGTCGCGCAGGGATGCTTCGAGCTGTCCTGCATCGCGCAGGATGCGGGCGCGGTACAGCGTGGCTGCCGGATCTTGTGGTTGCGCATCCAGATAGGCATTGAACAGCGGTAGCGCCTGATCAATCTGGCCCAGTCGATACAGCAGCACGCCGCGTACGAACTCGCTGCGTGCTTTGTGGCCTAGTTGTGCGGCGCTGTCGACATCGGCAAAGGCCAGGCGGTACTCGCCCACCTCGGCATAAATCAGCGCCCGACGCAGATACAACTCGGGGGCGTTGGAGGTGCTGGCAATGCGTTCGCCAAGTTCGAGCAGACGCTGCTGCGGGCCCATGCCGCCCTCGGCCGCAAGACTCAGCAAAACAAGGCATGGCAGCCACAAGATTTTACCGACGGTGTGCATCAGCGCTCGATCACGAACTGATCCAGCGACTCACCTTCGATGTTGATGAAATGGGCGGTGAGACGCGTCGGGGTGGCGTCGATGACCACCGAGCCGAGGACGATTTCGCTGTAGGCCATGGCGTTGTGCGGGTAGCCATCGGAGGTGCTGGTGGCCTGTCCGGAGCTGCCGGCAACGGTGTACACAACCTTGTCGTCGGCACCGCTGTTGTCAGAGACCTGACGGTAGCGCTGCTCACCCTGACCGCTAAGCGGGTTGCCCATGCCGTCATGCTCGGCGTGGATGGCGGGATCGAAGCTGGCTTCCAGCCCGGTGTGGCCATTGAGGTAGTAGGACCGCTCATACGAATGGCTGTGCCCGCTGTAGGCCAGGTCGACGCCGTAGTCCTCGAAAATTTCGGTGTACTGTTCGCGGATGTCGAAGATCGGTTGATCGATTCCGAGCATGGTGCTGTCCGAATCGTGACTGCCTTTGGTGTAGGGCGGGTGATGGAAAATCACGATGGTCCAGTCACTGTCATTGGCGGCCAGATCGGCGATCAGCCAGCTTTTCATGGCCTGATTATTGGCCGCATCGCGAATGGTGACCTGCGAGTCCAGGCTGACCACATGCACATTGCCGTAGTCGAACGAGTAGTACTGCTCGGTGTTGCTCGGCTCGCCGCCAAGTTCGCCCTGGGTCGGCAAGGAGTAAATGTTGAGATACGGCATGGGGCTGTCGGGCAGTGGATCGCGCTGGCCCTGAATCGGCAGATACAGCGCGGTGCTGGTCCAGAATGACAGCCCGCTGGCGCCCATTTCGTGGTTGCCGATGGTCGGCCACATGGCGGCGCTGCTGAGTATGTCGGTGTACACATCAAACACCGCAGACTGGAATTGTGCGTCGGTGCCGTCCAGATAGGCGATGTCACCGAGCATGAGGACCAAATCGGTGGCTTCGCCGCCGTTCTCAGCAACCCATTTGAGATAGCCGGCCTGCACGTCGCGGGCATCACCGCCTTCAGGGTCGATGGTGCTGCCAGCGGTGCCGGAATCGCCCAGCACCCAGATCCGCACATTGCCATCTTGCGGCGCTTCGCCGGTGGCCGGCGCGGTGCGCAACCAGCGCGTGTCCAGGGCGCTGGACGCTGCGCCGACAGAGTAGTAGTACAGCGTATCCGGGGTCAGGCCGGTCAACAGCACTTCACTGTGGCCGGTGGCGGTGACTTCGGCCTGGTGCAGACTGCTTAAGGGCAGTGCATTTTGATGGGTGCCGAAACACAGTGTGCTGGCATCGTCGCCGCCATCCTTGTTGCCGCGCCATTTGATGATCGCCTGGGTCACCCCGACCTGCTGCAGGAACAGGCGCTGTGGCTGGGATTCCTGGCCTTCACACAAGGCCACTGGTGCAATCGGCGCTGCCGGGGCATCGTCGCTGCTGTCGTTGCTCGCGACGTCGCGTCCTGCGCCGTTGCAGGCACTGAGCAAAACGGCCACGGCGAAAAAGGCAGGTTGAAGGCTGATGCTGGGGCGCGGGGCCAGACGCATGAAAAACTCCGGAAAATAGTTGTGCAGGGCCAAGTCTAGCGGGCAAATATGCAAGCCATATGACAAGCCGATGGCGGTGTCACAGCGATTCGAGAAACAGCAGCAATTGATCGCGCTGCGCGCGCGTCAGTGCTGCCCAGGCGTCACGTGCGGCTGCGGCGTCGCCGCCATGCCACAGTATTGCTTCAGACAGGCTGCGCGCCCGGCCATCGTGCAGATAAGCAGCGCTGGCACCGCCCACTGTTTTGACCTGACCCAGGCCCCACAACGGTTGCGTGCGCCAATGCTGGCCGCTGGCTGCGCCCTCGATGATGCCATCGGCCAGGCCCGGCCCCATGTCGTGCAGCAGCATGTCGCTGTACGGCCATATCAGCTGGTTGGCGCTGGCCGGCGTGCTCGATGCCGCGGTCTGCCAGCTCGGGCGATGACAGTCGGCGCAACCGATACGGTGAAACAGTTGCTCGCCGTTGCGCACCTCGGGGCGTGCATGCTCGCGCCTGGCCGGAGGGGCCAGATGCTGGGCGTAAAACACCAGCGCTGCTTCGATGTCAGGTTGCAATTCGGGCTGGCCACCGCTGGCAAAATGGCGACAGGCGATGGCTTGCTGGGTGGGGCTGCAGTTCTGCTCAGGAAACAATGCCGAGGTGATGCCGATGTCGTTGATCAGGGCATCCAGTGACTGCTGGCGTACGCTGGGTTGGGTGGCTTTCCAGCCAAACCGGCCCAGGCGCTGTGTTCCGCTGGCGATGTCGTGTACCTGCGCGGCTCGGCCCGGCACTTGGCCACTTGCCATGCGGTCGCGCTGTTGGCGTATGGCCGATGCGGGGATGGCTTCAAGCAGGCCCATCCCGATCATCGGCTGGGCTATACGCAAGCTCATGCGCAGATCGTCCGCGGCCGGTCCATAGGCCCACTCGGTGATCTGGATCTGTGGCTGACGCAGGCTGATGCGCTGGCCGTCGTGCAGGGTTACAGCGTGTTCCTGCCAGCTGATCGCAACCCGCGCTTCGGCGGCCATGCCGGGCAGGCTACGGGTCTGGATATGGCGCCCGTAGATCGGGTCGGCTGTGCCATCGGCACGGGCAATGCGCAGCACTGCGGACCTCAGCACATCGTCCGGGCCGCTTGGCGGCAGGCCGCGACCATCGCGGATGTGGCAATCCTGGCAGGCGGCCGCATTGAACAGCGGGCCAAGACCATCACGTCCGGAGACGGATGCGCCGGCCGATACCCACGGCTGGGTGAAGAACGAATTGCCGACCACGAAGCGCATGCGTTGCTCGGCATCGAGGTTGGCGAACGGGCGTGAAAAGGCTTCTGCACTGCGTTCGGAGAGCAGGGCGAAATCGACGACAGTGGCGCTGCCGCCAGGCAGGGCGCGGGGCGGCAGGGCGCTGTTGCGATGCTCGACCAGCGCGGCGCCTTTGGGGGTGGCTGCTGTGCTTGCGGTGAGGGCTTGTGGCTCGTTCTGGCTGCAGGCCGCAAGGGCCACCCAGCTCAGCAGCAGCGAGAAGAATCGAAGCATGGAGACAGGGGTGTGGTGGTCAGGCCGGCTCGACACTCAAGGCGCCCGGGTTGTTGGGTCGAAGCAGTTCGACACACTCATCCGGCGAGCCGCATAACCATTGATCCCACTGCGACGGTGACAGCATCAGCGGGCTGCGGTTGTGAACCCAGGCGATCTGTTCCAGCGGCGCGGTGGTGAGCATGGTGAAGGTGTCGCGCTGATCCTCCAGGCCGACATGCCAATCGGACCACAGTCCGGCAATCATCAGTTCACAGTCATTGGCCAGGGCAATGTTGTGGCGGGTCTTGCGCCCCTCGATGAGCGGATACTCTGAATAACTGATGGCCGGGATCAGGCAGCGCTGTGAGCGTTTCCAGGCGTCGCGAAACGCCGGTTTTTCACGCACGCTCTCGGCCCGCGCATTGAAGGTGGCGTACTTCAGTTTGGGCTCGTGCGCCCATGCCGGCAGCAGCGCCCAGTGGCGCATTTTCGAGCCTTCGGCCGTGATCGTTTCGGCGGCCACCGTGGGACGAACAACCACACTCTCAGCCTGGCTGTTGAGCGGTTGCCAGTCGCCGCTTTTGCGCACATGGGTGCGTGCTTTGGCAATCGCCTGTTGTTGACGGAAGTAACTGCACATCGGCGTGTCGCGCGGAGTTATTCGATGAGTTTGCGATTGCCGTTTGCATCCCGATCATTATTGGCGCGGATGCGTTTAAGCAGCAGTGGGCGCACCGCCAGGGTTGCCACGCCGGCCAGCACCAGGGCCACAACGACGATCTGCGTGACCATGGGGTCGCCCAGGTCGATGATGTCGGTGAGGCCGAACAGGGCGGCAAGGGCAAAATCCAGCAGCGCGCCGAGCAGCATGGTTACGCCCATGACCTCGACGGCATTGTTTTTGGCAGACATGGTGGTTGTCGTGGCGAAGTGGCTTCAGAGTGTAGTTCAGATGGCCGCAGTCCGGGCTGCGGCCAGCCTGATCATTGGCCGAAGCGATAGCGCAGCTCCAGGCCATAGGTGCGGCGCCGCTCAGAGGTTGCCATGTAGCTGCCGGTATCCAGTGGCGCAGGGGCGCCAATGCCGGTGGTGAGTTCGTCACTGAGGTTTTTGCCGACCAGAGCAATGCCCCAACGCCGGTCGGGCGCTTCCAGAGACAGGCGCAGATTGAGCCGGGTATGGGCTTGTTGCAGACCGCGGGGGTCGAGATCGCCGGAAATGAAGTGGTCGCCGCGGAAGTTGGCATCCAGGGTTGCACCCCAGTGCAGGCCCGCGCCGAACTGATTGGTATAGGCCAGCGACAGGCTGCCACTCCAGTTCGGGGTCTGCTGATTCTCACGCCCGCTCAAGTCACAAGTGCCTTCGTCAGATTGGTCGGGGGCGCCGAAATAGCACGGCCCATCGACATAGCTCAACCATTCGAAATCCAGATAGGCAAGCGCGCCACTGAGCATCAGATGCTCGCCGATTAGCCAGCGGCCATCCATTTCCATGCCCTGAACCAGGGCACTGCCGGCATTGGTGACAGTAAAGCCGGCGACCCCGTCAAACACGCTGACCTGCATGTCTTCATATTCAACCCGATAGAGCGCGAGGTTGAGTTCGGCGGTGCCGCTGGCAAAACGAATCTTGCTGCCCAGTTCGGCGGCATCGGCGATTTCGTCCTGATACTCGAAGTTTTCACCACCGCCGGTGGGGCCGTCCTGTGCGTTGTTGTTGCGCGCATCGTAGCCGCCACTCTTGGCCCCGCGTGACCAATAGCCATAGACCATGACCGCATCATTGAGGTCATGCTGCAGGTTGATCGATGGCAGCAGGCTGTTGGTTTCGCGCTTGTCCGCCAGGGTATGGGCCTCGATCTTGAGCTGGGCCAGGGCGGCCGCAGTGACCGGGTCGACGTCCTGCTCGGTGCCCGGCTGATAGGCCTCGAGGTTGCGGTAGCCGTCCTTGGTTTCGTGCACGTATCGAGCCCCGGCCGTCAGACGCCAGTCTTGCGCGAAGTGCCAGGTGCCCTGGGCAAACACCGATGCGGAACGGGAATCCACGGTGAACAGACGGGCCAGATCAGCGCTGATGACAACCACGGTATTGGCCGGGCCAGCCTGCGCCACGATGTCGATCAGTTCGCCGGGCAGGGCGGCGAATTCAATGGTGCCGCTGCGCACCTTGAGATCGCCAAATTCGTTGAATTCCTGTTCGGCCTGCTGGTAGAAAGCCCCGGCGATGAAGTCGAAGTGCTCGCCCGGTGGTGAGACCCAGCGAATCTCCTGGCTGAACTGCGAATAGTCTTCCTGGCCGATCAGGAAAATGGTGTCGACACTGCTGGAGTCGGCGTCAAAGGCATCGATCTGGTCATAGGTGGTAAAGCCGCTGACCAGTTCCAGCGTGTGGTCACCGAAGTCGATCTGGGAATTCAGCGTGACACTGTCGTTGACCAGTTCCATGAACTCGTCTTCGTTGGTGTCACGGGTGTCGTCAAGACCGGCCTGGTTGCCTTCCGATTCGGTCAGAATGCCGTTATCAAGCATCTGATAGGTGCGCCCGGTCGAATCACGCCCGCTGTGTTCAAACTTGAGGGTGAAGCGGGCGTTGTCAGTGGGCAACCATTGCAAGGTGCCACGCGCGGCCAGCTCTTCGAGTTGCGGATCATCGCGTTGCTGAGTGCGGTTGTAGACATAGCCGCCTTCGTCGCGCACACGCAGGGCAATGCGCCCATTGAGGGTGTCACTCAGTGGGCCGGTGGCAAAGCCGCTCACTTCACGATCCTGGAACGGCTCGAACCAGCTCGCGCTGAGGCTGGCATCGAACTCATCACGCGGCTGGCCAGAGGTCACGTTCATGGCCCCGGCGATCGCATTCTTGCCAAACAGAATACTTTGCGGGCCCTTGAGGACTTCGATGCGTTCCACATCCAGGAAGGCGGCCAGCGTCAGGTGCGGGCGACCCAGGTGAATGCCGTCGTTGTACAGCCCAACCGACATTTCAAAGCCCTGATTGGAGCCCGAGCCGACGCCGCGCATGTAGATCAGCGGCACCAGTCCGCCTTCGACCAGTTTGAAGTTGGGCGCATATTCGGACAGATCGCTGAGATTTTCGATCCCGGCATCGCGCAGCTTCTCGCCGCTCAAGGCACTGACCGAGATGGGCACGTCGGTCAGGCTTTGCGCGCGCTTTTGCGCGGTGACGATAATCTCTTCCAGCACCCGGCCACGCTGAGCGGCCGGTGGCGTTGGCTGGGGGCTTTCGGCCAGGGTAATGGTCGCGGGTTCAGCGCTCGCCTGCGGCGTTGGCCTTGGGCTCGGCTGTGTTTGCTGAGTCCCGAACAGTGCGTCCAGATCCTCGTCGTTTGATTGTGCATTGGCCTGCGAAAGGCCCAAGCCCAGCACTATGCTGGACAGGCTGATACGCCAGGCTGCGGTTCCCCCGACACCTTGCATGCTTGTCTCCTCGTTGTCCTGCTCGCATGAATCTTGTGTGCAGCGTTGGAACGGGCGATGCTCCACGCGGCTTTTTTTATGGCACTCAGCGACCTTCATCCGGTATGACTTCTGGCGGTCAACGCGGTGCAGAGTACTCAGTGCTTAGCAGACTCACGAATGCCGTCCCCGGATGGTTCCCAGGGCGGGTACAACGAGGCCAAGTTTACAGTTCGCGTACGCGAATTTTGCGCCCCTTGATCGGCGCCTGACGCAAGCGCGCCGCAGTGGCTGAGGCCTGTGGGCGGGCGACCGCGACGTAGGCACGGGTGGCGAAGATGTCGATCTTGCCCACATCCTTGCCATCCAGGCCGCCGCTGCCGGTCAGTGCGCCAAGAATATCGCCAGGCCGCAGCTTGTCCTTGCGCCCGGCGTCGATGGCCAGGGTTTTCATGGCCGGGCGAGGCAGGTCCTTGTGGCCACGCAGTGCGGGCAGATCCTGCCAGCCGAAGCTGGTGTCCAGGTGTTCTTCGATGGCGGCCAGGCGCTGCTGTTCACGTCCTGACACCAGGCTGCACGCCAGGCCGCTTTCGCCGGCCCGGCCGGTGCGACCAATTCGGTGAACATGGACCGCCGGATCATGCGGCAGCTCATAGGCGATGACCATGGGCAGGCCCTTGATGTCGAGGCCGCGCGAGGCCACATCGGTGGCGACCAGCACCTGACAGCTGCCGTTGGCAAACTGGACCACGGTTTCATCGCGCTGGCGCTGGTCGATTTCGCCATGCAACGGCTGGGCGCTAAAACCCAGCTCCTGCAACTGGCGAGCGACATCGCGGGTGTCGCGGCGGGTGTGGCAGAAGACCAGGCAGGCGGTCGGATTGTGTGCGCTCAGCAGCACTTTGAGTGCGGTGATCTTGTCCGCATTTTCGACCCGGTAGAAGCGCTGCTCGATACTCTTGGTGGTGTGCGGATCGGTGATGGTGATGTCCACAGCGTCGCGCTGGAAGCGCGTGCTGATGTGGCGAATTTCATCCGAATAGGTGGCCGAGAACAGCCAGGTTTTGCGCGTCGTCGGGGCACTGTTGAGAATGTCTCCGATCGGCTCGATAAAGCCCATGTCGAGCATGCGATCGGCTTCATCCAGCACCACGCAGCTGAGCCCGTCCAGAGGCAGCGCCTTGCGTCGGATCAGGTCCTGCACGCGCCCCGGCGTGCCCACCACAATGTGCGGTTCGTGGCTGCTCAGCGAGGCCAGTTGCGGACGCAGCGGCACACCGCCGCACAAGCTGAGGATTTTGACGTTGGGCACAAACCGCGCCAGCGCGCGCAGATCCTTGGCGACCTGATCGGCCAGTTCGCGGGTGGGGCACAGAACCAGACCCTGCAGGCGGGTGATGTCACTGTTCAGGTCAGCCAGCATGGCCAGCCCGAAAGCGGCGGTCTTGCCGCTGCCGGTGCGAGCCTGGGCCAGCACATCCTGGCCTTCGAGCATGATCGGCAGCGTTTGTGCCTGCACCGGCGTGGGCTGCCGGAATTCAAGGGTATCCAGTGCCTGCAGCAGGGCCGGTGAGAGTGCCAGTTCAGAGAAGTTCGTCATGCGCGATTATCGCATGTCCGAACGGCCTTTCGCCTAGCTTTGTGACTTGAGGTAGTCCTCGTAACCCCCATCGAAATCCACATAGCCGTCGTTTTTCAGCTCGATCACGCGGGTTGCGATGCTGGATACGAACTCGCGGTCGTGACTGACGAAAATCAGCGTGCCGGGGTAGAGCTCCAGCGCCATGTTGAGCGATTCGATTGACTCCATATCCATATGGTTGGTCGGCTCATCCATGATCAGGATGTTGGGCTGTTGCAGCATCATCTTGCCGAACAGCATGCGGCCCTGTTCACCACCCGACAGCACCTTGATCGACTTGTCGACCTGATCGCCGGAGAACAGCAGACGCCCGAGCGTGGCGCGCACCACCTGATCGTCGTCGCCGGGCTGGCGCCAGTGGCTCATCCATTCGAACAACGTCATGTCGGTTTCGAATTCGTGAGCGTGGTCCTGGGCGTAGTAGGCGATATTGGAATTTTCCGACCAGGCCACGCTGCCAGCACTGGGCTCGTAACCCGGATCGCCCATCAATACGCGCAGGAAGGTCGATTTGCCGATGCCGTTTTCACCAATCACGGCTATGCGTTCGCCAACTTCAGCCATCAGCGACATGTTGTGCAACACCTTGTTGTCACCAAAGGCTTTGCTCAGTTCCTCAACCACCAGTGCGTTGCGGAACAGTTTTTTGTCCTGCTCGAAACGGATATACGGGTGACTGCGGCTGGACACCTTGACCTCAGCCAGCTGGATCTTGTCGATCTGCTTGGCTCGCGAGGTTGCCTGTTTGGCCTTGGACGCATTGGCCGAGAAGCGAGCAACAAAGGCTTGCAGATCGTTGATCTGGGCCTTCTTCTTGGCGTTGTCGGAGAGCAATTGGGCACGCGCCTGGGTCGAGGCCAGCATGTACTCGTCGTAATTGCCCGGGTATACGCGCAGTTCGCCGTAGTCCAGATCGGCCATGTGGGTGCACACGCTGTTCAGGAAGTGGCGATCATGCGAGATGATGATCATGGTCGAATCACGCTGATTGAGCGTGTCTTCCAGCCATTGAATGGCATGAATGTCGAGGTTATTGGTCGGCTCGTCGAGCAGCAGCACGTCAGGATCCGCGAACAGAGCCTGGGCCAGCAGCACGCGCAGCTTCCAGCCGGGTGCGACTTCGCTCATCGGGCCGAAATGCTGTTCCACCGGAATGCCCACACCGAGCAGCAACTCGCCAGCACGGCTTTCCGCGGTGTAGCCGTCCATCTCGGCGTACTGACCTTCCAGTTCGCCGACCTTCATGCCGTCTTCTTCGCTCATTTCTGGCAGGGCGTAGATGCGGTCCCGTTCCTGTTTCACGGCCCACAGTTCGGCGTGGCCCATGATCACGGTATCGACCACCCCGTAGTTCTCGAAGGCAAACTGGTCCTGGCGCAACTTGCCCAGACGCACATCGGGTTCCAGGCTGACGTTGCCCGCGGTCTGTTCCAGGTCGCCGCCAAGAATCTTCATCAAGGTGGACTTGCCGCAGCCATTGGCACCAATCAGGCCATAGCGGTTACCGCCGGAAAATTTTTGCGAGATGTTTTCGAACAGCGGCTTGGCGCCGAATTGCTGGGTGATGTTGTTTGCAGCAAGCACAGAAAAAGACCATCGGTAGGGTTCGCGGGGGCGCGATGTTCGCATGCCCGCCGCATGATCGCGAGTTGAACGCGGCGCTGAGGCCCGGAAATTGCGGCTTTTTGGCCGGTTTTGGGCCGTCGTGAGCGGGCCTGGGCTCAGGCCGCCTGAATGATCATGGGCACCGGTTTTTGGATGTGAAAGCCTTGTACGTAGTCGGCGCCCATCTCGCGCAGCATGCGCACCGCAGCATCGGAATCTACATGTTCTGCAATGGTTTTCATGCCGGCGGCACGATCCACATCGATGATGGATTTGACGATGGTGCGATGAAACGGATCGATTTCCAGATTGCGCACAAACATGCCGTCGATCTTCAGATAGTCGATCGGCATGTCGCGCAGATAACCGAATGACGACATGCCGGATCCAAAGTCATCCAGCGCGAAGCGGCAGCCGATTTCGCGCAGCAGCGACATGAACCGGATGGCTTGTGAGAAATTGGTTACCGCGGCGGTTTCGGTGATTTCAAAACAGATGCGGGTGGGGTCGACGCTGTGCTTTTCGAACTCTTCGACGATGAAGCGCAGGAACTGCTCGTCGCCGACCGACAGGCCGGACAGATTGATGGTGTAGCGGGAAACCGGGTCTTGTGCGGGGTCGATGCGCGACAGGGTATGCAGCATGCGCTGTATGACCCAGCGGTCGATGCGTGGCATCAGGTTGTAGCGCTCTGCGGCGGGAATGAAGGCGCCCGGCGCAATCATGTGACCATTGCCGTTGTCGATGCGCAGCAGCACCTCAGCCATTTCCTCGGCGCCACTGAGCGGGGCAATGCGCTGTTGCACCAGACACATGTGATTCTCGTCCAGCGCACTGTTGATGCGTGGCAGCCAGGCCATCTCGCCGCGGGTCTTGCGCAGTTGTTTGTCATCCTCGCGGAACAGATGAATGCGGTTGCGGCCGCCATCCTTGGCCGCGAAGCAGGCCGCATCGGCCTGCTGCAGCGCGCGGTGCGCGGTGCGGGTCAGCGGGGTTATTGCGGCCACCCCGATGCTGCTGGAAATGGTGAAGCTTGACGCGTTCCAGGCAAAGCGCAGGCTGGCGATGGTCTTGCACACCCGACGCGCGGTGGTCACGGCTTCGCTGGTGGTGACATTGCACAGCAAAATGGCGAATTCATCGCCGCCCAGGCGGCCGACAATGTCGCCAGATTGCACCACCTTGCGCAGCTGACGGGCGACCTGACGCAGCAGTTCGTCGCCGGCCTGGTGGCCGCAGGAATCATTCACCACCTTGAACTGATCAAGGTCGATGTAGAGCAGGGCGTGGTGGCGATCGGTGGCTTCTGCATCATCGACCAGATTGCTCAGGCAGCGGTCCAGTTCGGTGCGATTCAAAAGCTTGGTCAGCGGGTCAAAACGGGCTTGCTCGGCCAGTGATTGCTGTATCCGGGTCGCGCTGCTGTTGTCCTTGAGAACGACGATTTCCTCGCGCTTGCCGTTGTGATCACGGTGGACCATGCGATTGAGTTCAACCGGTAGTCGGCGCGATCCGATGATGGCGATCATGGCCTCGCCACTTTCATGTTCGGGCTGGAGCATGGTGGTGCTCTTGTCGCTGCGATCCGGGGCCAGTTGCAGCACCGCACTCATGGGCTGACCGGCGAGTTTTTCTGCGGGCAATTGCAGCATATGGCAGGCCGCCCGGTTGGCATGGATGATGGCGCCTTGCTGATCCAGTATCAGCACCGCATCGGAGACCAGTTCCAGGCCCTGTTCTGCAACAGTCGTATTCATAATTCAGGGTCCTGTTCAGACCGGCCTGGTGCCGGCTGGCAGGGTCAGTTGGATTGCTGTCCCGCCGCGGGTTGATGGGCGGACCCAGATTTTTCCGCCATGCGCGGCCACGATCTTGCGGCAAATGGTCAGACCAATACCCAGGGCCTTGCCATGGAAGGCGTCAAAGATGAGTTCCCATTCATCCACCGGAATGCCGGGGCCGTCATCGCTGATGGTGAACTCCCAGAAGGTGCCGCTTGGTCGTGCACTGATTTCGATGTTGGCCTGGCCCGGGTGATGAGTGATGGCGTTGTTGAGCAGCTGCTGAAACAGCTCTGTCAGCCAGCTGGGCTGACCAAGCAGTGTTGGCAGGTGGCTGTAGTGCACGCTTTGAATCCGCGCACGCATTGACGGGTCGAGCTTGTCCAGCGCAGCCTCGACCACGGATTCGGCGGATACGCGTTCGCTGGCAGCAGGGCTGTCGAGGTGATTGAGCTCACTCAGGCGGGTAATGCCGTGGGTGGTGTCGCTGAGCTGTTTGAGACTTTTTTCGAGCTGCTGATTAAGGGTGTCGGTGTCTACCGTTGCAGCGTTTTGCAGCGTGGCCATTGCCGAGCGCAAGCCGGCCATGGGCAGGCGCAGCTGGCTTTGCAGATTGTCCAGCACGCTGCGGTATTCATCGGCCAGACTGCGCAGGTAGCGCTGGCTGCTGGCCAGGCTGTTGAGGCGTTTGTACGACGACAGCGCGGTGTAGACCAGCGAATACATGCGGTCCTGGGTCAGTTCGGTTTTGGCCCGATAGTCGTTGATGTCAAACGCCCGAATCACATGCCGCTCCGGCGCCATGCCGGGGTGGCCGGTGCGTAGCACCACGCGCATGAACGCATTGCCCAGCTGGTGACGCAGGTACTCGACCACGCGCAGGCCGGCATCATCGGTTTCCATGACCACATCCAGCAACATCAGTGCGATGTCGGTTTCCTGGTCGAGAATCTCACACGCTTCCTGGCCGGAATGGGCGCTGATGAAGTGCAGCTTGCGGTCATCGAAACTGAAATCATGCAGGGCCAGGCGGGTAACGCTGTGCACTTCGGGTTCGTCATCGACGATCAGAACCTTCCACGGTGGCAATCCGGAGTCTTCGTCACGCGCGGTCTTGTGCAGTTTCAGCGGGGTACGCATGGGCATGGAGGGCGTGGTGGTAATCATTGGCCGGCCTTGGTGTACAGACGCGCATTGGCATGGGCTATCGCCACATTGCGCAAAAACAGTTCGAGCAAATGCCGATCGGAAATGGACAGGGCATTGTTGCCGGACACGTAGACCACGTGGGAGTGGCCGTCATCGCCAACGTGATAGCCCAGAAATCGGTCGTTCTCGAGCTGGCTGGACTGTGTCGCCATGGCCTGTTGCAGCAGGCTGCTGACATCAGTCTGGGTGCAAGCGGTGAGCGGTTTGCCGAGGTATTCGCGAAAGCGCCCCGAGGCGGCAACAACGTGCAGTTCCCTGTCGCCGTTTTCAGCGGCAAAGCCTGAGGCGTGCAGCATCAGGGCATCGTCATCCAGGAACAAAAGCGCCGTGAGCTGTTGCAGCACCCCGTCCATGAA
>JBFKEC010000055.1:0-14127 GCA_041619315.1 Oceanococcus sp. | reverse complement strand
GCCTCGACGATGTCGCGGCCCAGATCGCGGCACTGCCGTGCAGAAATGCCAAATCCGAAGAACTGAGCGAGCACATCGGGAAACTGATGTGCTTCGTCGATGATCACGCCGTCCATTTCTGGCAGCAGTTCACCAAATCCATCCTCCTTAAGGGCCAGATCGGCGCACAACAAATGATGATTGACCACCACCACCTGCGCGCTCTGAGCGCGACTGCGCGCCTTGGCGACAAAGCAGGCTTCATACTCTGGGCATTGTGCGCCCAGGCAGTTTTCGGCGGTTGAGGTCAGCTGGATGCGCATCGGATCCTGATCGCGCAGGTCACTCAGTTCGGCCAGGTCACCATGTTCAGTTTGCGTGGCCCACAGCCGGACTTTCTTGAGCTTGTCCGTTTCGGTCGCGCTCTGCGGTATGAACTTGCCTGCTCGATGGGCGCAATAGTAATTGCTGCGTCCTTTGAGCAACTGGGCGCGCAGCGGCAAGCCCAGCGCCTGGCTCAAGCGCGGGATATCGGTATGAAATAGCTGATCCTGCAGATGCCGTGTGCCGGTTGAAATCAGCACCCGATGGCCGCTGAGCAAGGTTGGCACCAGATAGGCGAAGGTCTTGCCGATACCGGTGCCGGCTTCGGCAACCAGAGTGTCGCCATCCTTGAGCGCGCTCAGCACTGCATGGGCCAGTTCTATTTGACCCTGGCGCGCAGCAAAACCCGGGATCACCGAGGCTAATGCACCTTCAGGCCCGAGTACGGAATCAATGTCGTCCACGTGTATGGCCTGTTAGCCGCCTCGCGCTTTGTCTTGCGCCTCGCGGGCTGCAGCTTCGTCGCCCTGCAATCGTTTGATGTCGGCAATCAGAAGCCAGGCCTGACGTGTCAGCGGGCCGGGCTGGGCATAGCTGATGCTGCGGCGAGCCAGGTTTTCCGATTGAATCAGGTTGCTTTGCTCATAGCGCAATTCGGCCAGGCGCAGCCACGGTAAAGGGTCATCGTTGACGATACGAATAGCCCGTTCGAGGGTGCTGGCCGCACGGTCCAGATCGCCGGCGCTACGCTCTTCGTCGGCCTGGGCCACCAGAGCGAGCACCGTGGGGTGATGGCTGACGCTTTCAGCGGCGGGCTCCTCGGGTGCGGGGGCATCGGGTGAATCTGGCGGCTGCTGTGGCCCCGGCGGCGGTGCCTGACTGCCCCAGTCGCCGCCACTTTGTGGTGGTTGGGGGTAAGGCCAGACCGGTCCATCCGGTGATACGGCACAGGCGGACAGCACCAGGGCTGCGGCCACGATTAGACAACGTTGCAACGAGATTAGCGCCATATATCCAAAAACTTGTTCCAGCCGGAGCGCGCACACGGCGCCTGTTCTTGCGGCACAGTGCCTGCAATGTACGGTACGCGCAAGACATCGCTGCAGTTGTCATCACCCGGCAACCAGCTCTGGGTGTCTACCGGGACCCACTCAAGCCCGCTTTGACGCCGGCTCGACAGTCCCTGTAGCCCTGCCATACGCATCATGCGCGCCCAGACTGGCAACGCGCCTGTGGCGCCGGTGAGCTGAGTCACATCGTTGTCATCGTGGCCAACCCAGACAACCCCCAGGTAGTTGCTGCCAAACCCGGCAAACCAGCTGTCACGCAAGTCATCCGAGGTTCCGGTTTTGCCAGCAATCTGCAGGCTTGGGTCGAGCTGACGATAGATGCCACGGCCGGTGCCATGGCGAGCAGCCTGTTGCATGGCCCAATTGAGCAGCGCGACAGCATCGGCGGGCAAAGGATCGCCAAGTTCCAGCGGATAGCGCTTGACCAGTTGGCCTTCGCGGGTCTGCACTGCGCGGATACTGATCAACTTCTGGGCATAGCCGCCGCTGGCCAGCGCGGCGTAGATCTGGGTCAGCTGCAAGGGGCTGCGGTCCCAGGCACCCAGCAGCAATGAAGGCAATTCGGGAACCTGATCCTCAACGCCCAGGCCGTGCAGGGTCTCAATCACCTCGGGCAAGCCAACCTGCAAGCCCAGATTCACCGTGGCCAGGTTGTAGGACTGACTCAGCGCCTGGAACAGGGGGACTTCGCCATGAGCGTCTTTGTCGTAGTTCTCCGGCTCCCAAACCGAGCCATTGGGCATTTCCAGGCGCACCGGTTCATCCGCAATCGGACTGGTCAACTGGTAGCGCTCGGATTGTTGCAGAGCGGCCAGATACACCACCGGCTTGATGGTTGAGCCAATCGGACGACGCGCATCCAGCGCGCGATTGAAGCCGGCATCACCGGGGGTGCGGCTGCCAACCAGCGCGAGGATCGAGCCATCGGTGACGGAAGCCACGACAGCCGCCGCTTGCAGCGTGCTCAAACCACGGCTGGCTTCGATGCTGTCCAGCCCTTCCACCACCGCCGTTTCAGCTGCAGCCTGAACATGCGGCGCCAGACTGGTGTAGATACGCAAGCCTTCGGCGGTGAGTACGTCATCGGGGTAATCACGGGCCAGTTCGCGATGGACCTGCTGGACAAAGGCCGGATAACGCCGGCTGGCATTGTGGCGCTGCCCGGTGGTGGTGACATCACTGGCTTGCGCGGTGGTAAACGCCTGTTCGTCGATGAGTTCGGCATCACGCCATTGCGCCAGGACCAGATTGCGTCGTTCCCGGGCCCGTTCAGGGTGGCGTCGCGGGTTGTAATAGGACGGGCCTTTGACCATCCCGACGAGCGTTGCGATCTCTGCGACACCCAGTTCAGCCAGCGGCTTGTGGAAATAGAACTCACTGGCCAGACCAAAGCCATGAATGGCGCGCTGTCCGTCCTGACCGAGGTAGACCTCGTTCAGATAGGCCTCGAGTATGGCGTTCTTTTCGTAATGCACTTCCAGCAGCAGCGACAGGATGGCCTCACTGAACTTGCGGCTGAAATTGCGCTGGTTGTGCAAAAAGAAGTTCTTGACCAACTGCTGGGTCAGGGTGCTACCGCCCTGCACCACCCGACCGGCGCGAATGTTGACCACGGTGGCACGCACAATGGCTCGCGGATCCAGTCCGAAATGGCTGTAAAACCTTTGATCTTCGGTTTGGACCAGCCCGTGCGGCAGCAACGCCGGGACTTCCGACAGATTGACCAGTACGCGATCTTCGCCGTGGCGCGGATAAATGCTGCCGATCAATAGCGGGTCGAGGCGCACCAGACTGACCGACTGATCATCTTCAAGCACTTCATCCAGGCCCCGCGCACCGAATTCCAGCACCAGGCGGCGGCTGGCTTGTGGCCCATCGGAGAACACAAACGGACGCGTCTGGATCTCGATATGGTCGCGCTGCTGCGAATAGCGTCCCTGGGTCAGCTGGGCGCGTGGATGGCGCCGATAGCCGAGCCGTTCAAGCTCTTCAATCAGCTGATACTTGCTCAGCTGCAAGCCCGGATACAGCTCCAGCGGCGCGGCATAGATCTGCGCCGGCAGGGCCCAGCGTGCGCCCGCAAACCGACTGCGGATCTGCTGGTCCAGAACCAGCGTATAGGCGGTCAGTGCGAGCAGCGCAAGGCAGCCCAGCACCAACGTGAGCTTGAGTGTCAGGGAGGCGAATTTCGACATGGGGTGGGCATTTTACCCCATGCCCGATGCCGCGTGAGTGCTTCAGTCCGACGCTGGACTCTCGGCACCCAGTTGTTCTGCGACCTGTTCCAGTGAGATGTGGCGCACATCCTTGCCGTGGACGAAATAAATCACGTATTCGGCAATGTTGCGTGCATGGTCACCAATGCGTTCCAGCGAGCGTAACGACCACACGATGTCGAAAACGCGACTGATTGAACGCGGGTCTTCAATCATGAAGGTAATGCACTGGCGCATGATGCCTTCGTATTCGCGATCGATGCGAATGTCGTGCTGGGCGGCTTCAAGTGCGGCCTCCGGGTCCATACGGGCGAACGCATCGAGCACGTCATGCAGCATGGTTTGAACCTGCCGCCCCAGGGTCTCGATTTCAAAATGCGGGCCGCGCGGCGCGTCGAGTTCGGCA
This sequence comes from Oceanococcus sp., assembly GCA_041619315.1. GTDB lineage: Bacteria > Pseudomonadota > Gammaproteobacteria > Nevskiales > Oceanococcaceae > Oceanococcus. The sequence continues at coordinate 10,132 of JBFKEC010000055.1, read as the reverse complement.
AGATCCAGGGACATGCGGGCGATGCGCTCGGCTTCATCACCGATGCGTTCAAGATCGGTAATGGTCTTGATCACTGCAACGATAAGGCGCAAATCGCTGGCTGCCGGCTGGCGGCGGGCCAGAATGCGGCTGCATTCCTCGTCAATGCTGACTTCCATGCCGTTGACGCGGTGATCGTTTTCGATGACCTCGCGGGCGATATCGGCATCGATATCGAGCAGGGCCTGCATGGCCTGGGTGACTTGATGCTCGACCATGCCGCCCATGGCGAGCACGCGCTGGCGAACATCTTCCAGTTCTGCGTTGTACTGGGTCGAGATGTGTGTGTCGTAGCGGTTTGTGGGCGATGCCATGGGCGCGCGCTCCTGTTGATTCGGCTTGCCGGAACTTAGCCGTAACGGCCGGTGATGTAGTCTTCGGTCTGCTTCTTTTCGGGCGTGGTAAAGATCTTGTCGGTTGCCCCGTATTCGACCAGATCGCCCAGATACATGAACGCGGTGTAGTCGGAAACGCGTGCCGCCTGTTGCATGTTGTGGGTCACGATCACGATGGTGTACTCGTGTTTGAGCTCATTGATCAGCTCTTCGATTTTCAGCGTGGAAATCGGGTCGAGTGCGGATGCCGGCTCGTCCAGCAGCAGGACGTCTGGCTTGACCGCGATCGAGCGCGCAATCACCAAGCGCTGTTGCTGGCCGCCGGACATGCCCAAAGCGTTGTCATGCAGGCGGTCTTTGACCTCATCCCAAAGGGCTGCACCCTTGAGTGCCCATTCCACGGTCTCATCCAGGGTGCGTTTCTTGTTGATACCAGCCAGGCGCAACCCGTAAGCCACATTCTCGTAAATGCTTTTGGGGAACGGATTGGGCTTCTGGAACACCATGCCGATGCGCCGACGCAGGCTCGCAACATCCACGTCCTTGTCGTAGATGTTCTTGTCGCCGAGCATCAACTGGCCTTCAATGCGCGCCGTGTCGACCAGATCGTTCATGCGATTGAAGCAGCGAAGCAAGGTGGATTTGCCACAGCCACTTGGGCCGATGAACGCGGTGACGCGTTTTTCGGGGATCACCAGATTGATGCTCTTGAGGGCCTGTTTCTCGCTGTAATACAGGCTCAGATCGCGCACGGTCAGTGCGATCTTTTCATCCTCAAGTTTGCGATTGTGAGGCGCGCGGTTGGCGGCGCCCATATTGATGGCATGCGTCATGTTGGTTTTCTCTTTGGTCTGGACCATGGTCTCACTGATCAATGTTCGAGCGCGCGGTACTTTTCGCGCAGACGGTTACGAACCCGGACAGCGAACAGGTTCAGGGCAATGATGACCAGCACCAGCAATAGCGCGGTGGCGTACACCAGCGGCCGGGCGGCCTCTACATTGGGACTCTGGAAGCCCACATCGTAAATGTGAAAGCCCAGATGCATGAATTTTCTGTCGAGATGAATGAACGGCATGTTGCCATCCAGCGGCAGCGACGGTGCCAGCTTGACCACCCCGACCAGCATCAGCGGAGCGACCTCGCCTGCGGCGCGCGCAACGGCAAGTATGAGCCCGGTCATCATGGCCGGGCTGGCCATCGGCAGCACCACCTTCCACAGCGTTTCCGCTTTGGTTGCACCCAGCGCCAGCGAGGCTTCGCGCAGGCTGCGTGGAATCCGCGCCAGGCCCTCTTCGGTGGCCACGATGACTACCGGCAAGGTCAGAATGGCCAGGGTCAATGAGGCCCACAGAATGCCGCCGGTTCCGAAGGTCGGGGTTGGCAGCGCTTCTGGGAAGAACAGCGCATCGATGGAGCCGCCGAGGAAATAGACGAAAAAGCCCAGACCGAAGACGCCGTAGACGATCGATGGCACACCGGCAAGGTTGTTGACCGCGATACGGATGGTCCGGGTCATGAAGCCTTGTTTGGCGTACTCACGCAGATACAGGGCGGCGACCACTCCAAAAGGCGTGACGAAAACCGACATCAGCAGCACCATCAACACGGTGCCGAAGATGGCCGGGAAAATGCCCCCTTCGGTGTTGGCTTCGCGTGGCTCATCGGCCACAAATTCCCACAGTTTGGCGGCGTAGTGTCCGAGCTTGCCAAACACGCCCATGGCGTTGGGGCGAAACACCCGTACAACCTTTGACAGCTCAACGGTCAGCGTTTCACCGGTCATGACACGGACACTGACGCTGTCACGGGTGATTTGACCGTAAAGCTCGATGAGCTGCTCTTCGTAACCACGGTAGCGCGTCTGAAGTGCGGCTTCCTGAGTGGCAATGTCCTGCTCGGCCTGTGCATTCAGCGCATCACGCATCTCCAGGCCACGGCGTTCCAAACGCAGTTTCTCGAGCGCGTAATTGATCTTGCCGATATCGTGCTTTTCAATTTTCTCGATGTCTGCACGCAGCTGATCGGCCCGCTTCTGGCGCTTCAGCAGCGCATCCCAGGCCTGCTCGCCGCTGGCCACGACCTCGCCGTTTTCACTGACAGACTCGATCCAGCCATACAGGTTGCCCCACTCCAGCCGCTCGAACACCGTGATGTCTTTCGGGTAGTCACGTTCAACCAGCCAATCGTCGATGACATAGCGGAAGTCGCTGCCGTAAATATCACGGTTGCCGACCTTGAACAGGTAGCGGTCATAGAACTCCTTGTCGCCTTCGACCGGAAGGCCGGCCGAGGCCAGGCGTGATTTGCTGGCCAGTTCGCTGTCCAGCAGTTCGCCGAGCACGTTCATGGGCGCTTTGCCGGGCACTTCATAGCTGGCCTGGACGACGTCCGCAGGCCAGAAATGGGCCAGGCCACGGACGGCAATCAGACCAAGCAGGCCAATCACCAGTAGCAATGAAATGGCCACGGCCCCGCCAGTCATCCAGATCCACGGATCACCGCTCTTGTACCAGGCCTTGAATGCCGATTCGCGCTGCGCGCCAGTCATGGGTTGATCGCTCATAGGTTGCTGTACTTGCTGCGCAGGCGTTGACGGATGATTTCAGCCAGGGTGTTGAACACGAAGGTGAACAGGAACAACACCAGGCCGGCCAGGAACAGGATGCGGAAATGCGTGCTGCCCACTTCCGATTCCGGCATTTCCACGGCGATATTGGCCGACAAGGTTCTAAACCCTTCGAAAATGTTGAAATCCATAATCGGCGTGTTGCCGGTAGCCATGAGCACAATCATGGTTTCACCCACGGCACGGCCGAAGCCGATCATCAGGGCCGAAAACATGCCCGGGCTGGCGGTGGGCAAAATCACACGGACCAGGGTTTGCCAGGGAGTTGCACCGAGAGCCAGCGAGCCCTGGGTGAGCTGCTTGGGCACACTGAAGACGGCATCCTCGGCAATCGAAAAGATTGTCGGAATGACCGCAAACCCCATGGCCAGGCCGACCACCAGCGAATTGCGCTGGTCGTAGGTGATGCCCATTTCGTTGTCCAGCCAATGTGGCAGGCTGCCGTGAAAAAATGCCGCTTCAATCGGCTGACTCAATGACAGGGCCAAAAGGCTGGACAGAATGATCGGAAGGATGAGCAGCAGCGGTTGCCAACCATCCGGAACACGGTGGCGTACGCTGGCGGGTGCCTTGGTCCATAGCCAGCCAGTCAGCGGCAATGTAATGGGCAGAAACAGAATCATCAGAAACACGCCTGGCAGGTGTGTTTCTATGAACGGGGCCAGCCACAGGCCGGCCAGAAAGCCGAGAATAACCGTCGGCAGCGCTTCCATGACCTCGATCGCCGGTTTAACCAGCTGACGCAGGCCCGAGGACATGAAATAAGCCGTGTAAATGGCCCCGGCCAGCGCCAGAGGTACCGCAAACAGCATGGCGTAGAACGCCGCCTTGAGTGTGCCAAAGGCCAGTGGAGAGAGACTGAACTTGGGTTCGAAATCACTGTTGGCGGCAGACGACTGCCAGGTGTAATCCGGCTCAGGATAGCTCTCGTACCAAATCTTGCCCCACAAGGCCTTGAACGACACTTCGGGGTGTTCATTGTGCAGTTTGATGGTCTGAATGCCGCGATTGGCATGTTCAACCAGAACGACATTGGCGCGTGGTGAGATGGCGCCAATCTGCAAGCCGCTGACCTCCAGCTTTTGCTCGGCCAGCTCGCGCTCTGAGGTGGAGAAATAAGCGCCTAAAGTGCCGTTGGCAGCCAGCGACATGAATCCGCGACGGCGTTGTTCCGTCAGCAGGGTTTCGACCACTGCACCCTCGGCGGCAGCAAAGCTGCGTACGCGCTGCAGGGTGTAGTCAGCGCCTTGCTCGCTGCGCAGTGGAAAGTACTGAGTAATTTTGCTGTCGGTGGTTGCAACCACCAGCGACAAGCCGCCAGAGAGCATATTGACGGCGGTAATGGCATCGCCATATTCGGCCGCAGAAACCGTCTCAATCAGCTTGGGTTCATCAAAGCGCCGAATATCGTAGTAGTAGATTTCAGCGTGCTGATAGTTAAAGGCGTACAGCCAGTCCTGCAGGGGGTCCATGATCAGGGCATCGATCTGACGCGGCAGGATCAAAGTTTGCTCACCGAGGGCCTCAAGGCTTACCGACTCATCAAAGAACGAGGTGGATTTTTCGAACTGGCTGAGCGTGATACGGGCCTCATCGGCCACCGCCAAAGTGAGCAGGTCCTGGTCCTCCCGCACCGCCATGATGTCGCCGACTGGTGCATCCAGTCCGTCACGGCCATAGGGGAATTCAATACGTGGGGTGATGGTGCGTTCGCTACCATCGGTTGGGTAGTTCAGACGATATTGGTGCTGCAACAGTACAATGCGTTGCGTTTCGGTCAGCACCGCAATGGTTCGGCTGGCTTCATCGACATGGCTGGCGGCCACGAGCAGCTCATCCAGGGCAAGCTCATCGCGCAGGGCGCCATCGCTCAGCGAGAAAAAGCGCAGGCGCCCGTCACCGGAGACGCGCAGGCCGATTTCGCCCTGTTCATCAATCGCATACAGAAGGCTGCGATCACCGCTATCCGCAGGCAGGGCGAACTGGTTCCAGGGTTCCAGTGACGCCGGCTTGAAGATCGGCAGCACCACCCACAGCAAATAGAAGAAGATCAGGACAACGGCGAATATCACGCCGAGGCCGCCCACCGTGACGCCGGCGGCAGCCAGCTTGTCCTTGGTGTAGCGCCACTTCATCAAACCGGGGCTGGCGAAAACCGTGCCGTCGGTGGTGTCGCTGGCGTTGCTCATGCCGTTAGCCTGTTTGTAACAAAAAATGTATTAAAAGTCCCGGATCTTCGCGCCCTGGCGAAGACCCGGGAGGATGTCATTCAGAGTAAGCCTATTTGGCTTTTCCGAAATTGTGCTGGATGCCCAGTCCAATGGTCGAGAACTCTTCAGCCTCGATGTCGTTGGAACGGTCGCTGTAATACGCATACAGCTTGGTGGTTTTGGCCAGCTTGTGATCGACACCGGCAACCAGCAAATCCGAGCCTGGTGAGGATTCGACCGAATCTTCATCTGCGCTCGCCCACTGCAGTTTCAGTTTGGTTTTGCTGGTCAGGCTGAAAGCACCGCTGAGCACGTAAGCCAGGCCGTCTGTGCCACTGCCATCGGAGTTTTCCGACTGCTGAATCAGAGCGCCAAGCTGGAACATGCCGATCTGGGTCTGTCCGCTTAGGCGGAAGCTGTCACGCACATCGACTTCGCTGTTGATCGCAAATGCAAGCTGAAACTTGTCGTGCTTGTAGGTGACCGATGCGGATACGGCATCCGCCAGTCCGTCACCCTGAGCACCGTCGGCACCGCCACCGGAATCGGTGCCCGGTGCATTGGCGTCGTCATCACCAGGAATGAGCATGGCCCAGACCTGCACGTTGCCGAACTTCGGCGACATGTAGTTGATGGTGTCAGAGATGCGGTCCTGGCCACCAATCACTTCATCGATGTCGGCCAGATGGTAATCACTGAACTGGTCGACTTTCAGTTCGGCTTTTTTGAACGGCGTGTCATGAACACCCACGAACACGCTACCCCACGTGCCTTTCAGTCCGATCACGCTGTTACGCTGGCGCAACATGTCGCGATCTTCCGAGCGTAGACGCTCGTCGAAGTTGACTTCATATTCCAGACGGTAGAACACGTCCAGATTGTCGCTGAGAGCATGGCTGTTGTGAAAGCCCAGGCGTGAGGCGTTGCTGTTGGTCTGGATCGCGCTATCCGAGCCGCCTTCTTCGGTGCTGTTTACGGACACATCGGCACGTCCGTAAATGTGTGGCATTTCGACGTTGGCGTAAGCCGGCGCGGCCATCAAGCTGGCCAGTGCCAGGGATAATTTTGTTTTCATGCGTGCTGTTTACCTTCCGGATGGAAAGATGCGAGCAAACCACTTCTGCTTGCCCGCATCCGAACTATAGTGCCAAGAATTTATTGCAGTTTTTTGAGCTGAATGTCGGCCAGTTTCTTGGGCAGCGGAACATAGCCATCCTTGACCACGACTTCCTGACCCTGCTTGGACATGATCAGCTTGATGAACTCACGCTCGAGCGGAGCCATCGGCTTGTTCGGGTGCTTGTTAACGTACACATAGAGCAGACGTGACAGCGGGTACTTGCCGGAAACGGCATTGTCCGGATTGGGCGCATAGGCGGGAGCACCCTCTTTCTTGGACAGTGGCAATGCGCGCACGCCGGAGGTGCGGTAGCCCACACCGGAGTAGCCGATAGCATTCAGGCCGGTGCTGATGGACTGCACAACCGATGCGGAGCCCGGCTGTTCGTTGACGTTATTGCGGAAGTCGCCTTTGCACAGGCCGACTTTCTTGAAGTAGCCGTAGGTGCCCGAAACGGAGTTGCGGCCATACAGCTGCAGCGGACGGTTGACCCAGTCACCGCTCATGCCCAGATCGCCCCAGCGCTGAATGTCTTTCTCTGCACCGCATTTGCGGGTTGATGAGAAAATGGCATCAACCTGCGGGATGCTCAGCGATTCGATCGGGTTGTCCTTGTTGACATAGACAGCCAACGCATCGATGGCCACGCCGATGGGGGTCGGGGCATAACCGAATTTGTTCTCAAACGCTTCGACTTCGCCGCTTTTCATCATCCGGCTCATCGGGCCGAAGTTGGACGTGCCTTCGGTCAATCCCGGAGGCGCGGTGGATGAGCCTGCAGCCTGGACCTGAATGTTGACGTTGGGATAGATGCGCTTGAACTCTTCAGTCCATAGCGTCATAAGATTGGCCAGGGTGTCGGAGCCGACACTGGAAATGTTTCCAGAGACGCCGGAAGCTTTGGTGTAAGCCGGCAAGGCGGGGTCGACCCCATTGGCCAGCGCGGAGCCAGCAATGCCGAGACCCAGGGTCGCGGCGGAAATCACAGAGATGAGCTTCATCGTGGGTCCATTCCTTTACGTAGACGTTGGACGGGGCGCCGCCAGGCTGATTGGTGTTGCGGCGACGATAACGGCACGCACCTTAGTGATGAACTGTGACAGTTATATGACAAACGCAAAAAACGCCGTAAATACGGCGTTCATCCGGCTTATCCGGCCTTGGCCAGCGCATCGCGGATGAGCGTGCGGGTGCGCGGAAACTGGCAGGCAAATTCGCTGCCCTGGCCCAGCTGGCTGGTGATCTTGAGTTGGCCTTCATGGCGCTCAAGTGCATGTTTCACAATGGCCAGGCCCAGTCCGGTGCCGCCGGTTTCCCGCGAGCGCGCGGTGTCAGCGCGATAAAAGCGTTCGGTCAGCCGTGGAAGGTCTGCGGGCGCGATGCCGATACCCGTGTCACGAACACGTAACAAAGCGCCATTCTTGCGATTTTCCCAGAAGATATCGATCTTGCCCTCGGGAGGCGTGTAGCGCAGCGCATTGCTCAGCAGGTTGGAAATAATGCTGTGCAATTCGGCCTGGTGCCCACGTAAGTTCAGATTCGGGTCGACATGCGAGATCAGTTCGTGCTGACCATCCGACAACACCATGGCTTCCTCAAGGGACGCGCCTATCAGGGCCGGAATATCCACCAACTCATCGCCAGCCAAACGGCCACTGGCTTCCAGATTGGCCAATTTGAGCAGATCGGCAATGATTTTCTGCATGCGGCTGGCCTGCCTGCGCATCTCTTGCAGGGGTGCGCGCCATGGCCCGAGGCCGCCAGGTTTACTGGTCTGTTCGCTTGGTGCCGCCAAGTCTTCGGACTCGGCTTCCTGGGCCATCATGTCGAGGTAGCCGCGTAGCACGGTCAATGGCGTACGCAGCTCATGCGAAGCATTGGCGACGAAATCGCGCCGGCTTTGCTCCAGTTGTTTCATTTTGGTGACATCGCGCGCAATCAACAGCTTTTGCCCCTGACCGTAGCCAATCACGCGTATCCACAAAATGCGCCCGGTTTCGGAAGGGGCGGCAATTTCGATACCAGCGCGGTCGGTGTCATCAAGGTGCAGGTATTCGGCAAATTCGGGATGACGGATCAGGTGGCTGATGCGGATGCCGCGATCTCGTCCGCCTTCCAATTCAAGCAGATTGGTGGCCGCTTCATTGAACCAACTGATGCAGCCGTCCGCATCCAGAACAACAGCGGCATCGGGGAGTGCCGCGGTGGACGCTCTGAACTCCGAAACGATGTCGCGCAACTGGCGTTTACGCTTTTTGGCTTGCTTCCAGCGCAGGTAGGAGCCGGTGTACAGCTCTCGCCAGATGCCGACACCATCGGGCAGCTCGCTTTTCTTGGGCGCGCGTAGCCAGCGCAGCAAAGCCATGGCTTGCCACAGGTGATGCCAGATATAGGCCAGCAACCCAAGACAAAGGCCGATCAGCGCGGCATCGAATGGCAGGCCCAGCAGGCTGCCCAGACTGGCGTAGCCGAACAGGCGGAACAACTCAGTCTGTAACGCCTTTTCCATTATCCGGGCGTCGCAGAGAAGCGATAGCCGGTGCCACGCACGGTTTGAATCAGATTGTCCTTGCCGGCGGGTGCAAGGGCTTTGCGCAGGCGCCGAATGTGCACGTCCACTGTGCGCTCTTCGATGTAAACATTCTGGCCCCAGATGCGGTCGAGCAGTTGTTCGCGGCTGTAGACCCTTTCCGGATGACTGGTGAAGAAGTGCAGCAGGCGATATTCGGTGGGCCCGAGATTGATCGACAACCCATTGGATTCCACCCGCTGCGCGGCTACATTGATTTCAATGCCGCCAAATTCGATGCGCTCGTCACTGCCGCCAGGCACGGTGCGGCGCAGTACGGCGCTGATCCGCGCGACCAGTTCCGCGGTCGAGAACGGCTTTGTCACATAATCGTCACAACCGATGTTCAGGCCTTTGACCTTGTCGCCCTCTTCACCGCGGGCGGTCAGCATGATCAGCGGGATGTCCGAAAATGTCGCCGCCGCTTTGAGCTCGCGGGCGAACTCAAGGCCGCTGGTGACGGGCATCATCCAGTCAATCAGCACAAGATCCGGGCGATGCTCGGCCAGACACAGGCGTGCAGCGGCGGCATCTTCTGCAGTCTCAATCTGGAACCCTTCACGTTCCAGGGAAAATCGCAGCAGGTCGCGGATCGGCTTTTCATCCTCAACAACGAGAATGCTTTTTCCGCTCATGGAAGTTTCGGTCACGGTCATTCAATACAGTCCAATTTGACCCGCATAGTCTCCGTGCCAAGTATGACAGTGGTGTGACAGGTCGGCCAGGACATTGAATTTCCGGTGTTTTCGTCGCCAGGTGTGGATGAAATCAGTGGCCGATGATGCGTTGTGCCTGTTCCTGGACATCAGCCGATGTGGCTTCGGCCAGTATCTTTTGCAAGGCCGCGTGAACCGGTTTTGCCGCATCAGACGCCAGGCCCTTGACCCCGGCAAACGGTTTGATCAGATTGGCGGCGAGCTGCGGGTTGATCCGGTCACAGAGCAGAATCTGATCGGCCAGCAGGCCGACGCCCTGCCCTCCATCCGCGTGCAACGCCGAGATATTCAGCATGCCAAATGTGCCGAGCAGCGCCCGCGCCCGGTTAGGATTGCGGTGGTCGAATGCCGGGTGTTCAAGCAACTCGCGTACCGCGTTCAGACCCTCGACTCCAGCGCGGGCCGCTTGCAGGGCGAACCAGCGATCCAGGACCAGCTTGTCATCGGCATAACGATCAAAAAAGTCCTGTAGCAGTGCGCCACGCTGTGCCGCACCGGTCTGGTTGAGGGCCTG
>JBFKEC010000054.1:0-14130 GCA_041619315.1 Oceanococcus sp. | reverse complement strand
CGGCGATCACATCGGCCAGGCGATCGGCCAGCAAGCCGCGCTGACGCGCCGGTGCAATCTGTTCGGCGACCAGCAGACTTTTAATTTTGCCTATGATCTGGGCCGACTGCGGACTGCCAATGAGGTCAAAGCCTGATGCCATTTCGGCGAGCAATTCACGCGCAGCCGCCAGCGCGGATTCCTGACCGCGAGCTATGTACTGATCGAGCTCGCCCTTGACCCTGCTGATATTGACCAGCGATTCGCGCAGCACCGAAACCACGCCCTCGCGCAGATCCTGATGGGCCGATTGTTCCACCAGCGCATCGCGCCCAGGTGGCATAAGCTCTGCTTCCAGACCCTGCTCGATGCGAATCAGCGTCTCGGCAACATCCAGCCAGGCCGCGTCATCTTGATTGCCGGCCAGCCCGGCAATGGTTTCCGCCTGAAAACGGGCCAGCTTGCCCAGTGCCTCCAGGCCCAGCACCATCAAGGTGGAGGAAATCGATTCCAGCCGTCCAACCAAGTTTTCGCTCACATCGCCCAGCGTTTGAGAACGCATCGCCAGGTCAATGGTGTCTTTGATTTCCGCCAGGTTGTGGCGAATCTCACGCGTCACCGTTTGCAGCGAATCGATACTCGGCTTGGACAGCCTTTCACGCAGTGCCTGCAAGCGCGTATACGTCACATCCGCGCCGCCCAGCGCGAACTCTTCGCGAATACGCTCGACAATCAGATTTGGCTCTTCAGCCAGGGTGCCCAGATGCATGCACTGCGCACCCAATCGCCCAGCCGCCTTGGCAACCCCATCTTCACCATTGGCGGCCAGCGCCTTGGCGCATTGTGCCGCTTTGGAAATCAGTTTGTGGACATCAGGATTGGCCAGTTCCGGCTCACTGGCCAGCACCTCGCACATCAGAGCCACGCCCTGCCAACACAGGTACACCTTGGGTTCGCAGGCCACGCTGGCAAGCTGCGCTGCGGCTTTGCCCAGTACATGCAGTGACTTGTCACGTTGCACATCGCGAATGACACCCAGAGAGGCCTTGGCCATGACCGGCGCAGCCTTGCGCGCCAGTGCTTGTGACATCCCAGGCTTGCGTCGCACCGGATCATTGGGCGGCAACACTTCAAATCCGCGCACGTCCATGAAACGACTGAACAGAATCGCCCGGGTTAGCCCCGGCGCACCGCGCGCAATGCGCAGATCATTGATATTCGGGGCAAAAACCAGCGGGTGATCGGTTTCACCGTGGGCCAACAATTCGATGTAATCCGAGACTTGCAGGGTCGCCGCCACCAGCGCGGCAAAATTGGCCTCGCCATCTTCAGAAGGCGTGGCGATTGCATACTGCACAGTCTCGACCATTTCGCTGGCGAGCAAGTACATGCTGTAGCACTGGATCACCGAAGCAATATTGGCAATCTGTCGCAGTTCGCCAATACAGCGCTCAAGCAGTTCGACGTGTTCCGGACCTTCCTCGAGATAGGTCTCGATCAGGCCACGGGCACGCTGCAAGCCCTGTCCCAGGTCACCCTGTACCCAGAACAGGCCGCGATTGACATCGCTTTGGGGCCCCTTCGCGTTCATAATCCCCTCCCCTTAAGCGCTGGCATTCTGGAACAGGTCAGCCAGTGCCAGCTTCATGAAACTGAACACCAGATAGGCCTGTTGATCGCGCACGAAACTGCCAAGCAAGAACTCCTGTCTGCTTTGTGGCTGTTTGGCGACCAAATCGTTGCGCTGCTCATGGCTGGCAAATCGCCGATAGCCGGTCACGCCATCGACCAGAAAACCAGCCGGAATTTCTTCTGAATTCAGCACCATAAAACGACTGCTGCGGGTCACCACACTGCTCTCCCCATCGAGCAGTTGGCGCAAATCAATCAATGGCAGCAGGCTGCCGCGCACGTTGGCAATGCCGACCAGCCAGGGTTTGGCATTGGGCACCCGCGAATAGGACGGCACCGTGATGACTTCACGAATTTCGCGTTGCGGCGCGAGCAAAGATGATGCCCCGAGACGGAAACCCAACCCGACCCAGGCATCGCTGGCGTCCGTGCCCCCGACATCGGTAAAGCGTGTTTGCAGACGCTGATCCAGTTCAACCAGAAGCCGGAACGGCTGATCAGCGAGAGCCCGGAGTTCTTGAACGTCGGCACTGAGCATGACGTTATCCCGCGCGCTTCGGTTTGTGTGTTTCGACCGCCGCGACAAGCTCGTCACGGGTGAAAGGCTTGGTCAGATACTGATCCGAGCCCACGATGCGTCCGCGCGCCCGGTCAAACAGACCGTCCTTGGACGACAGCATGATGACTGGGGTTTTTGCAAAGCGCGGATTGCCCTTGATCAATGCACACGTCTGGTAGCCATCGAGCCGCGGCATCATGATGTCGACAAAAATCAGATCCGGCTTGATATCGGCGATCTTGGCCAGGGCTTCGTAGCCGTCAGTCGCCGCAGACACCTCACACCCAGCTCTGGAAAGCAGGCTTTCGGCTGTCTTCCTGATGGTTTTGGAATCATCCACCACCATCACGCGTACACCCGCCAAACTATCCACTTGACTGTCTGCCACCGAAGCTCCTCCCCTAAACCCTGTGGTGTGCGCCGATGGGCTTCAATCATGGCGCTACCGCGAATACAGACTGCCTGTTTTAGCACAGGCGAGCGCGCTCTGTCGCTGTAGGCCGCACAGGCCAATTGCTGTTCGTCAGACAAGCTCACGGTAGAATGCGCGGCCATGTCCCATCACATGCTGAATAGCGACCGCCGATGAACGACGACAACTCCCGAACCCCGCGCCGCCTCGGCATCGTTATGGATCCCATCAGCGCGATCAAACCTGCCAAGGACACCAGCCTGGCACTGCTGCTGGAGGCGCAAGCGCGCGGATACGCACTGCATTACCTGGAAATGGGTGATCTGTTTCTCGATGGTGGTCGTGCCGGCGGGGCCTTCCGCCCACTGACGGTCCGCGACAATTTGGACGACTGGTTCGAACTCGGCGAACGCGAGTCGGTGTGGCTGGATCAGCTGGATGTGATCCTGATGCGCAAAGACCCGCCTTTCGATCAGGAATTCCTTTACGCCACCCAGATTCTGGATGTCGCACAACGCGCTGGCGCGCGGGTGGTCAACGATCCGGGTTCATTGCGCGACTTCAATGAGAAGCTGGCTCTGGCCCGCTACCCGCAGTTCACCGCACCGACGCGGGTCGACCGCGACATGGGCCGCTTGCGCGCCTTTGTCACGCAATATCAGGACACCATCATAAAGCCCTTAGATGGCATGGGGGGCGCATCGATTTTCAGGCTGCGCGAGGGCGACCCCAACATCGGCGTGGTGCTGGAAACGCTGACCCAGCATGGACAGCGCTACGCCATGATTCAAAAGTACCTGCCCGCCATCAGCGAGGGCGACAAACGCATACTGGTTATCAATGGCGAGCCCTGGCCCTATGCATTGGCGCGCATCCCGGCCCAGGGTGAGTCGCGCGGCAACCTTGCTGCCGGCGGACGCGGTGTCGGCCGTGAACTGTCTGCGCGTGACCGCGAAATCGCCGAAGCGCTGGGCCCCGACTTGCGCGCTCGCGGCCTGCTGTTTGTGGGCCTCGACGTGATTGGCGACTACCTGACCGAAGTCAATGTCACCAGCCCGACCTGCGTGCGCGAACTCGATAAGCAATACGGCAGCAACATCAGCGCCCGCCTGTTCGATGCGCTGGAAAATAATCCGCACGACGACAACGCATGAAACAGGCTCTGATTGGTCTCGTCCTGTGCGCCATTCTGGCCTGGGGCGCCTGGCAACAACGCGGACCTCATTCGGACACCGACGTCACCCAGCGCGAGCTGTTTGCGCTCGGCACGCTGATTCAGATTTCCATTGCCGGCCAGCCCGACCCGACAGTGATGCCACAGGTCCAGGATGCCCTGACCGAACTGGAAAAACGCTGGTCGGTGCTGGGCGATGGCGATCTGGCTCAGCTCAACCAGCAACTGCTGGAAAGCACCCGCGCGACCGTGCCCGCCACGCTACAAGCGGGGTTTAGTGCGGCCCAGGCCCTGTGCCAGAGCAGCGGCGGACGGTTTGACCCTGGCGTTGGCGACCTGGTCAAACTGTGGGGCTTTGACGATGAAGACCATTTCCGCGACAGCCCACCGCCCAAGGCCGAGATTGACGCAGCGCTGGCTCAGCGCAGCAGCCTGTGCGAAGCAAGCCTCAACGGCGACAGCCTGGACCTGCCACGCACCCACGCACGATTTGATTTCGGTGCATCGGCCAAGGGTCGCGCGGTTGACGAGGTGATCGAACTGCTGCGCGGCCTCGACATACACAACACCATCGTCAACGCGGGAGGCGACATCAAGGTCATCGGCCGACGCCCCGACCGTGCCTGGCGCATAGGCATCCGCCATCCACGGCCAGATCAGGGTCAGACCATGCTGGCCTCGCTGGAGGTTGGCGACGGCGAAGCCATATTTACCTCCGGCGATTACGAACGCTATTTCATTCACGATGGCCAGCGCTATCACCACATCCTCGACCCGCGCACCGGATATCCGGCCGGGCATAGCCAGTCGGCCACCGTGATACACAGCAGCGCGGAACTGGCTGACGCGGCCGCAACTGCGCTGTTCGTAGCCGGCGCTGAAGACGCTGCAGCGGTGATGCAGGCCATGGGCATTGAGACCTGGCTGCTGATTGACGCCAATGGCGCACAACATGCCAGCGCGGACATGCTTGCGCGCCTGTCACCCGCGAACGCGTCGTGACCCGCGCCGATCAACTCCTACTTGTTATCCTGCTGATTGGCATCGGCATGCTGTTTCGCCTGTACTGGACACCGCCTCGCCAGGCCACCCAGGCGGTTGTGACCGGACCGCAACAGCGCCTTGACCTGGACTTGAGCAAGAACACACGCGTGCATGTGCATGGCCCATTGGGCGACAGCACGCTGGAGGTGGTGGATGGCGCTGTGCGCTTTGTCGCGTCACCCTGTCGCCATCAAATTTGCGTGCGTTCCGGCTGGCATCACAGTGCCGGCGCCGTTGCCGCTTGTGTTCCCAACCGTATCAGTGTGGTCTTGAGCGGCGGCCAGAGCGAGTTCGATGCGATCAGCTACTGACCCACGCCTGGATGGTCTGGTCGCAGGCTATGCGGCACTCGCCATCGTGATTCACATCCTGGAAGCCGGCCTGCCATCCCCCGTGCCGGGAATCAAGCCGGGCTTGTCCAATGTGGTCACCTTGATCGTCCTTCTGCGCCATGGCTGGGCGCTGGCGGCCTGGGTTGTGGTGCTGCGTGTGCTGGTCAGCGCTCTGCTGCTTGGCACCTTTCTCACCCCCACGTTTATCCTCAGCGTGTCCGGGGCCTGTGCAAGCCTTGTCGCCATGGGCGCAATCCACGTCGTGCAACAGCGGGTTTCCTTGTTCAGCGCCTACGGCTACGCGATGCCTTCGGCCTGCGCGCACATGCTCGGCCAGTTTATGGTCGCTTACGCGCTGTTCGTGCCCCATGCTGGACTGCTCAAGCTGCTGCCGGTATTGAGCAGCGCCGCACTGGTGTTTGGTCTGTGCACCGGCTGGCTGGCGATGCGCATACTGAGCCTGATGAGCGTCCCGGCCAGCGCGCTGAACAGCGACCGTTCCTAGACTTGCGCCGGTTTCGCTTGCGACCTGACCCCGCAAACACGGATACTTTAGCCATGCCCGAGGAATCGTTGCGCAATCAGTTCCTTATCGCCATGCCCAGCCTGGCCGACAGCAATTTCGAACGTTCTGTCAGTCTGTTGTGTGAACACGGCGAGGATGGCGCACTGGGATTGGTCATCAATCGCCCGACGGATCTGAGCGTCGGCGCCATGCTGGAGCATCTTGAAATCGATTTCAGCGGCTTGACCACAGCGCAAGCGGAAGTCCCGGTCTACTGGGGTGGCCCGGTCCAGGCCGAGCGCGGTTTTGTGGTGCACAGCCCTTTGGGCGATTGGGAATCCAGCATTCAGGTCAGCGCTGACCTTGTGGTCTCCACCTCACGCGACATTCTCAACGCCATTGGTGAGGGCCGCGGCCCGGATCGCTTCCTTATCACGCTGGGGTATGCCGGCTGGGAACGCGGCCAGCTCGAGCGTGAAATCATGGAAAACAGCTGGCTCAACATCGACGCCAACCCGTCGATCATCTTCGACACAGCCAGCGAAATGCGCTGGGACGCCGCCACCCGACTGCTGGGTATAGACCCTGCAAGCCTCAGCCACGGCGCAGGCCACGCGTGAGCGGTCTGGCTCTGGGTTTCGACTTCGGCGAAAAACGCATTGGCATGGCCATCGGCAATCAAGCCACCGGCACCAGTCGCGCGCTGGGCTGGGTGGCAACACCCAACAATCCGCAAAGCTGGCGAGCCATCGACATCGCAGTGCAGGACTGGCAGCCCGACATTCTGCTTGTTGGCGTGCCTCTCACCGAGGATGGCGACAAACAACCAATGACCCGCAAGGCTCGTCACTTCGGGCATCAACTGCGACAACGCTTCCAATTGCCGGTGAGCGAAATCGACGAACGCTATTCCTCGACCGCCGCAGACAGTGAGCTGGTCCAGGCCCGTCGCAACGGGCACAAAACACGACAACTCAAGCGCGGCGACACCGACAGCGCCGCAGCCACCATCATCGTTCAGCAATGGCTGGATCAGGCATGAACCCGCAAATCGACCAAAACGGCCAACTCCGCCACCTGCTCACCATGCGCGGGCTGGAGGCTAACCACATCCACGCCATTCTGGATCGCGCGGAAAGCTTCGTCAGCCGCCCTGGCAGCGGGCCACGCACCAGCGCCGAGCTCAAGGGCCGCACCATCGTCAATCTGTTCTTCGAAGCCAGCACACGCACACGCTCGGCCTTTGAACTGGCAGGCAAGCGCATGAGTGCCGATGTGCTGAACATGGATGTAGCGACATCCTCGACCAGCAAGGGCGAAACCTTGCTGGACACCCTCAAAACACTGGAAGCGATGGACGTCGACATGTTCATCGTGCGCCACCACGCCAGCGGCGCGGCAGAATTCATCGCCAAGCAGGTTCGCCCGGGCGTGGCCATCCTGAATGCCGGGGACGGGCGCCACGCCCATCCCACCCAGGCCTTGCTCGACGTCTTCACCATACGTCGCCACAAGCCCGCATTTGAATCGCTGTCGGTCGCCATCGTGGGCGACATCCTGCATTCACGGGTGGCCCGCTCGGAGATTCGCGCGCTGCGCACGCTGGGGGTTCGCGACCTGCGCGTGATTGGTCCCAGCACGCTGCTGCCACAAGGCCTGAGCGAACTCGGCGCGCAACGCGAAACCGATATGGACCGCGGCATCGCCGGGGCCGATGTCATCATCATGTTGCGCCTGCAGAAAGAACGCATGAGCGGACACTTCCTGCCCGGCGCGGATGAGTTCTACCAACGCTATGGCCTGACCCAGAGTCGTCTGGCGACGGCCAAGCCGGATGCGCTGGTCATGCACCCCGGACCGATCAATCGTGGGGTTGAAATCGAATCGCGGGTGGCCGACGGCCCCCAATCCGTCATTCTTCAGCAGGTCAATCACGGGGTTGCGGTACGCATGGCCATCATGTCGATGATTCTTGGACAGTCCGGAGGCCACCGATGAGTACCTTGCGCATCACCGATGTTCGCTGGCTCAATCCGCTGGCGCAAAGTGCCGATGCACGCGTATCGGTGGATATCGACGCCCACGGCGCGCAACTGAGCACATCCGGCACGGTCGAACGCACGCTGAATGGGCGCGATTTGTGGCTACTGCCGGCGATGTTCGACCTGTCGCACCACTTGCCACCAGCCGGGCGCGCCCCGCAAGCCATCACTCAAGAGCTCCAAGCGGCCTGGCAAAACGGCTTCCACCGCGTATGCGCCGCCCCGGACAGCGACCCGGTAATAGACAACCCCTCGGCCATTGAATGGGTCATGCAACGCGCCGAGGCCAGCCAGGCGTCGAGCGCGCGACTGCAACTGACAGGGGCATTGACCCAGGGCTTGGCCGGCACGCAACTGAGCAACATGGCCAGCCTGGTCGAGGCCGGCTGCCGCACGGTCGGCCAGGGCGAAGGACCAATGCCGCAGATCGACTTGTTGCGCCAGGCCCTGCGCTACGCGGCAGACCTGGGCCTGTACGTGCATCTTTCACCTCAGCTCAACACCACTTTCCATGGCTGCGCCCATGATGGCGCCGTGGCCAGCCGGCTCGGCCTAGACGCCATTCCAAGCGTCAGCGAAACCCTCGCCGTGGCGATGATCATCGCTCTGGTCGAGGACACCGGCTGCCCGGTGCACCTGACCCGACTGTCCACACGCGGCGGCGTTACCCGCCTGCGTCAGGCCCAGGCGGCCAATCTGCCGATCACAGCTGGCGCTTCGATCTGGAACCTGCTGTTCACCGATCAAGCGATTGCCGAATACGACACCCGCTTTCACCTCAATCCGCCACTGCGCGAAGAAAGCGACCGCCAGGCGCTGCTCGAGGCCGTTCGCGATGGCAGCATCAGCGTTATCTGCAGCGATCACCGTCCGCTCGGCCAGGATGCCAAGCACGGCCCCTTCGCAGACACTCAGCCGGGTGCCAACGGCATAGACGGCTTTGTACCCGCCCTGCTCAGCCTGGCCCGCCACCACGACATTGAGCCGGCCATGCTGGCCCATTGCACGAGCGCAGGCCCAGCCGCCGTAATGGGCTGCGAGGCAGCAACCAACGACTGGCTTCTGATCGACCCCGATCGGGTCTGGACAATGCACGCGAAGAGCGTGCACAGTGCGAGCCGACATACGCCCTGGATCGATCAATCCATGCAGGGCGCGATCGCCGCACGCATCCAAGGCAGGAACTGTGCCATCAACCAAGGCTGGCACAGCCAGCTTGGTGTATAGTTTTTTGAATTGACAACGCACGTTACAGGGAGAGACTTGAACATGGCACGCGTTCTAATCGTCGACGACTCGCCGACGGAATTGATGAAATTGCGCGGATTTCTTGAAACTGAGGGGTTTCAAGTGGTCGAAGCCAGTTCAGGCGACGATGCGATTGCAAAGTCCAAGGCTCAACGCCCAGACATTATCGTCATGGACGTGGTAATGCCCGGCATGAATGGCTTCCAGGCCACACGCACTCTCAGCCGCGATCCGGATACCAAAGACGTACCAATCATCGTGTGCTCGAGCAAGAGTCAGGAAACCGACAAACTTTGGGCCAAGCGCCAAGGCGCTGCCGACTACGTGGTCAAGCCCGTCAAAGGGCCTGATTTACTGTCCAAGATCAAGGCGCTATTGAACTAGCCGTTCTAGCACCTGCCAATCTGCTTCGGGGGGAACCATGGCACAAGCGAAAGGTGTAGTAGGAAGTCGACGCGAGTTCTTACTGCTAATTCTGGCCGTCGTCTTTCTGGCCGCAACCCTGGGGGTTTATGTCTACACTCAGGAAACTGCGCGGCACGATCAGGAATACGTCAATCTGGCGCGCTCTGCGCAACAGCAGGCCACAGATCTCGGCAAACTCGGGGCTGACGCCTCGCGCGGCATCACGCCGGATTTCCGCCTGCTTGAAGGCGCCCAGGCCAACCTGACGGACGCCATCGACTTCATTCGCAACGGCGATGAGTTGATCGACCTCCCGCCGGCACCACAGGCGGTGCATGAATCTCTGGACTTCCTGGAGGAGTCCTGGGCGGAGATGAACGAAGGCGTCAACACCATGCTGGATGGCCGTAGCGCCTTCCTCACCGCCGATCAGTACGTTTATCAGATCGACGACACCGCAGTGCAGATTGCCGAAGCGACCGAACTGCTGGTGGAGCGCCTGGTCGACATCCGCGCACCTGGTAACGTCATCAGTCTGGCCGCCGAACAAGCTCTACTGCTGGAACGTCTGCGGACACGGGCACGCCGCGTAATCGGGGCCGGTCGTGGCGCGGACATCACCGCCGAACGCCTGGCCGAAGACACCCAGGCGTTTGCCAGCAACAACAATCAGCTGCGCAACAGCGTGGCCAACCGCGACGCGCGCGCCGCCGAGTTGATCAAGCAAAGCACCAATCTGTTCACACGGGTCAATGAAGGTGTTGCCGGTATTCAGGGCGTGGCCGTTGATATTGCCGAGGTTCAGGAATCTTCCGCACTGCTGTCGCGTCTTGGCACCGAAGTGCTGGCCTCGGCCATCGACGTTGAAGATTCGCTGACCCAGCTGCGCCAGAACCGCCCGATCAAACCGGCACTGATCTACGTATTCGCCGGACTGACCGTACTGTCGCTGTTGCTGTTTGTCGCCTTCTTCCTGTTCAACGTGCGCCGCCGCCAACTCGCGGCAGAAACCTCCGAGCGCAAACAGCAGGAAGCAATTCTGACCCTGCTGGATGACATCTCCAATCTGGCAGATGGTGACCTCACCACATCGGTAACGGTGACCGAAGATTTCACCGGGGCCATTGCCGACTCGATCAACTTCACGATCGAGACGCTGCGTACCCTGGTCGGCACGATTAACAACACCGCGCGCCAGGTGACCGACGCCGCGTCCTCAACACTGGACACGGCGACCTCGCTCAACCAGGCCAGTCGCTCACAGAACGATCAGATCGGATCTGCGGCGGAATCGATTACCCGCATGACCGAAAGCATGCAGGACATGTCACGCGAAGCCGAACAGCTGGCCCAGCAGGCAGAAACATCCCTGCAGACCGCGCGCTCCGGTGGTGAAACGGTGCGTTCCACAATCAGTGGGATGGAAGCCCTGCGCGAGCAGATTCAGGACACCTCGAAGCGTATCAAGCGCCTGGGTGAATCCTCGCAGGAAATCGGCAATATCATTGAGTTCATTAACGACATTTCCGAACAGACCAACACCCTGGCACTGAACGCTTCGATTCAGGCCGCCATGGCCGGCGAATCGGGCAAAGGCTTCGCGGTGGTGGCCGACGAAGTCCAGCGTCTGGCAGAACGCGCCGGCTCGGCAACCAAGCAGATTGAAGCCCTGGTCAAAACCATTCAGGCCGATACCAACGAAGCCATCATTTCGATGGAGCGCTCCACCGCCAACGTGGTCGCGGGCTCCAAGTCAGCCCAAACGGCAGGTGGCGCACTGGAACGTATCGAGAGCTTTGCATCGGAACTGGCCCGCCTGATTCAGCAGATTGCCGGGACCTCGAACGAGCAGGCCAAAGTCGCATCCGGTCTGAACAAGACGATGACGCAGCTGCGCACCATCGCCAACCAGACCGCTGACTCGGCTGACCTGACCGCATCGCGAACCCGTGAACTGACTACCCTGTCTGAACAGATGCGTGAATCGGTCTCCGGTTTCCGCTTGCCTGGCGACGACATCGAAGACGACTTCAGCGACATGGCCGAATTCGAGATCGACACCGAACAAGCGGCATAGATCACGCGCAAATAAAAAAACCGCCAGTTGGCGGTTTTTTTATACCTGCGAGCAAGGCTATGAGAATGCGATACGCGATTCCAGGTTCGCTGCGGAATCCGCGTTGGCCAGAGCCTCTTCTTTGCTGATCCGGCCGTCCTTGTACAGCGCGTACAGCGCGTCATCAAAGGTTTGCATGGACCGATCCTGACTGTCGGCCATGGTTTCCTTGATCCCATCCACTTCGCCACGCAGGATCAAATCGGCAATGTACGGCGTGTTGATCATGACTTCGACGGCAGCGCAACGCTTGCCCTCCACCGTCCGCACCAAGCGTTGCGACACGATCGCACGCAGGTTGATCGACAGGTCCATGTACAACTGCGCACGCAGATCTTCCGGGAACATGTTGATAATGCGCTGCAGCGTCTGATAGGCGTTGTTGGCGTGCAGGGTCGAGATACACAGGTGACCGGTACCGGCCAGCTGTATCGCCGCCTCCATGGTTTCTCGGTCACGGATTTCGCCGACCAGAATCACATCCGGTGCTTCACGCAAAGAGCTTTTCAGTGCCGCCGCGTAGCTGTGGGTGTCCTGACCGATTTCACGCTGATTAACGATTGATTTCTTGTTCGGGTGCAGATATTCAATCGGATCTTCAATGGTCAGAATATGCCCGCCGGCACTTTCATTACGATGATCGAGCATCGCTGCCAGCGTGGTCGACTTGCCTGACCCGGTGGCACCGACCATCAGGATCAGACCGCGCTTGCGCATGATCAAATCCCTGAGCGAAGCCGGCACGCCGAGCTCATCAATCGTCGGCACCTTGGACTGAACGTAACGCAGAACCATGGCCACGTTGCCGCGTTGATTGAATATATTGACGCGAAAACGACCAAGACCACCGGCTTCGGTCGCCAGATCAATTTCCAGATTGTGCTCGAAGGTGTTCTGCTGGTCCGGCGTCATGATGCTGTACGCCAGTTCCTTGATCAGGTCCTTGGTCATCAATTGCTTGCCGATCGCAAACATATTGCCATCGACCTTGAGCATGGCCGGAGACCCGGTGGTAAAGAAGATATCTGATGCGCTTTTCTCAACGGCCAGCTTGAGATAAGGAATAAGCTTCATCATGCCGTCATTCCCCTCCTGCGGGGCGGGGTGTGACACGACGCGCGGTGATCTCTTCTTCATCTTCCAGCATGGTCATCTTCTGGACACCCGCATCGTCCATCAAATCGCTAGAGGCGCGCTTACTCTCAAGCTTGATGCGCAAGCGCAGCTCATTCTTGGAGTCGGCATTGCGCATGGCTTCTTCGTAGTTGATTTCGCCAGACTCGAAAAGATCAAACAAGGCCTGATCGAAGGTCTGCATGCCCTGATCCGCTGAACGCTTCATCACGTCCTTGATCTGGCCCACTTCACCCTTGAACACCAGGTCCTGAATCAGTGGCGAATTGATCATCACTTCGACCGCAGGCACACGACCGCCGCCATCCTTGCGCAACAGCCGCTGGGCGAGTATCCCTTTGAGGTTGAGCGACAAGTCCATCAGCAACTGTTCGCGCTTTTCCTCCGGGAAGAAGTTGATGATGCGATCGAGCGCCTGGTTGGCACTGTTGGCATGCAGGGTGGCGAGGCACAAATGACCGGTTTCGGCAAAATTGATCGCGTGCTCCATGGTTTCACGCGCACGAATTTCACCGATCAGAATGACATCTGGCGCCTGACGCAACGTGTTCTTCAGCGCCGCATCCCAGGAATCCGTATCCACCCCCACCTCACGCTGAGTGACCACGCAACCGCGGTGCGGGTGCACGTACTCAACTGGGTCCTCGATGGTAATGATGTGCCCCTTGGTCCGTTCGTTGCGCACCCCGATCATGGCGGCTAGCGAAGTCGATTTACCCGAACCGGTACCGCCAACCATCAGCAGCAAGCCGCGTTTTTCCAGAATCAGGTTGGCCAGAATCGGCGGCAGGCCCAGGTTTTCGAATTTGGGAATTTCGGTTTCAATGGTACGCAGCACCGCGCCAGCATTGCCCTGCTGTACAAATACGTTGACACGAAAACGCCCGATATCGCCGGGACTGATCGCGAAGTTGCACTCGTTGGTGGCCTCAAATTCCTTGAGCTGACGATCATTCATGATCGAGCGCACAATCATGGCCGAAGCCTCGGCATTGAGCGGCTTGTCCATCATCGGGGTCATCTGACCGTCAATTTTCATTGCTGGCGGAAAGCCTGAAGTGATGAAAAGGTCAGATGCGTTTTTCTGTTTCATCAGGCGCAGCAATTGCTGCACAAGTCGTATAGCTTGATCGCGTTCCATGGGCCCCTCCGCGTGGTCGGCCTAGAAATCGTTGGGGTTCATGGCCTTTTGCTTGGCCGCATCGCGCGTAATCTGACCCTTGCGGACCAGATCCTTTAGGCACTGATCCAGTGTTTGCATACCATCACGCTGCCCGGTCTGAATTGCAGAGTACATCTGGGCAATTTTGTTTTCACGAATCAGGTTACGAATGGCCGGGGTGCCAATCATGATTTCGTGTGCGGCGATCCGGCCTCCGCCATTGCGCTTGAGCAAAGTTTGCGAAATCACCGAGCGCAGCGACTCCGACAACATCGCTCGGATCATGTCCTTCTCAGCTGCCGGGAACACATCGACAATACGGTCAATGGTCTTTGCCGCGGAACTGGTATGCAGCGTGCCGAACACCAGATGGCCGGTTTCAGCTG
>JBFKEC010000053.1:0-14143 GCA_041619315.1 Oceanococcus sp. | reverse complement strand
TGCTTGGCAACGAGGCTGAGGCGCTGAATCCGGGCTTTCACCGCCGCATGCGTGGCGGACGGCCATGGGTGCGCATGAAGCTGGCCATGAGCCTGGATGGGCGCAGCGCGCTGCCAGATGGGCGCAGTCAGTGGATCACGGGCGAGCAGGCCCGACTCGACGGACATCGTTGGCGTGCGCGCTCCTGCGCCATGCTCACTGGCATTGGTACGGTGCTGGCTGATGATCCGCAAATGACCGCGCGGGTGCCGGGTGAGACGGTTCAGCAGCCTTTGCGCGTGGTCCTTGATGGGCAACGTCGCACGCCGCCGGATGCGCGTTTGCGCGCTGACGACAATTATCTGATTTTGCATGACGACAGTGCGGCGATTGCACACGGGCAGGGGATCGCCAGTGTTGACGGCGTGCTGGACCTTGGCGCCGCCGTGGATGCGCTGGCCGCACGTGGCTGCAATGAAATCCTGGTCGAAGCCGGCCCCACCGTATCGGCTGCATTTTTGCGCGCCGGTTTGGTCGATGAACTGATCATCTACGCAGCGCCGGCCTTGCTCGGGCAGGGATTGCCTGCGGCCGAGCTGGGTGTGTTGGATGATCTGGACGCGCGAATTCGCTTGGAATGGGTGGATTCTCGGCGCGTTGGCGACGACTTGCGTATCATCGCGCGTCCACAAAAGCATTCTTGAATCATGTTCACTGGAATCATCACCGGTTTGGGCCGGCTCGTTGACCGTCTTGACCACGGCGGCGACATGCGCTTTTTAATCGAAACCGGCACTATGCCGCTGGATAAAGCCGAGGTGGGCGAAAGCATCGCGGTCAACGGTGTATGCCTGACTGCCCAGACCTGGATCAAGAGTGCTTTTTGGGCCGATGTGTCGGCTGAAACCTTGCGCCTGACGACGCTTGATGATCTGCGTCTGGAACAAAGCGTGAATCTGGAGCGTGCTCTAGCCGCCAGCGACCGTCTTGGCGGGCATCTGGTCAGTGGCCACGTTGATGGCATCGCGCGTGTTGTCGCTTGCCGTGACGAGGTCCGTAGCCGACAATTCGAAATTGAAGCGCCGGCTGATCTGGCGCGCTATATCGCCCGCAAGGGCTCGGTCACGCTTGATGGCGTGAGTCTGACCGTCAACGACGTTCAGGGCAGCACATTCACGGTCAACATCGTGCCCCACACCCAGGAGATGACGACCATCTCGAGCTGGGATGTCGGGCATCGGATCAACCTCGAGGTCGATGTCGTGGCGCGTTACCTCGAACGCCTGCTCAGTGCACGCGACGACGCCAGCCAAGGACTGTAAGCAAGCATGGATAGAATCGAAGACATCATCGAAGATATGCGCCAGGGGCGCATGGTTATTCTGATGGATGATGAAGACCGCGAGAATGAAGGTGACATCGTCATGGCCGCCGAATTTGTGCGTCCGGAAGACATCAATTTCATGGCTCGCTACGCGCGTGGCCTGATCTGCCTGACCCTGACCCGCGAACGTTGTCGCCAGCTGCGCCTGCCGCTGATGGTCAATGACAACGC
Organism: Oceanococcus sp.; assembly: GCA_041619315.1. Lineage (GTDB taxonomy): Bacteria > Pseudomonadota > Gammaproteobacteria > Nevskiales > Oceanococcaceae > Oceanococcus. Next base: position 12,609 of record JBFKEC010000053.1, on the reverse strand, counting down.
CGCCGCACATGGCACCAACTTCACGGTTTCGATTGAAGCCGCCGAAGGTGTGACCACCGGGATTTCCGCACATGATCGTGCGCGCACCGTGCGCGTGGCCGTTGAGCCCGATGCGCGGCCTGAGGATGTGGTTCAGCCAGGACATATTTTCCCGCTGATGGCCGAGCCGGGTGGCGTTCTGGCCCGTGCCGGGCACACCGAAGCGGGTTGTGATCTGGCCCGTCTGGCCGGGTGTAAGGAAGCTGCGGCGGTGATCGTCGAGGTGCTGAATGAAGACGGCAGCATGGCGCGCCGGCCCGATCTGGAAAAATTTGCTGCCGAGCACGGCATCAAGCTAGGCACCATCGCGGATCTGATTCGCTATCGTCTGCAGAACGAGCATTCGGTTGAGCGTGTGTGTGACTCTGTGGTGAACACGCGCCACGGACCGTTCAAGCTGGTGGCCTACGAAGATTCGGTCGACAACACCGTACACATGGCGCTGGTCAAAGGTGACATTGATCCGGAACGACCGACCCTGGTGCGCGTGCATTTGCGCAACACCCTGTCCGACGTGCTTGGTGTGCAGCATGAAGACTTCGGTTGGCCTTTGGACAATGCGCTGCAAACCGTGGCCGAAGCGGGCGAGGGTGTTGTGGTGGTCCTGCGCAAGTGGGAAACCCCGCAAGCGCTGGTCAAGAACATCATGAATCTGTCGGCCGCAGAACCGGTGACGGACGAAGAAGAAGTTGCCGATCTGCGCACCTACGGTATCGGCGCGCAAATTCTGATGGACCTCAACGTGCGCAGAATGCGCGTGTTGTCGGCGCCCAAGCGCATGCATGCCATTTCCGGGTTTGATCTGGAAGTGGATGAATATGTTCAGACTGACTGAGTACACACCATGAACAAGATTGCGGCGCAGGCCGACAGTTTTTCCCGTGATCGTTTTGCGATCGTCAGCACCCAGTGGAACCCGGTCATAGTCGAGTCATTGGTCGAGGCTGCCGAGCGCACCCTGACCGAGCGCGGCGTACCAGCGCAAAACATCGATCAGTACGTGGTTCCTGGGGCGTTTGAAATTCCGCTGATGGCCGGACGCCTGGCAGAGAGCGAGCGTTATGCCGGGATCATTACGCTGGGTGCGGTGATCAAGGGCGACACCGCGCATTTTGAATATGTTGCCGGTGAGTGTGCGCGCGGCATCGCCGATGTGGCGCTGAACTATGGCCTGCCGGTCGGGTTTGGTGTGCTGGCGACCTACGATCTGCAGCAGGCCTTGGATCGGGCTGGTCCGAACGAAGAAAACAAGGGCGTTGAGGCTGCAGCAGCGGTCCTTGATACGCTGAATATCCTGCGGTCCGTTGATGGATAAGATCGACAGCAAGCGTCTTGCCGGGCGCCGTGGCGCGCGTTATGGCGCGGTTCAGGCGGTTTACCGCTGGCTCATGAATCAGGTTGAGCCCAATGACATCTGGATCGAGGTCAGCCAGTGGGAACACATGTGCAAGGCCAACAAGGAGATGTTGCGTGCACTGGTGTTTGGCACCATTGAAGCTTCACAACGTCTGAATGAGCAGATCGCCTGCCATCTCGACCGTGATCTCGACAAGCTGGATCCGATGGAGCATGCGGTGTTGCTGGTGGGCGCCTATGAACTGGCCGAATCACCGGAGCTGTCCAAGGGCATCGTGATCAACGAAGCGATTGAGCTGTCCAAATTGTTCGGCGCCGATCAGGCGCACAAGTACGTCAACGGTGTGCTCGACAAGTTGTCACGCGAGTTGCGTCCACACGGCATCTGATCCAGGCCCGTGACCGAATTCGAACTGATTCGGCAATATTTTCAGCGCGATGCTGGGCCGTCCTGGTGTCGCCTGGGTATCGGTGATGATGCGGCGATACTGCGTCCGCCAGCGCAGCGGGAACTGGCAATCTGCACCGATACACTGGTCGCCGGCAGGCATTTTCCACAGGACACGGCAGCGGCCGATATCGGCTGGAAAGCGTTGGCGGTCAACCTCAGTGACCTGGCGGCCATGGGCGCCCAGCCGATGGGATTTCTGCTCAATCTGACCCTTCCAGACAATGACCCGGCGTTTGTTGCCGAATTGGCGCGAGGGATGTTCGAGTTGGCCAGCACGCATGATGTGGCGCTGATCGGCGGTGACACCACGCGTGGCCCCATGAGCCTGAGTGTAACCGCGTTTGGTCATGTTGCCATCGACCGGACTTTGCGCCGCGATGCTGCGCGCGTTGGCGATGTCATCGTGGTTGCTGGCGAGCTTGGAGGTGCGGCATTGGCGCTGGCCCGGGGTGGGGCAGCGGACCCCGCATTGCGCGCCTATCTGGATCGCCCGCAGCCTCAGATTGAAGCAGGCTTGGCGCTGGTCGAATGTGGCCATGCCGCTATTGATATCTCGGATGGTCTGGCCGCCGATCTTGGTCATATTCTGACTGCGAGCGGCTGCGGCGCACAGATTGATCTGGCTGCGTTGCCACTCGCACCCCAACTGGCTGATCTTGCCGACAGTGAAGCCATGCGTCTCGCCCTGCATGGCGGCGACGACTATGCTTTGATCGCAACGCTCAGCCGCCGGGCCTGGGCGGCGCTGGCAGAACGTCCTTGCGGGTGGCGCTGTGTTGGCGAGATAGTCGAGCAGCCCGGCTTGTACGGTCGTGCCCACGACGGTTCACGACAACTCATTCCTGCCACTGGCTATACCCACTTCTGATTATGAATCCCAGCGTTCGACAGGTGTTTTCCGATCCCATTCTTTGGCTGGGTTTTGGTTTTGGCAGCGGTCTTTCACCCAAGGCACCGGGCACGGCCGGTACGCTGATGGCCGTGCCGCTGGTGTGGCTGGCCCTGAGCGGGCTTGGCCTGTGGGCCTATCTGGCTTTGACCTTGGTCGTGGCGCTGGTGGGCATCCCGATTTGCGGCGCATCTTCACGCAAATTGGGTGTGCACGACCATGGCGACATCGTATGGGACGAGTTTGCCGGGCTGTTCGTGACCGCGCTGCCACTGGCCCTGTGGCCGCAAACCTACGCGCTATCGCTCTTGAATATGGGCCTGGCATTCGCCTGGTTCCGCGTGTTTGATGTGCTTAAACCGTGGCCTATCAGCTGGTTTGACCGTCAGGTTCATGGCGGTCTTGGCATCATGCTGGATGATCTGCTGGCCGGGGTTTTCGCCGCGCTGGCTCTGGCCGCCAGCCTTGCGGTTCTGAGTTGAGGCGCAACATCGGGTAAAGTAGCGCCCCCTTTTCATCTGCACCAAAGCACATGCTGCGCATTCACAACAGTCTCACCGGTCAGAAGAGTGATTTTCATCCGCGCGTTGCCGGCCAGGTTGGCCTGTATGTCTGCGGGGTGACGGTGTATGACTATTGCCATTTGGGCCATGCGCGCTTCTTGCTGGTGTTTGATTCGGTGGTGCGCCACCTGGAGGCCAGCGAGCTTGCGGTCACCTACGTGCGCAACATCACCGACGTGGATGACAAGATCATCAAGCGTGCCAATGAAAATGGCGAAGCCCCGGACGCGCTGACGGAACGCTTTATCAACGAGTTTCATGCCGATTGCGAGGCACTCGGTCTGCGCCCGGCTGATCAGGAACCACGGGCAACTGTGCACATGCCGCAGATCATCGCCATGGTCGAGCGTCTGATCGCCAACGGTCATGCTTACGCTGCCGACAATGGCGATGTGTATTTTTCGGTCAGTAGCTTCAAGGATTACGGGGCTTTGTCCGGCAAGCGTCTGGACGAGTTGCGTATTGGTGCACGTATTGCGCCGGAAGAAGCCAAGCGCGATGCCCTGGATTTTGTGCTGTGGAAAGCGGCCAAGCCCGATGAGCCGGCGTGGGATTCTCCGTGGGGCGCAGGACGGCCCGGCTGGCATATTGAATGCTCGGCCATGTCGACCCATTGCCTGGGTGAGGAGTTCGATATACATGGCGGTGGTATGGATTTGAAATTCCCCCACCATGAAAATGAAATTGCTCAGTCGGTGTGCGCAACCGGAGCCCATTTTGCGGCGACCTGGATGCACAATGGCTTTGTCCAGGTGGGCTCGGAAAAAATGAGCAAATCACTGGGCAACTTCAGCACCATCCGTGATTTGCTCACCGACTACAGCGGCGAAACCATTCGCTATTTCATTCTGGGCACGCACTATCGCAGTCCGCTGGTCTACACGCGCGAAGCACTGGATGTGGCAACCCAGGGTTTGCAGCGCTGGTATACCGTGCTGGATGCGGTCACACCGGCCGCGACGTTTGAGCCGGGCGACTACAGCGCACGCTTTGTCGCGGCCATGGATGACGATTTCAACACGCCGCAGGCGTATGCGGTGCTGCATGAGATGGTCAAGGCCATCAACACGTCAAAAGACCAGAAACCGGAATACGCATCCGCGCTGGCTGCCGAATTCAAGCAGTTGGCCGGGCGTTTGGGTATTTTGCAACAGGATCCTGCGCAGGTGCTCAAAGCCGGTGTTGGGCTGAGTGAAGAGGAAATTGACGCTCAGATTGCAGCCCGCGCGCAGGCCAAGGCGAGCAAGGACTATGCGTTGGCCGATCAGATTCGCGAGCAGCTCAGTGCGGCGGGCATTCAGCTCGAAGATGGCCCGCAAGGGACAAGCTGGCGGCGCGCTTAAGAGGGCGCCGCAGGCAGGCCTAAGCCTGACGTGCGCGGTAGGCTTCGACCGTGTTGTGCATCAGCATGGCGATGGTCATCGGTCCAACACCACCGGGCACCGGCGTGATCCACGAGGCGCGCTGAGCGGCCGCTTCGAATTCCACATCGCCGACCAGACGGCCGTCATCCAGGCGGTTGATGCCTACGTCAATCACCACCGCGCCGTCGGCAATCCACTCGCCACGGACAAACTCGGGTTTGCCGATGCCGGCAACAACGATATCGGCGCGTGAGACTTCGGCGGCCAGATCGCGGGTCTTGCTGTTGCAGATGGTGACCGTGGCGTTGGCCAACAGCAGTTCCATGGCCATGGGCCGGCCGACGATGTTGGATGCGCCAACCACCACAGCACGCTTGCCGGCCACGGCGGTGTTGGTGCGTTCCAGCATTTTGATCACGCCGTAGGGTGTGCATGGACGCAGTCCAGGGCGACGCTGCAGCAAACGACCAATATTGGATGGATGAAAACCATCCACATCCTTGGCCGGGTTGATGCGATCAAGGATGCGATCAGCATCGATGTGAGCAGGTACGGGCAGCTGAACCAGAATGCCATCGACATCGTCGGCGTCATTGAGCGTATCGATCAGTTCGATCAGATCCGCTTCGGCGGTTGTACTGTCCAGACGATGGGGCAGGGAGCGTATGCCGATTTCAGCACAGGCGCGTTCTTTGTTGCGCACATAAACGTGTGAAGCGGGGTCATCTCCGACCAGGACCACAGCCAGGCATGGGGCGCGTTGGCCCTGAGCGGTCAGGCCTGTGACCTGTTGCTTGAGATCGGCGCGGATGTCCGCGGAGATGGCTTTGCCGTCGAGAATCTGAGCGGTCATGGCGTGCGCAATCATTGCAACAAAAAGAAATGGTCGGGGCGGAGGGATTCGAACCCCCGACCCTCTGCTCCCAAAGCAGATGCGCTACCAGGCTGCGCTACGCCCCGACGGGCGCGAATCTTACGCTGAACAGGTGCTCGGCGGCAATCTTCAGGGCCGCACACGCAGCGGTAAACGGTTGCCCTGGTAGTGGTGACCCCAGTACGCCCAGGCCTCACCGTCATAATAGGCGCGGGTTTGCGCGTTTGGCAGCCAGCTTTCATGCGATGAGATTGCGCGGGTCAAAAAATCAAACCACAGCAGGTGCTGGCGCAAAATGCGCCGTTTTCGGTGTGGAACGAGCGGGTTGAACAGCCCCAACCGGGTAAACAGTTGGCGCGGATTCTTCTTCACCCACAACCACGAGCCCATTTCCAGGGTGAGCGGTAAAAACATCCGCTGCGGGTTTTGCAGGCTTTCCATATACAAGCTGTCCCAGATGTCGCCATGGGTCATGTAGTGCCGGCACTGTGGCTCGATCCGATACGTCTCATGATTGGGGTAGGTACGCCGGAACAGCTTGCGCAGTGTGTAGATCTCGGCCAGATGGGGGATCGGTGTGCGGTTGTGGGCGTAGGGAAACCAGATGTAATTTCGAATGCCAAAGCCGGAATGGCAATCCAGGGCCAGGCTGACCGGGGCGTTCATCAAACGCTGGCGTACCGTATTCATGAGCACGCGTGTTTCTGCCGCGAGTTCGCCGCGGCGCCCGCGGTACCACGGCAAATGACGGCTTAGACGCTGGCCGCCGACCAGCCAGTGAGCATGTTCGCTGTCGATCGGAGCGTTGCGCATCAAGTCGATGCCTGCGCTGGTGGCGCGTCGGTTTCGCGCCATGCCTGAGGGGTTTATGACAGGCATGAACACCAGACGTATGCGCGACAACAGGTGGCGCAGGGAGTCATCCCACTGCAAACCTTCAAGCAGGCTGTGGAGAAAGGCCAGCACCACTTCACTGCCGATTCTTTCGTTGCCGTGAATGCCGCCAAACAATCCGATGCTGGGCGCGTCGGGGCTTTCGCTGCCCAGTTCCACCACATGCACTGCGTAGCCCTCGCCGGGCCCGACGAGGGCCGGCACCGATGTGCGCATCAGCCTGCCAAGCATCGGCTGGTGGCGCTCGATCAAGTTCTCCAGGGTGCGCAGCTCGTTGATGACAATCATTGCAAATAAGGGGTGGCGGGCTAGCCGCTGAGCCTAGCGTGACTTTGCAAAATTTTGATGACGCTTGGATTCATGGGCGTTTCCCGCTGTAACCGGGTTGTCATATCGCTTCGATAAGGTGCCGCAAATCAACACAGGGAGGTGTTCTTCGCACACCAGTGACACCACCCGTTGTTCATCGATCGGCGCACGCAGCGGAAGCGAAAGCACACAGTATGAGATTGAATTTAAGGTTCCTGATGACAGTGTTGGGTCTGTCCCTTGGGCAGGTCGCGAATGCACAGGAACTGCTTGTCCACACCTTTCTGGAAAGCCGCCCTTTTGAAGGGCTGGACATTGTTCTGGATGGGAAGCGCCTGGGGCAGACCGGCCCGAATGGTGACGTACGCGGCCCGCTCAGTGGCGGCCAGCATGTATTGCACGCCAAGCGCAGCACCGCGCAATTGGCTGAATACACATTCATAGTCGAAGACGGCGAAAGCGCTGAAATCAGTCTCACCTTCAGCGACTTTCAAAGCCAGCCGCAATTCACCATTGCAACCTTTGCCAGCAACGAGCCGAGCGGCCCCACTGGACGCATCGTGGGCATGGTTACGGATATGGATGACCGTCCGGTTGCCGATGCGCTCATTCGTGTGCCAAAGGCTGATGTGCAGGTGAACTCACGTCCGGATGGCAGCTTCTCGCTGGAACTGCCGCGTGGGCTGCACGATCTGGAGATCACCCATCCCGATTTTGATCAGGTCAACAAAACCGATCTGCGGGTGGTGGCCAATATCGGTATTGCGGCCAATGTGATGATGTTGCGGCCGCTCGCCGCCACGGACGGCAGCAGTGCGGACATGGATTTCTCGGATGTCGAAGAAGTCATGGTCATGGGCGCGTACAAGCCGGGTGAAGACGCCACCGAGCTCGAGCGCTTTTCAATTGCCATCACCGATTCCATCAGTATTGATGATCTGTTGCGCTCGGGCGACTCCGACGTTGCAGCGGCGCTGAAACGTATTGTTGGTGTGGCGGTGACCGGAGGACGTTACGCCAACGTGCGTGGTCTGGCCGGTCGCTATATCGCGAGCACCTTGAACGGTGGGTTGATGCCCAGCACCGACCCTTTCCGCCGCGATGTGCAGCTTGACCTTTTCCCTTCAGACATTCTCGGCAGTATCGAGATTCAGAAGAGTGTCACTGCCAATTTACCCGGCGATACCACCGGTGGTGCGGTATTGATGACCACCCGTGGGTTGCCGGATGAAAATGTGGCTGGGTTGTCGATATCACTCGGTTACGTCGATGGCGCCACCGGCGAAAGCTTGCTCACCTACGATGGTGGCAGTGGCGATTTGCTGGGCATTGATGACGGTAGCCGTGCCATTCCTGGACAGGTCCGCAGCATCCTGGATGCTGACGGCAGTCTGATGCGCCGCTGCACCAGTTCCGCTGGCAGTGGCTGCATCACCGATGAGCAACTTGTTCAGGCTGCTAACAGTTTGCCGCGGGTTTACACGCCACAGGGCGAGACCTCCAGTCCCAACATCAGTCTGGCCGGTAAGTTTGGGCGCCGGCACGAACGCGAACGTGGCGATTTTGGCTACTACGCGGCCCTGTCGTACGACCAGGGCCACAGCTCACGTCAGTCGGCCCGCTTCGAGAATTTGACCAACGATGCAAATGGTCGGATGCAGTGGGATGAATTCGGCGTCAGCCTGAATGGTTATCTGGTTGCCGGTTGGGAAGATGACGCCGGCTGGTCGGTTCTGAGCAAAACCATGCTGCTGCGTGACAGTGAAGATCGGGCCTCGGTTGAATCTGGCATTGATACGAGCAACGCCGATGTGCTGGTTGTCGATACCACCCTGGAGTGGGTCGAGCGGCAATTCATCGGTCAGCAGTTCGAAGCCAGTCTGCCGCTGTTCGATAACCACGAAATCAATGCCATGGTGGGCTATTCCCAGACCCGCCGGGATTCACCTGATCGGCGCTTCTATCAGTATTTCGGTGGCGTATTCAGTCCCAGCTTGTTCGAGCGTAGCTACGCAGAACTGACCGAGGATGCGATCAATCTGGCTGCTGACTATCTGTTGCCGGTCACTCTTGGCAATGCCGTATTTGTCAATCTGCGCGCCGGCGTGTTGTTCAGTGATCGTGATCGTGACAGCAGTCTGGTGCGTCTGAGCTACGGCGGCAACGGTGGTGATTCGGATCGAACGCAGCCGGTCGAATCGTTGCTCACGGCCGAAAACTTTGAAGCCGGTTCGTACAGCTTGCGCAGCATCACCGACCTCAACGACAGCTACGCCGCCAAGAGCACGGTTCAAGCGCTTTTCGTGAATGCCGAGACAGATCTGGGCGATGCCTGGTCGCTGGTTGCGGGTATACGCGCGGAACAATACGAACTGGATCTTGATTACCCGTTCGCCCGCGATGCCAACGTCTCCGAGGTCTCAGATCGAGATTCCACTGAAGTGCTTCCTGCACTGGGACTGACCTGGCGCCCCAACCAGGATTGGCAGTTGCGTGCCGGCTACAGCCGCAGTGTGTCGCGCCCGGACGCAACCGAGCTGGCGGACACCGTTTTTCTGGACATGGAAGGACGCACGTTCAGCGGCTGCATAACGTGCAAGGACACGCAAGTCGACAACTTCGATTTGCGCGGTGAGTACTACTTCAGCAGCAAAAGCAGCGTGAGTCTGGCGGCGTTCTACAAGAGTTTCACGGACCCGATGGAAATCACCCTGCAGGATTCCAGCAACATCATCGTGCGGACCTTTTCCAACGGCGAAAGTGCCGAGGTTTACGGCCTCGAACTGGATGGTGGCATGACCGTGTACGACGGCATTGACCATGTGGTTCGCCTCTCCGCCAATCTGGCCTGGATCGAGTCGGAAATCACGCTGGACGAAGAAGGCGCACGCCTGGAGCAGCAGAGCAGCAGGCAACTTCAAGGTCAGGCGCCGTATCTGGCCAACCTGCGCATCGAATATGACAACTACGAGCTGGATGGCAATTTCACACTCGTTGTCAATTGGTTTGACGACCGCCTCGACACCGTAACCCGCGGCACCCAATCGCCATTGTTCGAAAAGGGTCGGGTCGATGTGAGTCTGAGTGCAGAAAAGAACCTCAGCCTCAATTCCAAGCTGAGCCTGCGCATTCGAAATTTACTCGACACCCCGATTGAGCGCACCCAGGACGGGCGCATGCGGGAGACCTACAAGAAGGGTGTGTCAGCAACCATCGGGTACTCCCACAGTTTTTAGTTGTTTTGTTTTTTGCACGTAAGAGGACGTGAAATGAGCATGAAATATCAATACACCGCGCTGCTTGGCGCGACCGTAATCGGCCTTGCCGCATGTGGCGGCAGCAGTGGTGGTAGTGACCCGGCGCCTACGCAGAGTCCGCAGCCGACACAATCGCCGGATCCGCAGGCCAGTCTTTGTGATGAGACGTTTGTCGAGTGCGATGGCACTGATGCCACGCTGGTTGGCACGATCGACAAAGACTTTACCCTGAGTGGCGATTACAACTGGTACCTGGATGGTCAGGTTGTGGTGGGTGAGGGTCTGGTGCAGATCACTTCGAACACACAGGCCAGCGAAATCAAAGCCAACGGCGTCACCTTGACCGTTCCTGCTGGAACCCATGTCAAAGCCTTTCCGGAAACCAATCTGGTTGTAGCGCGTGGCTCCAAGCTGATGGCCGAAGGCACTGCAAACGCGCCGATCACGTTCAGCTCTGTCGATGAGGGCTTTGATGGCCTGAATGAGTGGGGCGGCATCATGATGCTTGGTTTCGCTCCGCAATATGGCCAGGGCGGCACCGGCTTGTGCACGACCGGCAACAACACCTACTGCAACGTGCTGGCCGATGGCCTGGATGGCATGTACTACGGCGGTGATGATGCGGCGGACAACTCTGGCATTGTGAAATATGTGCGCATTGCCGAAGGTGGTCTGGGTGTGGCTCCGAACAAGGAATTCAATGCCTTGTCGATGGGCGGTGTGGGTCATGGCACGACCCTGGAATACATCCACATTCACAACAATCTTGATGACGGTCTGGAGTGGTGGGGTGGTACCGCCAACGCCAAGCACCTCGTTTTCACCGGTGTCGAAGATGATGATCTCGATTTCGACGAAGGTTACAAAGGCAATATCCAGCACGCTTTGATCATCAAGGCCAATGGCGAAAAGCTGTCACCGGGTAACGATCCGCGCGGCATCGAAGCCAACAGCTCGGACGGCGACTATGTCACCCAGACCGAAGCCACTTTGGCCAACATCACCATCATTGGTGGTGCCGTCAACGCTGGCGAGCCGGGCATGCGTCTGCGTGGTGCGGTCAACGTCAGCATGTACAACAGCGCTGTGATGGGTTACGAGGCAAGTTGTGCGCGTATTGACAATGCAGACACCGATGGCCTGGGCACGATCGAGTATTCGAACGTCACCATGCAGAACGTGATCGGCAAGGATTGCGCCGAATTCTTCAGCCATGAAGATCCGACCAGCGATCTGGGCGGCAACGGTCTGGAAAGCTTCAGCATCAACGGTGTGCGTGCGATTACGCCTGAGTCGGTTTCGCGTGTAACGGACACCAACGTTCCGGCCACCGACAACGGTTCCGGCTTCACCTTTGATGTCACTGACTACATTGGTGCGGTTGATCCGAGCACCGCACCGGGCGAAGCCTGGTGGCAGGGCTGGATTATTGGTGGGGCGACCGATCAGGACGCCATTGGTAACCAGTAGTCGGCACACGCTGCAATAACGGCATGCAAGCGGCGGCCATCGGGGTCGTCGCTTGCTGCTTCCGATATGAATTTATTGTTTGAGGATGGACTGATGGCGAAGAGCTTCAGCAGACATCAAAAATCACATCTGCTTCTGGCTTTGGGCCTGTGTGTTTCCACGTCGGTTATGGCGGCCCAGCCGCTGGACAAGGTCGTCGACGAGGGTATGGGCAAGGCCGATTCCGCACGTGAATCGCAGGCCCGTATCGACACCATGGTCGATTCCCAGCAAGCAAAGTTGATCACTTACCGGGCGCTGCTCAAGCAGATCGAAGGCCTGGAACATTACAACCAGCAGCTGCAAACCCAGATTCATGGGCAGCAAGCGCTGATCGAACGTTTTGACGGATCCATTGCACAGGTGGCCAAGATCGAGCGGCAGATGTTGCCACTGGTCACGCGTATGGCCGATAGCCTTGCGGCTTATGTCAATCTGGATCTGCCGTTTCATGAGGTGGAGCGCCGCGAACGGCTGGCGTTCATCGATGAAACCATCGCCAAGGCCGACATCAATGTCGCCGAGAAATTTCGCCAGGTGCTCGAGGCCTATCAGGTCGAGAACGAGTACGGCCGCAAGATCGATGCCTATCAGGACATCATCGAAATCGACGGCGATCTGCAGGAAGTGGATGTACTGCGCTTCGGGCGCATTTCACTGGTTGCCCAAACCAAGGACACCACCACCACCGCAGCCTGGAATCATCAGGACAAGCGCTGGGATGTGATTGATGCCGGCACCTATCGCAACAGTGTGCGTAACGGTGTTCGCATGGCCCGCAAACAGGCTTCAATTGACATGGTAACGCTGCCGATTCCGGCGCCGGAGGTGGCGAAATGAAAACGATGAAATCGATGTTTCCTTTGCTCGTCGCGGCGGCTGTCAGCAGCATTGGCAGTCCGCTGATGGCGCAAGGCCAGGATTCACTGGCGATGGATCAGTTGCTGCAGGAAGTGCGTCAAGGGCGTTTGCGCGATGCTGAGGAAAACCTCAAGCGTGAGCAAGCTTTCAAGCAGGACGCGGCCCGTCAGGACGCACTGATTGCCGAGGCGCAGGCCAAAATTGCTGCTTTGGAGGCAAACAGCGCCACGCTGGAACAGCAGT
>JBFKEC010000052.1:0-14189 GCA_041619315.1 Oceanococcus sp. | reverse complement strand
GATCAACAAGCACCTTGGTGGCGCCAATCCGTTTTCCATCGTGCTTGAGGGCTTTGTGCCTGACACTTTTGTGGAACCGGACGTACTGGCCGCGATTGAAGCGTTGCAGGCGTGGCTCGATCAGCAGCCTGAAATTGGCACGTCGCAGTCGCTGGTCGATCATCTCAAGCTGATCAATCGCAGTTTCAATGATGGCGATCCACGCTTTGACCGGATTCCCGAATCGCGCGCCGAGATCAAGCAATTGCTGCTGTTTGGTGGCGGCAATGCATTGAACAGTCTGGTCGACAAACGTTTCGCCACGACCCAGATCGTGGTGCGTGCTCAGGTTGAGGATTCGGCTGCGATCAAGCAGTTGATTGATCGGATTGATCAGCGTCTGGCCCGTCTGCCTCGGCGGCTGGAGGCCACCATCACCGGCAACACCGTGCTTGTGACCAATACCGTTGAGGATATTGCGTCGGGTCAATGGCTGAGCGTTGGCGTGGCCGCCATCATCGTCTACATCATCCTGTCCATGTTGTTCACCTCATGGCGGGTTGGGGCGATGGCACTGATGCCGAATTTGCTGCCGGTGGCGGTGTATTTCGGGGCGTTGGGCTTGCTCGATATCACGCTCAATCCGACCACCAGCCTGATTGCCTGCATCGTGCTCGGGGTCGCAGTCGACGACACCATTCATTTTCTGGTGCGCTTCAATGCGGAGGCGCGTGCCCGGGCGGATGAAAAGGGTGCGGTTGCGGCAGCCCTGCGCAGCGTAATTCGTCCGGTCACGTTCACCACCATTGCATTGTGCTCCGGGTTTCTCGTCCTGTGCTTCTCGCAACTGCAGAATCAGGTGCAGTTCGGCGCGCTGGCGGCGTTTACGCTGGCGTTGGCCTGGTTCACCGATGTGCTGTTTACCCCGGCGCTAAGTTCGGGGGTACGCATCGTCACCTTGTGGGATGTCCTGCGCCTGGACCTGGGTGAAGATCCACAATTGTCGATTCCGCTGCTCAAGGACCTGACCGGCCGCCAGGCGCGAACGTTCGCCTTGTTGTCGAATTTGCAGGAGATTGAAGCCGGGGCGCGGGTGATCACCGAGGGGGATGATGCGGATGATGTTTACGTGATCGTGGATGGCGAACTCAAGGCCTGGGTCGAACGTGATGGCGAGCGGCGCGATCTTGCCACCATGCGGCGCGGCGCGGTGACCGGTGAAGTCGGATTGTTTGGAAGCAAACGAACCGCTAATGTTGATGCCTTAACGCCCACCAGATTGCTGAAATTCAATGGCAGCGATCTGGAAAACATGCGGCAACGCTATCCGCGTATTGCCGCAACGATCTACCGCAACCTGAACCTGATTCAGGCACAGCGGTTGGTCAATACAACCAGGATGGTGCAATGAGTAGACACATGATCGTGGCTGCAGGCCTGATCGCGCTGATAATGGGCAGCGCAGCGCAGGCCCAGCAGAACACGCTTGAACGAACACAGCAGGTTTCGCGCGATACCACGCGCGCCGCACGTTTGTCGCAGGACCGGATTGACCGGTTGAGTGACGAGGCGCGCGCGCTGTTGGAAAAATACCGCGAGCAATTGTGGAAGGCACAGCAGTTGCAGCTGTATGTCCGTCAACTGGAAGCGACCATCGACCAGCAGATCGAGCGCAAGAAGCTGCTCGGCGAACAGCTGGAGCGTCTTGATCGCACCCGCGAGCAGTTGATTCCCATGTTGGTGCGCATGGTCGACGGGCTGGAGCAGTTCGTCACCCTGGACATGCCGTTTCTGCCGGATGAGCGCGGCGCGCGTATCGAGCGATTGCGGCGCAGCCTGTCGGATCCTCAGGTGCCGGTTTCCGAGCAGTACCGTCGGGTGTTCGAGGCCTATCAGGTGGAAGCGAATTACGGCCGCAGTCTGGAGGCCTGGCGTGGACCACTCAGTGGTGACTCGCAGATCGTCGACTACCTGCGCATCGGACGCATGGCGTGGTACTACCTGAGCCTTGATGGTCAGTCAGCGTGGCAGTGGAACCGTGGTCAGGAGCGCTGGGATGCGGTGCCGTCGGGTCAGGTTTCGGCCATTCGCAAGGGCTTGCGTGTGGCCAGTGAACAAGCTGCACCTGAACTGCTGCCATTGCCGGTCAAAGGAGCATCTTGATGGGGCGTCATTTTGTTGTTGCCGGTGTCATTGTGCTGCTGGCCAGTACGTCTGCGCTCGCTCAGTCGTCCACCCAGCAGACCCTGGATGAACTGCTCGAAGGGGTGAAACGTGGTCAGGCCGAAGGGCGGACCATCAATGCCGAACGTGAGCGGCGTTTCATCAATTACAAGAACGAGCAGGAATCGCTGTATCGCAAGGCCAGAGCCGAAGCGGCTACGCTGGAAAAGAGTGCGGAATCCTTGCGCGCGCGTTTCAGCGCCAATGAAAAGGACATCGATAAACTCAAGACCACGCTCAAGGAACGCAGCGGTGATCTGGAGCAGCTAGGCACCGTTTTTCGTCAGGCTGCTGGCGATAGCCAGGCCTTGCTGGCGGATTCGCTGGTGTCGGCGCAGTTGCCTGAGCGCTTGCAGGTTCTGACCAGTCTTTCGCGCACTGAAGGCATACCCGCGCCCGAAGATATTGAGTCGCTGTGGTACGAGCTGCAGCGTGAAATGACCGAGAACGGTCGGATTGCAAGCTTCGAAGGTGAATACATCGACGCGGATGGTGAGCCGGTCAAGAGCACAATCACCCGTTACGGTGTGTTCGCCGCCACCGCCGACGACCGGTATCTGCAGTACCAGCCGCAAAGCCGCCGGGTTGAAGTGCTACCGCGCCAACCGGGCAGCTGGCTGGAGCGCATCACGCGTGATGCCGATACGGTGCTGATCGACCCCACGCGGGGCACCCTGTTCAGTTTGCTGGTGGTCAGCCCAAGCCTGCAGGAGCGTATTGCTCAGGGCGGTGTTGTCGGGGTGATTATTCTGGCGCTGGGCCTGATCGGTGCGCTGATGGCGGTCTTTCAGGTGCTCTACCTGCTGCGTCAGGGGCGCAAGATTTTTGCCCAGCGCAACAAGCTGGAGCAACCCGAAGATGGCAACGCGCTGGGACGCATTCTGCTCGCTGCACGCGAGGCCGGGCAGCAGGATATGGAAACCCTGGAGCTGGCGATCGACGAGGCCATCCTCAAGGAAACGCCCAAGCTGGAACGCCTGCAAGGCGGCATCAAGCTGCTCGCTGCGGTGGCGCCGTTGTTGGGTCTGCTGGGTACCGTGACCGGCATGATCGAGACTTTCCAGGCGATTACGCTGTTCGGCACCGGCGACCCGAAATTGATGGCCGGGGGCATCTCGCAAGCGCTGATGACCACCGTGCTGGGTCTGGTTGTGGCGATTCCGCTGCTGTTCTTGCACAGCTTGGTGGCCGCCCGCTCGCGCGTGCTGATCCAGATGCTGGATGAGCAGAGCGCCGGCATGATTGCGCGGCGTCAGGAACAGCAAGCCAGCGAGTCGGCGCTCCGTGCCTGAGGGCATACAGTCCCTGCTGGAGTTTTTCGAGCGTGGCGGTCCCATGCTCTACGTGCTGCTGTTTGTGGCGGTGGTACTGTGGACGCTGGTGGTCGAGCGGATCTGGTATTTCCGTTTTCAGTTCCCGCGTCAGGCACGCTTGTGGCGCGATGAATGGCGCGCCCGCGCGGACCGTTCTTCGGTCCGTGCCCATCGGATTCGTGAGGCCACGATTTCAGAGGCGCGGATTGATCTGGAAAGCGGTATCAGCGTGATCGCGACCCTGGTTGCGATCTGCCCGCTGGTCGGTCTGCTGGGTACGGTGACCGGGATGATCCAGGTTTTCGACGTGATGGCACTCAATGGCAGCTCGGATGCCAAAGCCATGGCAGCGGGGGTGTCGCGCGCCACCATTCCAACCATGGCGGGCATGGTGCTGGCTTTGCCAGGCCTGTTTTACGTGTCCCGTTGTCGTTCTTTTTCCCGCCGGCTGGTGCAACAGCTGGCCGATAGCATGAGGTTTGGTTGATGAGGGTCAAACGTCACACCGGGCAGGTCAACGATACCGAGATCGACATGACACCGATGCTGGACATCGTGTTCATCATGTTGATTTTCTTCATCGTGACCACGTCCTTCATCAAGGAGGCCGGGGTTGATGTGAAACGCCCCGATGCGAGCACCGCTCAGCGCCAGGAAGCCAGCAGCATCTATGTCGCGATCACCCCAGAGGGTGAGATTTGGATCGACCGGCAGATGGTGGACCTGCGCGCCCTGCGTACCCAGGTTGAGCGTTTGCGGCTGGAGAACCCGGAAGCCGCGGCGGTGATACAAGCGGATACAGATGCGCGCCATGGATTGGTGGTCAAAGTCATGGACCAGTTGCGTCTGGGCGGTGTCGAAACCATTTCTGTCGCAGCCACCCAGGACTGATCGACCTCATGCGTTTGCCCATCGCCTTTTGCGCCGCCGTGCTGATTTCCCTCGGCCTGTTCTGGCTGATGCAATGGCTGGTCACGCCACCGGAAGGTCAGGTCGCCGAGCGTCTGGATCAGCAACCGGTGGTGGTGGCCAAAGCTCCAGAGCCTGAGGAAACCGAGTCCTCGGCGGCTGCATCCTTGAGTGAAGCGCCGCCGTCACCGCCTTCGGTGCCAAGCGTAAGCTTAAGCCTCAATGCCAGCGTGCCGATGCCGGCCGCGCAGACCCAGTCGGTGGCCTTTAGCGTGCCCAAGGTCAAGCCCGGCGGTGGCGGTTTGTCGGGCAACAATTTTGGTGGCTTTGCCGGGAACGGTGGCAGTGGCTACGGGCAGGGCAAGGGTTTCAAGGGTGAGCGTCTGGTGCCCCTGTCCACAGCGCGTCCGCAGATTCCCCAGTACGCCTACGAACAGGGCATAGAAGGCTGGGTAGAGGTGGTCTTTTATGTGCGCCCCAACGGGCGCGTCGAGAACATTCGCATCATCGATGCCAAACCGCGCGGGGTGTTCGAGACGGCCATGATCGAAAGCATCCAGAACTGGATCTACCCGTCTTCCAAGCAGACCCGCGAGGTCAAACAGAAGTTCGAGTTCAAGCTGGGTGACTACCAGTACAACTGGAACTGATCGATGATGCGCAAACTGCTCCTGATCACTTCGCTGCTGGCGGTTACACCGTTGGGTGCACAGCAATACGAAAGTGAGTCGCGCGTGATATCAGGCGGTGAGGCCCAGCCGGCCAAAACCTACGATGCCGAAAGCGCGCTCAAGGAGGCCAAGGGCAATCCGTATGCCGAGGCCATGATATTGCGTGACCTGGCGGCCAAGGCGCAGGCCGAAGGCAATGACAAGGCCGCCGCACAGTTTCTCAAGCAGGCTTTGGGCAAAAAGGCCTTGTCCGGATTTGCCGCCAAGGAAATGCAAAAGCAACTGGCAGTCATGCTCGCCGCGGCTGAGGATTATCCGGCGGTCATTCGTGAACTGGCGCCGATACTGGCCGCCGAGAAGGAGCCGTCGCCGGCTTTGCAACTGGTGCTCGGCGGCGCCTATGCCCAGACCGGACAGTTTCGCCAGGCGCTGCCGCTGATTGAGGCCGCGCTCAAGCAAACCCGTGAACCGCCGCATGACTGGTATGCGCTGGCTGCGGCGGCTGCAGCCGGGCTCAATCGACATCGCGAGGCGGTGAACTACATTCAGCAGGCTCTTGCTGAGGCGCCCGGACAGCTCAGCTATTGGCAGCAATTGGCGTCTTACCAGATTGCACGCAAGGACCCAGCCGGCGCACTGGCGGCGATGGACCTGGCCTTCCGGTTGGGCTTGCTGGAGGGCGGCGAGGACCGCATGCGCTTTGCCCAGCTGTTTTTCGCCAACGGGGTTCCATTTGAGGCGGCCTCGTTGTTGCAGGACGGCTTGCAAAGCGGGGTGCTGGCACGGGAGCCGGGCACGCTGGAAATGCTTGCGGCGGCCTGGGTCGCTGCGCGTGAACATCTGCTCGCCATTCCGGCCTTGCAAGATGCAGCTGCGGCCACTGGCAAAGCCAGTCTGTACCTGCAGCTGGGCCAGTTGCAGTTTGATCGCGGCGACTGGTCGGCGGCCTCCAGCGCGCTCAAGACCGCATTGGGCAAAGGGGCCGGACGACATGCTGGCGCAGCCCATATGATGCTCGGTGTAGCCCTGTATCAGCAGCAGAACTTCAGCGCGGCACGTCAGGCGTTTTCGGCCGCCGGTGAGTACAAATCCAGCGGTGATAGCGCCAAGCAATGGATGGCCTATCTGGACAGCGGGCTGGCGCGCGAAAATGCGGTGCGTATGGCGGCCGTGCGGCCCAGCGATGCGGGTGAGATCAGTGGGCGCTTCCAGGGGCAGCGCATTCAGGCCGGGCGCAGTGATGGTGAGCGCACACGCGGGCCGCGCGCCAGCTCGGGCTTTACGCCGGTGGGTGCCGAGCGCACGGGCAGTCCGGATGGCCGTATTCCGGCTTGGACTGGCGGCTTGAGTGAGGAAGAGTGGCCCGAAGGCTTTGCCCCGGGTCAGCGGCTCAAAGACCCCTTTGCCGGCGATCGCGCGCAGTACCAGATCACCGCAGACAATTGGCGCGAGCATGAAGCCGATCTGAGCATGGGCCACCGTGCGTTGTTCCAAAAACATCCCGAATATCGCATGCCGGTGTTTGAAAGTCGTCGCAGCGTGGCTTATCCCCAGGCGATTTACGATGCGACTCAGGCCAACCGTGGACGCGCCAAGCTGCTCGGTTCGGATGCCCTGACCGGGGCCAAGCTGGGTTTTCCATTCCCAAGCCCAGGGAATGGTGTAGAGGTGATGTGGAACCATCGCGTGCGCTACCGCGGCGATGCGATGGAGCTGCAAACACGCCAGGCGCTGATGCTCGCCAATGGCAGCATGAGTGAACAGTTCCGCCAGACCGAGCGCGTGTTGTACCGCTACGCCAATATTGCCGATCCCATCGATCTGTCGCGAGACAACGTGCTGCTCTATTACCTGACCAACTTTTCGGGTAGCGGCAACATGGGCTTTACTGCACTGGTCCACGAATCTGCCAACCAGATGGAGCGTGAACGCTCGATCTGGGTTATCCCGCCCGGTGTAAGCAAGATGTTTCGTATCCCGCCGGTGGGCTATGACAATCCGTTCCCGGGCTCGGGCGGGGTCGCGTTTGTCGATATGGTCGATATGTACAACGGCGCGTTTGATCGCTATGACTGGAAAATTCTCGGCAAGCGCGATGTGCTGCTTCCGTACAACGCCTATCGCCTGAATGATGCGCACGGGTCCAATGCCGACTTGCTGCAGCCGGGTTTCATGAATCCACAGGACACGCGCTACGAATTGCACCGGGTCTGGTTGGTTGAAGCCAACGAGCGTGGCGGCAAGCGTCACAGCTTCGGTGCCCGGCGCTTCTATGTCGACGAGGATTCCTGGAACGTGGTGCTGGTCGAAAATTACGACCGCAAAGGCCAGTTGTGGCGTTTCCAGGAAGGGCATCTGACCCCGATGTATGACCGCAAGTGGGCCAATGCCATGCCGGTGGTGACCTACGATCTCAAGGATGGGCGTTACTTCATCAATCGCATGAGCAACGACGATCCCTGGCCGGCGGTGGACCCCGAGCGTATGGATGAACGCGAATTCATGCCTGCGTCAGTGAAGAACAAGTACAGCCGCTAATTCTCACCAACCGAACGCGTTGCATTTTGCAATTTTGCTTTCGGGGGCTACTCTTGAACCCATAAAAATTGACGGACAACGATTCCGGTCTAACAACGGGGGAGGAGACGATTTGAGTACCCTGATGCGCGTTACAGGTGGTTTTGCCATGGCCACCGTTTGGGTTTTTTTGCAGGTGCCCGCGACATGGGCTGCGGTGAGTGCTGAAGAGGCACAGCGACTGGGGCGCGATCTGACGCGCTTCGGTGCCGAGCAGGCGGCCAATGAGGCCGGCACCATTCCGGAATACACAGGTGGGCTGCCACGCAAAGGGCAGGTGGCCGGGGAGGTCCCGGCCAATCCCCAGATTGAAGCCGAAAAGCCACTGTTTACGATCAGTGCGGCCAACATGGCCGAGTACGAGGAGCAACTCAGCGAAGGGCACAAAACCTTGCTGCAGCGCTTCCCGGAAAGCTATCGCATGAATGTGTACAAGACCCATCGCACAGTGTCGTGGCCGGAGCACATTCTGGAAGCGGCCCAACGCAATGCGGTGGAGACCAGGCTGATCGGCACCGACTCGGTCAAGAATGCAATTCACGGCATTCCGTTTCCAATACCGACCGTTGGTGCTGAGGTGATCTGGAATCACAAGACACGCTGGCGCGGTTACTCGGTGCGGCGCTACAACAATCAAGTGATCGCCCAGCCGGACGGCAGCTACCAGATTTCCAAGTTGATCGAGGATGTGAAATTCCCGTACACCAACGTGGATCACAACGGGACCTCAAGCGACTTCCTGCTCTACTACCTGTCGGAAATCCTGGCTCCGCCTCGCAACGCCGGGCAATTGCTGCTGGTGCATGAAACTGCAGATCAGTCGGCAGAAATTCGTAACGCCTGGCTCTATAACCCGGGCCTGCGGCGTGTACGACGGGCACCCAATGTGGCCTACGACAACCCCTACGAGGGTACGGACGGCAATCAGTTCAACGATCAGGTCGACATGTACAACGGTGCACTGGATCGTTATCGCTGGCGGCTGGTGGGCAAGAAAGAAATGTACCTGCCATACAACTCCTATCGTATCGGCAGCCCCAAAATCACGTACGACAAGATTGTTGCGCCTCACCATATCAATCCTGAATTGCCGCGCTTCGAATTGCGGCGTGTGTGGGTGGTCGAGAGCGAGTTGCGTGAGGGCACCAGTCACACCTTCGGGCGGCGCACGTTCTATGTCGAAGAGGACTCCTGGGCGATCAACTCGGTGGACTGCTATGACCGCCGTGGTGTGCTGTACAAGTTGCAGGAAGCCCATCAGGTCTTCACCCAGAACGTGCAAGCAGTGGGCGGCGTGCCCGAGGTCATTTATGATTTCCAGTCTGGGCGTTATTTCATGACCGCGTTGGCCAACGAAGACAAACCCAACGATTTTTCGGTCAGCTATGACGACCGCTATTTCATGCCGCGAAGCTTGCGTAAGAAAGCACGGCGCTGATTCACCATCCAATCCGGACCACTTGATGAAATTCGAAGAAGTTTATTGTTACGAACGCGATGCCGACACGGTCATGACGATGTTTACCGATCGGGCGTATTTCGAAAAGAAATATGATCAGGCTGCGGACAGTTACGAGATTCTCGAAAACAACAGCGACGACAAGCAATTCCAGATCAAGGTCAAGCGCAGCATGCCCTTGCACGTTCCTGTACCTGGCTTCGCCAAGAAAGTGCTTGGCGGTGGCAGCATGACCGTGATTCAGGAAGACATCTGGGATCGCGCCAGCCGTCGTGGGCAAATCAATATTGAACTGGTTGGCGCGCCGGTCCGAATTTCTGCGGAGATGGAACTCAAGCAGGGGGCCAGTGGTGCCGAGAACCATGTCCACTGGAGCATTGAAAGCGGCATTCCGCTGATTGGCGGCAAAGTGGCCAAGCTGGTTGCCGAGGACATTAAGGCCAAGTCGCCGGAAGACCAGAAGCTGACCAACGCACTGCTTGCGGATTACTGAGCATGACCAAGCAAGCGGATGATGAGCGCCATGACGAGCGTGCGCCGTCGTTATGGCAAACCATGCTCAGTGTTCTGGCGGCATTCTTTGGTGTGCAAAGCCGGAACAATCGAGAGCGTGACTTCAGCCGTGGCAAGGCCAGTCATTTCATCATTCTGGGTGTGGTGATGACCGCGCTGTTTATTGCAGTGGTGGTGTTCGCCGTGAAATTTGCCTTGCATCAGGCTGGCGTTTGATTCAGACGCTGGCGTTCCAGGTCGAGTCGGTGATCGTGCCGGCTTGACCCTGGGCCCCATACGTTGGGGCTGGCTGGGGCGCGAGCTGCTGCGCAATGTAGCGCTGGCGCTCGGCAATTAGCAGGCCGTTGGCGTCATTTTTTCGCCGGCATTGACGCAGATTGCTGGTCAATTTGGCCCAGGTGCTTGCCACTTCAGGGCTCTGGCTTTGCGCCCAGCGCTGAGCATGCGCGGAGCGTAACGGCGAGGGCCACTTCTCTTGCAGTGCGCCAATGTGCTCACAGCACGCTTCTTTTTCCAGGCCAATGGTCTGCAGGGCATCAATATCACCGCGCAGTACGGCTGCGCTTTCGCGTTCCAGTACATCGATGAGCTGGGCCGTATGCAGGCATTGATTTTCAAGTAGGTCGCAGAGCGTGCTCATGTTTAGCTGTTCAGTGCATCCAGTTGACTGGCATTGCCGAGCATGCGGCTGGCCAGACCTTTGGCATCAACGGTGTATTCACCGTTGGCAATGGACTGGCGCAGCGATTCCACTCGACTGGTGTCAATATCCGGGCTGGCCTTGGCCAGCTCGCTGAGTTGGCTGAGGCGGTCGGCTTGATGGCTGAGACTGAGGCGGTCGCCAGAGCCGGCATTTTGCGCCGCTTGCGCAGCGTTGGAGCCGGTATTGGCAGCCGCTTCCTTGTTCAGAGGGCGGGTGGCCAGATACTGAAGGCCGTTTTGTTGGATTTTGTTCATGCGCGTTGTCCTGGGCAGCAGACGGCGGGTTTGGAACCGTTATCGGCCATCATGGGCAATACTTTAGTGCCGATTTTCATCAGCCTTGAATTTCCACAATGCCACCGCCACGCGCGTAGCCTTGTACGCGTTTGCCCGACGAAAGGTTTTTGACGCTCACTGCGGAATTTTCAACCGCATCATGTTCGGCCGTGCCGCGGCTGCGGATTTCCACCCCGCCGACACGCGACAGCAGGGTGACGGTATCACCCTTGCGTACGCTGAACGCCTGACGCAACTGATTGGGGCGCAGAATCTGGCCGGCACGGGCAGAGCGGGCCATCTTGCGGCCAATCACGCCATCCAGGCGTTCGAAATGGCCGTAGCTAATGTCCTTGAGTTGCTGCCAGCTCAGCGTGACATCCGCGGCGCTGACAATCTCGCCGCTGGCCAGGCTGCGAGTCATCACCACCAGTTGCTTTTGTTGAGTGACGTTGACCGGGACATACAGGGCCCACGTTCCTGGACAGCTGACCTTGACCTGCATGCGCTGGCTGAAGCGGCTGGAATGGGCTTCCAGCGGCTGGGTGCAGCGTGGCAGGTTGAGGCGCGTGTCGGGCAGGCGTGCCTGAATCTGCAGGCGACCACCGCCCGCCTGGCTGCGGGCATGCTCACTGGCGGCCCGCTCAATGCGCTCGCGACTTTCCTGTTCGCTGGCCATGGCCGGCCCGCCCAGCGACAGCCAGCCAAAGGCAATCCCGAATAGCAGGGGCATCCAGTGCAGGCGTCGATAGAAAAGGGCGTGCGATGTCATGCGCACGCTCATGCAATAGATGTGCCCCGTGTGGCCCTGTCATTTTCTTGTCGGCACAGTAGGAGTAGGCTGAATCCGCAGGACATGGGGGATCAGGTCAACCATTGTGCGTGCATGCCGTTGCATGTGTGCTTTTAACAGGAGGTTATATATGAAGTATCTGATCACAATCGCGCTGGCGGCAGGAATGCTCGGCAGCGTGGCCAATGCCGCACCGCGCGGTGAAGAGTTCAAAGCCTGGTGCGAGGCCAATCCGCAGGAATGCAAGCAGGCCAAGGCCAACTATCGAGACAATGCCAAGAAGGCCAAGGCCTGGTGCAAGGACAATCCACAGGACTGTTCTGACGCCAAGCAACGCTTCAAGGACAAGGCGGCAGAGCGCAAGCAATGGTGCCAGGACAACCCTGAGAAGTGTGATGAGGCCAAGCAGAACATGAAGGACAAGCGCGCTCAGCGCAAACAGTGGTGCCAGGACAATCCGGAAAAATGCAAAGAGGCGCGCGAGAAGTGGAGCGAACGTCAGGACTAGGCATCACTCCGGCAATTAATATCGCCAATTGAGGTTGGCGCGCACGAGCCGGCCACCGGCCGGCTCGAATGCGCGACCGCCAAAGGCATTGATGCGAATGTTGTCGGCATACTCCGTGGCCAGCAGGTTGTCGATGGCCAATTCCACAGTGAATTCATGATCGCTACGCTGCTCAGTCCAGCGGCCTACGAGGTTGGCGCGTGCATGGCCAGGAACCTTGAGGCTGTTGGCGTCATTGGCATACAACTCATCGCGGGCGACCAGATTGAGTGCGAGCGAATATTTGCTCCACGTGCGCGTGGCCGTCAGGTTCAGGGTCTGGCGTGGCAGGCCGGGTAGACGCAAGCCGTCGAGTTCGCCCTCGGCATACTCTGCGATCAGCAGGCTGTAGGCCAGATCGGCGCGCCAACGGGTGTTGTCCCAGGCCACTGCCAGGTCGGCGCCATAACGCTGGCTCTGTCCGGCATTGCGGTAAAAACTGCGTCCCGGTTGGGCTTCCAGTTCGTAAGCCTGCAGTTCGTCTTCGCTTTGAATCACAAAGCCGATCAATTGGGTGTGCCACAGCGCGGTGTCTGTCTGCCAGCCAAGCTCAAGCCCGTGCGAGCGGCTTGATTCCAGGTCCGGATTGAAGCCGCCACCGGCGGGATTGGCCAGTTCATTGATGGTCGGCGTTTGGTAGGCCGTGGCCAGGCGCAGGTAAAACGCGTGCGGGCCAAGATGGCGTTGCAGGTTGAGATCGCCGCTCAGATCATTGAGTTGGCGGCGCCCGCTGTCATTGCCATCGGCCAGGAAGCGGTCACTGGTTTTGAGGGTCAGCCAGTCGTGGCGCAGTCCTGCACTGAGTTCCCATTCGGGGTTCAGAGCCACACTGTTACGCACGAAGATCCCTACAGACTGTGCGCGCTCTTGCTGGCTCTGTTTCAACTCGCCACGCAGCCCGCCGCTGTTGTTGTCGTAGCGTTTTCGGTCATCCGACTGCCATTGACTGTCGAGCCCGACGGTCAGTCGCTGTGGTCGATTCAGCAGGGTCTGATGCGTGCCGTTCAAGGTCAGGCCGAGGCCTGCGAAGCTGCGCTCGAATGCAGTTTGCCCGGCGTTGCTGAAGGGCAGGCGGTTGGCGAAGTCACGCTGACCAACGTAACTCACACCATCAAATTGCCAGCGTGCGTTGATCTGCTGTTCCCATCGTGCATGTAGGCGTTGCTGGCGGATGTTCTCGCCGGCGTTGTATGCAACATTGGCATCACGCGCGGCGTCGCGATCGTCACGCATTTGGCTGGCGGTCAGCGCGCCGGGATCCAAGGCATCGACTTGCAGATCGCTCAGTCCGGCGCTCAGGCGATAGTCGCTACCTTCATTCGCCCAGTTCAGATGCGTCCAGCGGGCATCCGTATGGCTGTGGTCGCGCGGTCCGTCGAAGTGTGATTGAGCGATCGAGGCGCGCAATGCCGAGCTGCCAGCTGCGGCGCTGATCTCGCCGCGAATGCTGCGCCCGCCTTCGCCACGCACTTCGGCGCGCCAACGCGCTTCGCCAGGAGTGATCGCGCGGCTGTTCAAGGTCACCACGCCACCGCTGGCATTGCCGAACAGGCTGGCACTGGGCCCACGCACCACGCTGACGCTCTCGAGCAGGGCCAGATCGAGCATATCCAGGTCGCTCTGCCCATCGGGCAGCGTGAGCGGGATGCCGTCCAGGCTGACTCGAATGCCACGCACGCCGAACGCGGCCTGAGCACCAAAGCCACGTATCGAAACGCGTACACCCTGCGCGGCGTTGTCGCCATTGAGTGCGAACACACCGGGGCTGTAATTGAGCCACTGGGCCAGACTGCGTTGATCCACTGAGGTGAGCGCATCTGCGGTCACGCCAGAGAGCGCCAGTGGCGGCGTCTGTGGGGCGTTGACCGTCAAGGTATCCAGCCGCACCGCTTGGGCAGCGCAAGGCGGAGCCAGCATGGCAAGCAGCCATGCTGGCCCCAGTGCGAACAGCTTATTTCGCAGTGGCATGGGTGTCCCGTGCGACCAGTTCATGGCTCAGTTTTGCCAGGTACTGGCGGATCAGCTCAATTTGCTCTGGAGGCAGCAAATGGCCAAAGGGTGGCATGCCCTCAACCGCGCGCGAACCCGACACGATGTTGTGGAAGTCCTCATGCGTTTGCGCCGACATGTAACGCAGATCCGGAACCAGCGGGCTGGCGATGGCGGCCACGCCATGGCACACGGCGCAGACACCGTGATAGAGCTGCTTGCCCATGGCCAGTTGTTC
>JBFKEC010000051.1:0-14236 GCA_041619315.1 Oceanococcus sp. | reverse complement strand
GTGAGCGCTCGCCGCCTTGCAGCGTGCCAGTGGCAGCGCACAGCGTCTACTGCAAGGCGGCGCGCAGTTGCTCGCAGGGCACGACAGCGACAAGCTCGCCGCTGTGCTGGTCCTTGCAGCACACGTGCAGCGAGTCGCCTTTACGTTCGCACAAGAACGGATCGCCTCTGAGAGGCATGTCATCTCAAAAACATGAACCCGGCCGGCACTGCGGCTGGAGCGGCTGACCGGCTTTTGGTCGGGCATGAAGAGCGCGCGCCGTTGGATTGCCGTGCGATGGATGGCGATTCGCCAGGACGGCGAATCGAAGTGCGCCAGGACAGGATGTCCTGTCGCGCTGACAGCCAATCGTGCGGCAATCCAACGGGAACCGCGAAGCGGCGCGTGATCAGCCCGACTGGAAGCCGGTCAGTCGCATGCACTATCTGGAGAGAGCCATGGGGCCACTAAAAGGCGTCAAAGTTATAGAAATCGCGGGCATTGGTCCGGGCCCGTTCGCCGGCATGCTGCTGGCCGACATGGGGGCCGAGGTGATTTCGGTGGAAAAACGTTCGGGCAAGCAGGCTTTGCCGGACTGTGCGCGGCGCGGCAAGCGCTCGATCGCATTGAATCTCAAATCCGCCGAAGGCATCGAAGCCCTGCTGAAGCTGGTCGAGAAGGCGGACATCCTGTTCGAAGGATTCCGCCCGGGTGTGATGGAACGGCTCGGCGTGGGGCCAGATGAATGTCTCGCCCGCAATCCCGCGCTGGTCTACGGACGCATGACCGGCTGGGGCCAGTTTGGCCCACTGGCCAAGGCCGCTGGCCATGACATCAACTACATCTCCCTGACCGGCTCGCTGCACGCCATTGGCCGCGCGGGTGAAAAGCCGGTACCGCCACTCAATCTGGTCGGCGACTACGGTGGCGGTGGCATGTTCCTGGTCATGGGCATGCTGGCGGCGTTGCTGGAAGCGCGTCAATCGGGCAAGGGGCAGGTGGTGGATGCGGCCATGACCGATGGCTCGGCGGTGCTGATGGCGATGTTCCATTCACTCCAGGCCATGGGCATGTGGAAGTCCAAGCGGGGTTCCAATTTCCTGGATTCCGGAGCGCATTTCTACGATGTGTACGAAACCCAGGATGGAAAATATGTCTCGATTGGTTCGATTGAACCGCAGTTCTACGCCTTGCTGCTGGAAAAAGCCCAGCTTGATCCGCAGGTGTTTGGTAACCAGAACAATCCCGCGCTGTGGCCGGATTTGAAAGACAAGCTGGCTGCAGTGTTTAAGACCAAGACTCAGGCTCAATGGTGTGAGCTGATGGAGGGCAGTGACGTGTGTTTCGCACCGGTGCTGGACTTCAATGAAGCCGCTGACCATCCGCACAATGCGGCGCGTCAGACGTATATCGACGTCGACGGCATGACCCAGCCGGCACCGGCGCCGCGCTTCTCGCGCACGCCATCGCAAGTGCGCTATGGCTCACGTCCGCACGGTGCAGATACCCAGGATGTGCTGGTGGATTGGGGGTTTAGTGCAGCCGAATGTGACGATCTCAAAGCCGCGGGCGGCTTGTCCTGAGATCCGGCGCTTAAGGCGACCAGTAGACCTCTAGTGGCGTTGACGGCTTGCCTGTCAGCGCCATGGCAATGGGATAAAGCAATGGCTGCGGTTGCGCCATTGCGGCCTCGAGCACGATGCGTTTTTCATCCCCTTCGATATGCAGCACTTGGCGATTCGCCGTGTTGAGAACTGCCGGGGTCAGACTGATCCGGGCGGTTGGCTGGCTTGCGGGTCTTAATGCATGGCAGGACGCGGGGCTGGCCAGCGCCTGAGGCAATTCAGGGGCGTCTGGGAATAGCGAGGCGGTGTGGCCATCCAGGCCCATGCCCAGAATAACCACATCCAATGGCAAGGCGATCTGGCTGAGCATGCGATTGCACGCATCCATGCCGTCTTCGGGCGTCGCAGCCGCTTGCTTGAGGCTGTGCAGCTGTGCCGGGGCCGCGCGGTCGCGCAGCAATTCCTGACGAATCATGCGCGCGTTGCTTTGGCTGTCGTTTTCATCGACCCAGCGCTCATCCGCCGGTATGACACTGACTTGTGCCCAGTCCAGCGATTGGGCAGACAGTGCATGAAACAGCGCTGTGGGCGTTCGCCCTCCGGAGACCACCAATGACGCGTGGCCGCGTTGAGACAGGGCATCGCGCAGCGAATCTGCGACGCTGTTTGCCAGTGCCTGGGCCAGTGCGGCGGGGCTGTCAAAGCGCTGCCACTGGATCACTTCAGCGGGCATCTTCGACTTCTTCGTTCCACACCATGCCGTCGCGCGCGAGCATCGATACGGCAGAGGACGGGCCCCAGCTGCCGGCGTTGTAGCTGCGCGGTGCCTCGCCACTGTCGCGCCACGCTGCAATGATCGGGTCGACCCAGCGCCACGCGGCTTCAAGCTCGTCGTTACGCATGAACAAGGTCAGGTTGCCGCGAATCACCTCGGTCAGCAGACGTTCATAGGCATCCAGCGGTCGCACCTTGAAGGTGCTGGCAAAATCCAGATGCAGGCCGACCGGTTTGAGGCGCATGGCTGGCCCCGGCTGCTTGGCCAGAACATGCAGGCGTATGCCCTCATTGGGGTGGAGGCGGATGACCATGCGGTTGACCGGCAGGTTGCCCATGTCCTTGCTGAAAATATTCAGCGGCACCGGTCGGAAATTGACCACGATCTCGGCGCGCCGTTCGGCCAGGCGCTTGCCCGTGCGCAGATAGAACGGCACGCCGGCCCAGCGCCAGGTGTCGACATGGGCCTTGATCAGGGCATAGGACTCGGTGGTGCTGTCAGGGGCGACGCCAGCCTCATCGAGATAGCCGGGCACCGCCTCACCATTGATCGCGCCGGCACGGTACTGACCGCGCACCGTGTGGCTGAGTGCCGCCTGTCCGCTCAATGGTTTGAGTGCGCGCAACACCTTGAGCTTTTCGTCACGCACCGCATTGGCTTCATTCGAGCAGGGCGGTTCCATGGCGAACATGCACAGCAGTTGCAGCAGATGGTTCTGCACCATGTCGCGCATGGCACCGGTGTTGTCGTAATAGTCGGCGCGGCCCTCAACCCCCACCAGCTCGGCCACCGTGATCTGCACGTCGCTGATGTTGGTGCGCCGCCACAGCGGTTCGAACAAGGCGTTGCCAAAACGCAGTGCCATCAGGTTCTGAACGGTTTCCTTGCCGAGATAATGATCGATGCGAAAGATCTGTTCCTCGGCAAAAACTGCACCGACCCGACAGTTGATTTCGTTGGCCGAGGCCAGATCGGTGCCCAGAGGTTTTTCCAGAACCACGCGTGAGGCCGGGGTGTTGAGGCCGGCGGCGGCCATGTTTTCGCACAGCTTTGCGAACAGGTCCGGGCGGGTGGCGAGGAAGTACACCCGGGTGCGGTCTGGGTCCTGGCGATCCAGGGTGTCGGCTAGCGTCTTGAAATGGGAGGGTTCTGCGGCATCCACGCGGACATAGTCGAGGCGCTGCAGAAATGCGCTCAGCGCGGCATCGTCCAGATCCCCTTCGCGCACATAGCGTTGGCAAGCCTGTTCGGCGTGCTGCTGGAAAGCTTCGCGCGACAGTTCGCTGCGTCCACAGGCGATCACCCGGCTGCCGCTGACAAAATGGCCGTCCCGGTTGAGGTAGTACAACGCGGGCAGAAGCTTGCGTGTTGCAAGATCCCCTACGCCGCCGAAGATGACCATGTCGAAATTTTCGCCGCCTGCCATCGATGCCCTCCTGCATGAGACCGGCCAGGGTCGGCGCGGTCTTTGCTACGGGAGTTAGCGTAGCATCTGATCAAACGTGCAAATTGGAGCACCTCAATGGTTCAAAATCTGCACCGTGTGGTGGCGGATGTCACCGCGCGAATTGAAGCCCGCAGTCAAGCCAGCCGGGGCGAGTATCTGGCCAGAATTGCCGCTGCCAAGGGGCAGGGGCGGGTGCGCGGGCAGCTGTCTTGCACCAATCTGGCGCATGGATTTGCCGCTGCAGGCGCGGATCAGGCCGAATTGGCTGCGCTGAAATGGCCCAATCTGGCGATAGTCTCGGCCTACAACGACATGCTCTCGGCGCACCAGCCGCTGGGTCGCTTCCCGGGCCTGATCAAACTCGCTGCGCATGAGGTTCAGGCCACCGCGCAGTTTGCTGGCGGAGTGCCGGCGATGTGCGACGGGGTGACGCAGGGCCAGCCGGGCATGGAGTTGTCACTGCTCTCACGCGACGTGATCGCGATGTCGACCGCGATTGCGCTGTCCCATGACATGTTCGATGCAACGCTGGCGTTGGGAGTATGCGACAAGATCGTGCCGGGGCTGCTCATGGGGGCATTGAGTTTCGGTCATCTGCCGACTGTATTTGTGCCGGCCGGGCCGATGACCTCAGGTCTGCCCAACAATGAAAAGGCGCGCATCCGCCAGCTCTATGCCGAAGGCAAGGTTGAACGCGATGATCTGCTGAAGGCCGAGATGCAGGCCTATCACGGGCCCGGAACCTGCACTTTTTATGGCACGGCCAATTCCAATCAGATGCTGATGGAAGTGATGGGCCTGCATTTGCCCGGCGCGGCGTTCGTCAATCCCAACACGCCGCTGCGTGATGCTTTAACGGCTGCGGCGGCACGCCAGGCTGGTCGAATGGTCCACGAGGGCGCGCCAGGTGTGGGTGAGATCATTGACGCACGCTGCATCGTCAATGCCATTGTTGGCCTGCTGGCCACCGGCGGGTCGACCAACCACACCCTGCACATTGTTGCGATTGCGCGCAGTGCGGGGGTGATCATCAACTGGGATGATTTTTCTGATCTATCCGAGGTTGTGCCGCTGCTGGCGCGGGTATATCCCAACGGTAGCGCTGACGTAAACCATTTCCATGCGGCCGGAGGCATGGGTTTTCTCATCCGCGAACTGTTGCGCGGCGGACTGATGCATGAGGATGTGCAGACCGTCGCCGGCGCGGGATTGAGTATGTATGCCCGCGAACCGCGCCTGGCCGATGATGGCGGGGTGCGCTGGCAAGATGCGCCTGAGCACAGCGGCGACGAAGATGTGTTGCGGCCAATCGACAATCCGTTTGCCGCCAGCGGCGGTTTGCGACTGTTGACCGGCAACCTGGGCCGCGCGGTGATCAAGGTGTCCGCGGTCAAGCCGGAGCATCGCGTCGTTGAGGCGCCTGTCATGGTTTTTGATAGCCAGGACGAGATGATTTTGGCGTTCAAGCAAGAGCGCATGAATCACGATCTGATTGCGGTGGTGCGCGGCCAGGGGCCTCGCGCCAACGGCATGCCGGAGTTGCACAAGCTCACCCCCCAACTGGGCATATTGCAGGACCGTGGATTCAAGGTTGCACTGGTCACCGATGGGCGGATGTCGGGCGCTTCGGGCAAGGTGCCTGCGGCGATACATGTCACGCCCGAGGTGTCCGAAGGTGGGCCGCTGGGTAAATTGCGTGACGGTGATATTGTCCGGCTGGATGCGAGCACAGGCACGCTTTCAGCATTGGTTGATGAGGCCCAGTGGGCTGCGCGCGAGGTTGCGGCCGTTGCGCCCAGCCCAGCCGGATACGGGCGTGAAATGTTTGTCCACTTGCGCCGTGCCAACAACGGTGCGGAAGCCGGTGCGGCCAGTGTGTTTTAGTCAGATGGTGAGTTCATGAGTGTGTTGACGATTCAGGATGTCATGCATGGTGCGGCGGTGATTCCGGTGCTGGTGGTGCGAGAACTCAAGCACGCACAGCCCCTGGCACAAGCGCTGGTGGCGGGTGGTTTGCCCTATCTGGAGGTGACCCTGCGTTCGTCCTGTGCTCTTGCCGCGATGGAAGTCATGGCCAAGGTGCCCGGCGCGATTGTCGGGTCCGGCACGGTCCGCACGCCGGCAGATTTGCTGGCCAGCGCCGAAGCCGGCGCTGCGTTCGCGGTGTCGCCGGGGTTGCCCCCGGCCTTGCTCGAAAGTCTGCGCCCGATTCCACTGCTGCCGGGTGTCATGACGCCGACCGAGGTCATGCGTGCCAGCGATGCCGGTTTCCGTGCGCTGAAGCTTTTTCCTGCCCACGTGGCGGGTGGGCCGGATGCGCTCAAGGCGTTTGCCGGGCCCTTGCCTGATATTGAATTCTGTCCCACAGGCGGGGTCAGCGAGGAGGCTATGCAGCGTTATCTGGCGCTGCCCAATGTGCCCTGTGTCGGCGGCAGCTGGCTGGCCCCCGATGAGCTGGTCGCCGCTGGCGACTGGCAGGCCATAGAAAACCGTGCGCGGCGGGCCGTGGCAATTGCCGCCGGACGCCCGGCCACCCGTGAACATCCCGCCGACCCGCTAGCCGGTGATGGCGATGAAGATCCTGGATCCGCACTTGAGGAAATGCGTTGATGAATACCATGGCCGTTGATGCTGAAGATTTCACCCTGCGTGCCCGGGTCAAATTGCTGGGCAAATTGCTCGGGAACGTGATCGCCGAGCATGCCCGTCCTGGCGTTTTTGAAGTGGTAGAAGAGTTGCGCACCGGTTTTATTGCCCTGCGCAGCGGTCAGGAAAGCGCGGCCAATACCCTTGATACGCTGGGTTCACTGATCGAGTCACTGGATGCGGAAACCCTGATGCAGGTGATCCGGGCTTTTGCGATCTATTTCCAGCTGGTCAATGTGGCCGACGAGCTGTGTCAGCATCGCGGACGCCGCCGTCAGGTTGCCGACGGTGGACGGCTGTGGGTTGGCTCTTTTGATGAAGCGCTGGGCAGCGCGGTCGATGCCGGGATGGGGGCGCGCGAATTTTCAGCACTGCTCGGGCGACTGCATTACAACCCGGTGTTTACGGCCCACCCGACCGAAGCCAAGAGCCGCACGGTGATGGAATCGTTGCGCCGCATCTTCACATCCAATGAGGCGCTTGAGCACGGCGAGTCGCCCGAAGTGCTTGAAGCCATCACGCGGGAAATCCAGATTCTGTGGAAGACCGAGGAGCTGCGTGGTCAGCGGCCCACTGCGGAAGATGAAATCCGCAACACCCTGCATTATTTCCACCAGTCCATTTTTGCCGCAGTGCCGGCGCTGTGCCGCAATCTGGAACGTGCCTTGTCACGCCATTTCGATCAGACCATTCGGTTTCCTGCGCTATTGCGCTTCGGCTCGTGGGTGGGTGGTGATCGCGATGGCAATCCGTTCGTTACCGTGCACACCACCTGGTATGCACTGCGCATGCAGATTCGCGAAGTGCTGGGGTTCTATCTGCGCGAAACCGATGCCTTGATGGATGAGCTTTCGCATGCCCGGCGTTGGTGTACCCCCACAGCGGCATTTGAGGAATCCTTGCGCAGCGATGAGCAGGCATTTCTTGAACGTACTGGAGCCTTGCCTGAGCGCTTCAGTCAGGAACCTTACCGGCGCAAACTGTTTTTGATGCGCAAGCGTTTGCAGGCCATGAGTCAGCAGGTTCAGCAGGAGCTGGAAAACCGTGCACGCCGCTCACACCGGGCCTCGGGCGGCTATTTCGACAGCCAGGCGCTGGTTGCGGATCTCAAGCTCATACACGCCTCGCTGTGCAGTCATGGCGATGCCAATATTGCGGATCGCCGGCTCAAGGATCTGATCTTTGCGTCTGAAGCCTTCGGCTTTTCGCTGGCCCGTCTGGATATCCGTCAGGAGTCGCCGCGCCACGAAGAGGCGGTCGCCGCAATGCTGCGTGAAACCGGCGTTTGCGACGACTACGAAGAGCTTGACGAAGCCATGCGCATGCAATTGCTCGGGCGGGTGATTCGCAAGCCGCCTGAAGCGCCGCCCATGGAGTTTTTCACCGAGCCGGTGCGTCAGGTGCTGGAGCCGATTCGCATGATGGCGCAGGCCCAGAACGTGTTTGGCCCGGAGGTATTCGGTGCTTATGTGATCTCCATGGCCCACGCCGCCAGCGATGTGCTGGAGGTTATGGCACTGGCCGCGATGTATCGCCTGACCGGCTGGAATGCCGATGGCGCGTACTGCCGCATTCGCATCTCACCGTTGTTCGAAACCATCGAGGATCTGGCGCATATCCGTCCGGTCATGCAATCGTTGCTGGGTGATCCGCTATATCGGGAAATGCTGGAAGCCTCTGACGGGGATCAGGAGGTCATGCTCGGCTATTCCGATTCCTGCAAAGATGGCGGCATTCTGGCCTCGAGCTGGAATCTGTATCGGGCGCAACGCGAAGTGACCCGTCTGTGCACCGAGCAAGGGGTGGGGTGTTTGCTGTTCCACGGCCGTGGCGGCACCGTCGGGCGCGGCGGCGGGCCGACCCATGCCTCCATTCTGGCTCAGCCTCCGGGCACGGTTAACGGTCGTATCAAGTTCACCGAGCAGGGCGAGATGATCTTCTACCGCTACAACAACCCGGAAACTGCGGTTTACGAGTTGACCGTGGGTGTTGCCGGGGTGATCAAACATGCCTTGCGCAGCGAAGACGCGCCGGATGAATTTCTCGCCACCATGGCCAGTCTGGCCGAGGCTGGCGAGGCGTGGTATCGCCAGCTGACCGAACATACCGAAGGCTTCTTCGACTACTTCTATGAGGCCACGCCGGTCAGCGATATCGGCGCGATGAATATTGGCTCGCGGCCCAGTCACAGGCGCCAGGCGGAACGCGGAAAATCGTCCATTCGAGCCATTCCCTGGGTGTTTGCCTGGTCACAATCGCGTCACACCTTGCCGGGCTGGCTGGGTGTGGGCAGTGCGCTGGAACAGGTCACCAATGCCGACCCACAGGCGCTCGAGCGCTTGCGCAAAATGGCCGCCGAGTGGCCGTACTTTGCCAACTTTCTCAACAACACGCAGATGGGGCTGTCCAAGGCGGACATGGATATTGCCGAGCGTTATGCCGCGATGGCAGGCGAGGGTGGCCAGTCCATTTTCACGGCGATTCGCGAAGAATACGAACGCACCAAGCGGCAGATTCTGGCAATTACCCAGCAACAGGAACTGCTTGGTGATGATCCGGCCCTGGCCCGTTCGCTGGAGCGGCGTCGGCCCTATCTGGATCCACTCAATGCCATCCAGACCTTGTTGATTCAGCGCTGTCGTCAGCGCCCCGATGATGACATTTGGAAGGAGGCGCTGCTGCGCTCAATCAATGGTATCGCCGCCGGTATGCGTAACACTGGTTGATTGCGATTGCGATTGCACTTGTGATTGGGTTTGAGATTGCGTTTGAGCGTCTCCCGCAGGAAGGCGCTCAACGTCCACACGCACGGTCAGGCTGGACTCTTCGCCACCGCCGAAGATCACCCCGTTGAGCGGAATCACATCATCATAATCACGGCCCCAGGCTGTGGTGATGTGGTATTCGCTGGGGGTCAGGTTGTTGGTCGGATCAATGTCCAGCCAGCCATGCTCACCACACCACACGCTGACCCAGGCGTGCGACGCATCGGCGCCGACCAAGCGCGGCTGGCCAGGCGGTGGCAGGGTTTCGATATAGCCACTGACGTAACGCGCAGCCAGGCCCTGGTGGCGCAAGGCGGCAATCATCAGGTGGGCAAAATCCTGGCACACACCCTGACGCTGCTTGAGCACCTCGGCCACTGGTGTGGCGATGGTGGTGGCCTTGGGGTTGAACTTGAAGTTTTCGAAGATGCTGGCGGACAGCGCCTTGACCGCTTCGAGGATGGGCCGCCCGGTGCTGAAGTGCGGATTGCTCAGCTCGGCAATGCTGTCCGGTATGGCAACCAACTGCGAGGGCAATCGATACATTTGCAGCGGACGTGCCTCTTCATCATCCATGCCATGCAGGCGCGCGGCAATATGCTCCCAGGCTGCGGTCTGTGCGGGATCGGGAGCGTAGGGCTGATCAACTTCAACTATGTGGGTGGCGAAGATGCGGGCGTCTCGATGGGCACGATCGATCTCGAAATACAAAACCCGATTGCCAAAGTAGTCGATATGCATTTTGGCGTAGCGTGGACCAGGGCGTACCCGAATGCCGCGTTGCAGGCAGCGTTGATGCGGCACATCGCGCAGCATCATGCGCACCTGATTGTGGGCCTGATCGACCGGCTCGGCGTAGTTGTAGTGGGTGTAGTGGCGCAATCGAAAACGCATCAGACCACCTCCACCAGCTGGGTCTGACGCATCGGACGACGCGGCAGGTAGCATTGTTCGACACCGGCGGACAAGGTGCGCAGCCAGCTGTCGAGCTCGGTCAGACTGTCTTCAAGCACATTCCCGTCCGGGTCGACGCGCTGTTCAGGCACCCAGGTCGCAAGCTGGGTCAGCCGGGTGGTGATGTCACTGGCCAGCGGATCGCTGTGTCCGGGCGGTTGCAGGCTGCGCAACAGGCGTTCCAGCATCATCAGCTGGTAGCGCAGTGATTGTGCATTGGCGTCCGACAGCAGCAGGTTACGCAGCACGCTGGAATGCGTCGGTTCGGCCACATCGGGGGTCAGAGCGCCCGGTGTATTGGTCAGTTCGAAAAGCAGTCCGCCGGCACGATCGAGTGCGCTGGGGCCGCCATCTGTGGTGAACGAGCGCACCAGTCGAACCATGCCCAGAGCCTGCTCCAGACTCATTCCGACCTCAATCATGGAGCGGCTGCGATCTTCGGTCATGGTGCGCCAGAGCAGACCCTGCAAACTGCTCAGCTGGGTCAGTGTGGTGTCCACGGCCATGCGGGCAGCGCTGAAATCGCCAGGGAACTGCAACGCCATTTCAAGCTGCGTCAGATTGCGGAAAATCTGCTGTCCGAGAATGTCGCGCAGAATGTCGGCCGAGCCGGCCAGTGCGGTGATGTCATGACGCAGCCCGCCGGCCAGATCGGTATAGGTCACGCGCAGCAGTTCCGGGACCGGATCATTGAGCTGATTTTCGCCCATGGGGCCAACAAATCCGGGATACAGCGTGGACTGCCAGGTGATCGCCTTGAGCAAGGTGTGGGTGAGCGCATCCGGGGCTTGTGGCGGAGCATCGGCGAGCCGTTCGAAGGCCATGCGCAACATCCGTGCAAGCAATTCGGCGCGCGCGCTGTAGCGGCCCAGCCATAACAATTTTTCGAAGATGTGCGGTTGCAGGCTACTGGTGCCGGAATGCAGTCGGGGCAGGAATTGCGGCAGGGTCTGAGAATAACGTTGGGCTTCGGACGCCAGCACCCAGATGTCTTTGCTGACCCCGCCCAGCTGGCTGGAAAAGCGCCAGCTGTCCGGTTGGCTGCCAACCCGTGCCAACCCGCCAGTCATAACCCTGAAGCCACCTTTGGCATTGACCGCGAAGGTGCGCAGTTCTGCCGGGTGGCTGACCACCTCATGGTTGGCCAACATGGGCACGCTGGCGTGGGCGTTGATGCTTTGGGCCACGTAATGTTCGGGTCGCGCACGGATACGTTCAAGCAAGCCGCGCTTGGCGTTCTCACTCAG
This sequence comes from Oceanococcus sp., assembly GCA_041619315.1. GTDB lineage: Bacteria > Pseudomonadota > Gammaproteobacteria > Nevskiales > Oceanococcaceae > Oceanococcus. The sequence goes on along the minus strand of JBFKEC010000051.1, from coordinate 2,858 downwards.
GCGGCAGACGGCCAGCGCGGGCTTCTTGCGGTTGGGCTTGAAGGTCCGGATGACCATGCTTTCCCAGTTGGCCTGGACATAGTCGAAATCGCTTTGGCGCCCACACCACCAGGTGCCCTGCGAGGGCAGTTTGAGTTCTTCGCCGAGCAGGAAATGACAGATGCCGGGCAGAAAAGCCATCAATGCCGGGTTTTCAAGAATGCCGCTACCCAGCGGGTTGGCGAATGTCAGGGTGCGGTTGCGCACGGCCTGCAGGCCGCCGGGAACACCAAGCAGGGAGTGGCGATTGAGTTCCAGCGGATCGCAGTAATCGTCGTCCAGGCGCCGCAGCAAAACGCTGATGGGTTTGCGCTGTTCGCCATTGACCAGATAGCAGGCCCCGCCGGTAATCTGCAGGTCGCTGCCTTCGACCAGTGGCAGGCCCAGCTGGCGCGCCAGATAGGCGTGTTCGGCATGGGCTTCGTTGGCCGGGCCGGGGGTCAGCAATGCAATGTGATCAAGCTCGTCTTCGGCCAGTTGAATCAGGCGGCTGCGTACGTCGCGCAGAAACGGCAGCACCGGATGGACATTGGATTCACGAAAGATGCTTGGCAGCACGCGCGAGCTTACGGTGCGAGCGGCCAGGGCATAGCCCATGCCAGAAGGTGCTTGAGTACGATCCCCGGTGACCCAGATATTGCCTTGTGGGTCACGACCAAGGTCCGCCCCATAGAGGATGATCTGCTGGTCCAGCGGCAGTGCCGTACTGCTACACGCGGTCAAAAATCCAGGGTGTCCGAACACCAGTTGCGGCGGCAGCAAGCCGTGGCGAATGAGCAACTGTTGGCCATACAGGTCATGCATGATGTGGCGCATCAGTTCGGCGCGCTGGGCCACCCCAACTTCGATTTCGCGCCATTCCCGACTGGTCATGATCAGCGGGAGCAAGTCCATGGGCCAGGCCCGGGTGCGGAGCTTGTCCTTGTCGTAGATGTTGTAGGAAATGCCGTTTTCGAACAGCAGGCGGCGCATCTCGTCCTGGCGCTCGCTTAGGTCACTGCGCTCCAGTTCGGCCAGAGCGCCGGCCAGATACTGCCAATGCGGACGTAGCTGTCCGTCATCGCCAGTCAGTTCGTCGAATCTGCTGGACGCACGCGTATATCGGTCGAATAGAGAACCCAATGCGGCAAACCTTAAAATTACTGCTGCTGAATCTGCGCGGCGTCGTGCAGGAAGTAATTATGACTTAACAGGCGGTCGATATCGCTGATTTCAGCTTGGATCTCGTCAATGGCTGCACGCAGTGAGCTGGGATCACTGGCCAGCAGGCGGGTTTTGAAATCGCCAATATGATTCAGCAGTTCATCCAGAGCGGCGACCAGTGGGAGATTGCGCGGCAGATGCCGGGCACATGAGCGGGCCGAGTCCAGTGCGTAGTACACCGAGCGCGGAAAAATCTCATTCGAAAACAGAAACTCTATGACGGCGCTGGCTTTGACCTGGCCATGCATTTCGCGCTGATACATTTGATAGGCCGAGAGTGAGCGCAGCACGCTCATCCACTGCAGCGCATCAAAGGCGGGCAGGTTTTCCACATCGTCGGGCAGCAAGTCGTCTACTCGTACGTCCATGATGCGGGTGGTCATGTCGGTGCGTTCCAGCATGCGCCCTATGGCCAGGAAATAGAACGCATCGTTGCGGCACATACTGCCGCGAATATGCCCGCGCAGGGATTGACAACGGTCAATCAGGCCACGCAAAAAGCGCATGCGCGCGGCGCTGCGGCGAACCGAGCCGGGGCTTTCGCTGCCGACATAGGCCCACAGATCATTCATGCTCTCGACCATCTCGCGGGGCACGCGATCACGAATGGTTCGCAAGTTCTCGCGTGCGAATTTCAGCGAGCTTTGAATTGACCCCGGGTTGACCTCATCTTCGATCAAGAAGCGCAGGACCACCATTTCACCGGCACTGCGGTGATGCTGCTCGAAGGACTGTTGCGAGCCGGTGATCTCGACCAGCTGGAACCAGTTGACGCGCGACTTGAGGGGCAGGTCGAGCACCATGTCCGAGTAGGTCAGGAGCAGCCTTGCGGTATTTTCGGCACGCTCCAGATAACGCCCGAACCAGTAGAAACGTTCAGCAATGCGAGACAGCATCATGCGCGATCTCCTGCGTCGCCCATATCATGTACATCAACAATCCAGGTGTCCTTGCTGCCTCCGCCTTGCGAGGAATTTACCACCAGTGAACCTTCTTGCAACGCCACCCGGGTGAGCCCGCCTGTGGTGACGTACTGTTTGTCCGCGGACAGGATGAAGGGGCGCAGATCGACATGGCGCGGCGCCAGTCCTTTTGGCGTGAGCGTCGGCGTTGTCGACAGATTCAGGCAGGGTTGGGCAATCCAGTTGCGCGGATCCTTGCGAATCTGGGCGATGGTGGACTGGCGCTGGGCCGGGGTTGAATGCGGCCCGATGAGCAAGCCGTAGCCGCCCGATTCATTGGCCGGTTTGATCACCAGATCGGCAATGTTTTCGAGCACGTAGGCACATTCGTCGGGCTTGGCGCATTGCCAGGTGGGCACGTTGGGGATGATTGGTTCTTCACCCAGGTAATAGCGAATGATGTCCGGCACAAAGGCATAGACCACCTTGTCATCGGCCACCCCTGCGCCAGGCGCATTGGCCAGTGCGACATTGCCAGCGCGCCATGCGCGCATGAGACCCGGGACACCCAGCGTGGAATCCGGATTGAACGCCTCAGGGTCGAGGAACAAATCATCAATACGCCGGTATATGACATCGACCTGCTGCAAACCCGCTGTGGTTCGCATATACACGCAGTCATCATCCTGCACCACCAAATCGGAGCCTTCGACC
>JBFKEC010000050.1:0-14394 GCA_041619315.1 Oceanococcus sp. | reverse complement strand
GCCGAAGGCAAGGGTGTGCTTGCCGGCGTGATCGGCCCGAACGCTGTCAGCCACAGCGCCAGTGACATTGTGGATGAGCCCGAGCATGGCGAGGATGCCGAAGGGCATGAGCAGGAGCACGACGAGCATGAGGACGAAGACGAGTTGTGGCATGAACTGCATGAACTGTTTGGCAACCTGATGCTGGTACTGGTTGGGGTGCACATTGTCGGCGTGCTGGCCTCAAGTTGGTCGCATCGAGAAAATCTGGCGCGCGCCATCATCACCGGCACAAAGCGCGATCTTTGACCCGGCCGGGTGGCACTCAGGCCACGCTACAGCGTGTCTTTACGCGCCTAAGACTTTGGTCGTAATAGCGTCCGGTTTAGACCAATGACTAATGGACGTCGGCTGATTGTGGGTCGATTCTGGCCTCGCACAAAAACATTGTTGCGAGGAGTGAGACATGAAAAATAAAGCGCTGGAACTGTGCGCTGTGGCCATGCTCGGTGTGTCAGTACCTGCATTGAGCCCGGCCGCAAGCATTGAACTTGGCGACACCACCCTAACGCTTGGCGGCTATCTCAAGCTGGATGCCATGGTCTCGGACTACGAGGCCCGCCCATCCGCGTCTTTGGAGCCGCTAGGGCGTGACTACTACGTCGGGCCGCGCGGTATACCTCTGGATGATGGCAGTGGCGGGGTGACCCTCACCGACTTTCACGTCAAGCAAACACGATTGTGGTTGAAAAGTGCGACCAAGCTGAACAACGGAGAGTCCCTGGGCACCTACGTTGAGATGGACTTCCAGAACAGCGGTCAAGGCAATGAAAGTATCAGCAATTCCTATTCACCGCGTATTCGGCAGGCTTTCCTGACCTATGGCAATTGGCTGTTCGGCCAGACCTGGTCGACCTTTCAGAATGTTGGCGCGCTGCCGGAAACGCTGGATTTCATCGGGCCAACCGAAAGCACGGTTTTTATCCGTCAGCCGATGATCCGTTACACCTCCGGACGTTTCCAACTGGCAGTGGAGAATCCCGAGACACGGCTGGCCGGTGAGCCGGTGGCGAGCACGGACGACAACCGTATCCCGGATTTCGTAGCGCGTTACAACCTGTCGGAAAGCCTGGTCGTGGCCGCACTGGCGCGATCGCTGGAATCTCAGGATGGTCCCGCAGGCGGGATCGAGGACTCTACGGTTGCGGGCGGTGTGAGCGTGTCCGGGAAAGTCAAAATGGGCCGTGACGACATCAAGTATATGGTCACCGCCGGCACAGGCCTTGGGCGCTATCTGGGTGTGCTGGCCAATTTGGATGCCGACATTGATGCCAGTGGTGAAATCGACCCAATCGACAGCGTGGCGGGCTTCATCGCCTATCGTCATTTCTGGAGCGACAAAGCACGCAGTTCGCTGGTGCTGGGTACTTTCGATGGCGATGGCGATATCGAAACCGCCTCCAGCGTTCACCTGAACTACCTCTATTCCCCGGTCAGCGCGTTGACCTATGGCGTGGAATTTATACACGCCCAGCGTGAAAACGCGGATGGATCTGAGGGGGCTATGAACCGTTTGCAGTTCTCGGCCAAGCTGGGTTTCTAAGCGGCGGCGCTTGCGCCATCGACCAAAGTAGGGGTTATGCGCTTGGCCGTCTCACCGTAGATTGGTCAAGGCATAACAAGATTCAGATAAGGAGACACATTTATGTCTGACCAGGAAAAAGCCTCGGCTTACTGGAAAGCCAACCTCAGCCTGCTCATCAAGCTTTTGGTGGTCTGGTTCGTGGTGTCCTTTGGCTTCGGCATCATATTGGTGGATTTGCTCAACCAGATATCCATCGGTGGTTACAAGTTGGGCTTCTTCTTTGCCCAGCAAGGTTCGATCTACGTTTTTGTCGCATTGATCTTCATCTACGTGCGGCAGATGAACAAGCTGGATCGCAAATTCGACGTTCACGAAGACTAGGTGCTCAGCATGGAACTTCAAACCTGGATTTATCTGGCCGTGGGCGGTACGTTTGCGGTGTACATTGGCATTGCGCTGTGGGCTAGGGCCGGCAGCACCAAAGAGTTTTACGTGGCCGGTGGCGGGGTCAACCCGATCGCCAATGGTATGGCCACGGCGGCCGACTGGATGTCCGCCGCATCATTCATCTCCATGGCCGGACTGATCGCCTTTCTCGGCTACAACGCCTCGGCCTATTTGATGGGCTGGACCGGCGGTTATGTGCTGCTGGCCTTGTTGTTGGCGCCCTACCTGCGCAAGTTCGGCAAATTTACCGTGCCGGAATTCATCGGCGACCGGTTCTACTCCCAGTCGGCCCGCATGGTTGCGGTGCTGTGTCTGATCGTGGCATCGGTGACCTACGTGATCGGTCAGATGAAGGGCGTGGGCGTGGCCTTTGGGCGCTTTCTCGAAGTTGAATTCGAAACCGGCGTGCTGATCGGTATGGGCATTGTGTTCATCTACGCTGTGATCGGTGGCATGAAGGGCATCACCTATACCCAGATTGCCCAGTATTGCGTGATGATCTTTGCCTACACCGTGCCGGCGATCTTCATTTCTCTGCAGCTCACGGGCAATCCGTTGCCGCAATTGGGTCTGGGCAGCACCCTGAGCGATGGTTCCGGCATGGCGGTTCTCGACAAGCTTGATCAGGTGGTGACAGAACTGGGCTTTTCCAAGTACACCGAACCGGGAAACTCTCAGCTCAATGTGTTTCTACTGACCGCCAGTTTGATGATCGGTACTGCGGGTTTGCCACACGTCATCATTCGATTCTTCACGGTGCCGAAGGTGTCCGATGCACGTAAATCGGCAGGTTGGGCATTGGTCTTCATCGCCATTCTGTACACCACCGCGCCGGCTGTGGGCGCGATGGCCCGCATGAATCTGATGGATACCATTCAAACCGGTGAGGTCGGCAGTCCTGAAGGCAACCTGGTCTACGAAGAGCGCCCTCAATGGATGAAGAATTGGGAAACCACCGGGCTGTTGCAGTATGAGGACAAGAACGGTGACGGTCGTATTCAGTACTACAACGATCAGAATCCGGCGTTTGCCGCCAAAGCCGCAACATTCGGCTGGCAAGGCAACGAGATGGTCAAGGTTGACCGCGACATCATGGTTCTGGCCAATCCGGAGATCGCACAGCTGCCCAACTGGGTGATTGCGCTGGTCGCCGCTGGTGGTCTTGCTGCGGCGCTGTCGACCGCTGCGGGCTTGTTGCTGGCGATTTCTTCGGCGATTTCACACGATCTGCTCAAGGGCGCGTTTATGCCGAATATTTCCGAGCGGGGTGAGCTTATGGCCGGGCGCATTGCCATGGCCGGGGCGATCATCGTGGCCGGTTATCTGGGGATGAATCCACCCGGATTTGCAGCCCAGGTGGTGGCACTAGCGTTTGGTCTGGCGGCGTCTTCGATCTTCCCGGTGCTGATGATGGGGATTTTCTCCAAGCGTGTGAACAACATCGGCGCGATCAGCGGGATGCTCGCGGGTCTGGTCTCCACCCTGGTCTACATCTTTGTCTACAAGGGCTGGTTCTTTGTAGTCGGGACCAATTGGTTGCCCAATGATCCAGAGCACTGGCTATTGGGCATTGCCCCTGAGTCCTTCGGTGCAGTGGGTGCGTTGATCAATTTCACCGTGGCGATTGTGGTTTCGCGTCTGACCGCGGCGCCGCCGGAGCACATCCAGGCACTGGTCGAGTCCATTCGTGTCCCCCGCGGAGCTGGAGAGGCACACGCCCACTAAGCTCCACACACGAAAAAGCCCCGCCTAGGCGGGGCTTTTTTTATCTGATCGGCATTTAATCTCGGTAAATTTCGATCAGGTTGTTGTACAGCTCACGGGCGTTGTAGACATCGGTGCTTTGTTCCACTTCACCCTTGCCCAGCAGAATTTCAATCGCCGTCTGGTAGCGATCGGACTGATGGGTGGTGACCACGCCAACGCCGGTGTAGTCCGGGGTGACGGTGGTGGTGCAGCCGAGCAGCCCACAATCACGGTATACCCGCGAGCCTGTGCTGTAAGTGCCAACCGTTTGCGGCGTACTGCGGGTTTCCTTGTCAGTGTCCTGACGCAGGACCCGGAACCAGTCATAGTCCTTGCTCATCGCGAGTTCGGCAGCGCGCAGCAGGACCATGTTCTTGACCGCATCGCTGGGGGTACTGTTTTTGCCCTGGAAGCTGACGCGGTAGCGTTGTTCGGCCAGCTTGGTTTCAGAGTACCCGTAGGCGCCAGTCTTGTCGGCGCTGGTGTACACAGGGCCAGCGCTGGCACAGGCGCCAAGGCCCATGGTCAGTAGTGCCAGACAGAGCCATTTCATAGTCAATCTCCTGTTTTACAGTTGAATGCACCCGCCTACACGGCTGACAACGCTCAGGGGTTCCATTCAGTCGAGCGTACGGCTGATGGCATTGGCCCCGGCCATCACGCTGTAACGGGTGGCCAGTTCCTCATTACCGCCGCGTTCAGCAATGGTGCTGACATACCAGTATTCGCCGCTGGTCTTTTCGTGCGTGACGTCCATAACCAGGTAACCACGACGCGTGCCTTCGATGTACTGCATATGGGGATTGGCTGCGCGTATGGCCATAAGCAGTTGCGGCAACTGGGTCAGTCCGGGGACCTGGTCAAAACCGGTCGATGTGACCGAGGTGGTGACGAATTCCACACCCAGTGAACCGGCCCCGGTCAGCGCGTTGTAGTCGAGCAGGTTGTCCGGGTCGCGTGGTAGATCCATGACCCAGCTGGAATGGATGTCGCCGGTCAGGACCACGGTGTTGTCGATCTCATATCGTCGCAGGTGTTCCAGTATGGCGTTGCGCTCGGCCTGGTAACCATCCCACTGATCGGGATTGACGTAGACGTCGCGCAGGCCTTCGCCGTGGCCCAGTATGGGGACGGGCAGATCGCCCAGTGCGCCCAGTGGCAGGTCGATATCAGGTAGCGGGGTCGCTTTGAGCGGGCCGAACATCACTTGCTGGCCGAGCACCTTCCAGGTTGCTTCGGTAGTGCGCAGCCCTTCCAGCAGCCATTGCTGCTGCTCCGGGCCAATCAGACGGCGCGACGGGTCGAAAACCTCCGGGGAGAGGAATGCCGCTTCATCGTCGCGGTCGTACAGACGAGTGTCGAGCATCCACAGATCAAGCAATGAGCCAAACTGGAAACGGCGCCAGATGCGGTTGGGGTTGCCCGGCTCAGGCAGGCGGATCGGCATCCATTCATCGTAGGCCTGTTGTGCCCAGGCTTTGCGCACTGCCCATACGCCTTCATCGCCTTCCGTGTGGTTGGCGGCCGTATCGCGACGCGAATTGTTGGTCGATTCATGGTCGTCCCAGACCGTGATCCACGGGTGTGCTGCGTGCGCCGCGGCCAGATCCGGGTCGCCTTTGTACTGGGCATGGCGGGTGCGGTAGTCATCAAGGGTGAGGATTTCATGCGCGGGATCATGAGCTCGCTCGCCTTCACCGCTGCCGTTCTCGTACAGGTAATCGCCAAGATGCAGCACCATATCCAGATCGTCGCGCTCGGCAATGAAGCGGTATGCGTTGAAGTATCCGGCCGGGAAATTTGAACAACTGACCACGGCAAAACGCAGCTGGTCGGGGTTCAGGCTAGCTGTGCGGGTGCGCCCCGCGGGCGAGACCTGGCCGAGTGCTTCAAAGCGGTAGTAGTAGGTATGGCCCGGCTTCAGGTCGGCAAAATCGACCTTGACGGTCCAGTCGCGGGCTCGCATTGCCGATGTGGCATGGCTGACCACGTTGCGGCTGAATTGTGCATCCTCAGCCACGGTGACCAGCACCGGAATGTCACCATCTGCGAGCGACAGCGGCGTTACCCGGGTCCACAGTATGACCCGGTCGGTCAAGGGGTCACCGGATGCCACGCCATGCTTGAACGGACTTTCCGTGGCCAGCCCGTTGGCACCAGCGGTGGTTTGGCTGCGGCCACCACAGGCGCTCACAAACGGTGCGGCCAGCGCTGCAGCGGCCCCTTTGACCAGCAGATCACGGCGCGTCAGCGCCGAACGTACGGTTTTTTTCTGAGTCATCGACCCTGTTCCCCAAAGCGCAAAATGGCGCAATTGTGAACAGCGTCTGGGAAAGCTTTGTGACAGCTTTACTGGGTTTGCATCTGACGCAGGCGGGCCGAGGAACGCATCGCCTGGCGCAACTCCGACAGGGTGTGAACGCCACGCGCGCGGGTTGGCGGCAAAAGGGTCAGAACCAGTTGGGCGGTCAGGCTGGCATCGACCAGCGCGTCATGGCGTTGGCGACCGCTGCGGCGGATGCGGGCAAAGGCCAGCGCGCGATCCAGGGTTGGCGGTGCCGGCCCCAATTCGGGGTACAGCCAAAGCACCCATTGAGCGACGTCCAGCGAAGGACGCCAGCGATGGCCAATGCTGCTGGCTCTGAGGCTGCGTTGCATGAAGCCGTCGTCAAACGCGGAGTGGTAGGCGAAGCGCGGGGCTTCGGCCAGGTAATCGAGAAATAATGGCAGCACGCTTTCAGGCGGAGCAGCCTGGCCAATCTGGTCGCGTGCCAGGCGATGCGCAAGTGCGGCCTGGGCCGAGCTTTCGACCGCTTGCTGAATGTGCGCCTGGAATTGATCGGCCAGAGGCATGGTGTGGCCACGAATCGCCACCGCGCCGATGGCGATCGGTTTGTCCTTGCGCAAGTTCAGGCCGGTGGTTTCAAGATCAAAGACCACCAGGCGCGTGCTGTGCAAAGCGAGGGGTTCAGCGCGGTGCAACCAGCGCGGCCATGTCAGCATGGTTGCATCGCTCGGTTGTCTGTCATGCCGGGTAGTCCAGCTCCAGACGCCGTTGCAGGCGACCAACCTGACGCAGCGCTTCACGCAGTATGCGTTTGTCCAGGGGGTTGAGCGTGGCCAGGTCGAGGTCATTGTCCATGCTTTCGCCGGCTTCGGCCTGTTGCTGATTGAGCTTCATGCGTTGCAGCTGAACAAAGCTGAAGGCTTCGATCCAGGCGCGTGCATCGTTGCTGTTGATGGCGCCTGCGGCAGCCAGGGCATTGAAGCGGTCTTCGGTGTTGACGGCCTCGATACGCTGGGCCAGCGACAGCACGCGGGCGGCCGAGATGATCGGTTGCAACGCGCCTTTTTTGAGGTTGACCACGCGCTGATCTTCGACCTTCTCGGTGCGCAATCGGCCCATGAAGTTGAGTGCCGGACGCCATTCCAGGGCATGTCGGGCGAATGTCCGTATGAAGCGGCTGTTGGCCGCAGCCTCGCTGCGAACCTCGGTCATCAGGGCCGACCAGCGTGCGCTGTCGCCATGTGCGGGGCGGGCATCGAACAGAATGGTGGCGTCGAGCACATGCTGAGGTGTCGGTGAATGAATGATGCGCGAGAAGCGACTGTGCCATTCCTCCAGGGTCAGGCACAGCGTTGGATTGCTGGCCATGGTGTTGCCGCGGCATAGCGGAAAGCCTATGTCATCCAAGGCCTGATTGATCCGGCCGGCCGTTTTCAGGGCCTGTTGGCGGATTTTTTCATCAGCGCTGGTCAGCAGGACCAGTCCAGAGTCCTGATCGGTGTCCAGGGTATGTTCGCCACGCCCTACGCTGCCGAAGGTCAGCCAAATGACGTCACAGGGCCACGGGTGCTCAAGCGTAATCAGGGTGATGACCCGAGCCAGCGCCGCGTCATTGAGGCGAGTGATGATGCCGGTGAGCTGACGCGCCGAGGCACCATGGGCGAGCATTTGACGTGACAGCGCATGCACCTCGCGCAGGATCTGGCGCAGTTCGTCGGTGCTGGTGGCGCGTGATAACGCGCGCGACAGGTGAACCAGGCCGCCGCGTTGCAGGGTGAACAGATCGCGCTCCGAAACGATGCCCCACAATCGACCCTGAGACACCACCGGCAGGTGGCGGACACGGCGCTCTGCCATCAATGCGGCAGCTTCGTAGATCGGGGCATCCGCTTCGATCACTTTGGGTTGCTGGGTCATCACCGTGCCAATCGGGCCATGAATGGCTTCGGCACCGCGCGCCACCAGGTCGCGCAAATCGTGCAGGGTGAAAATGCCCTCAACCTGACGCTGGTTATTGCAGATCAAGATGCTGCCTACGCCGGCTTCATGCATCTTGGCAACCGCCTGTGTCACCGGGGTTTGTGCGCTGCATTCCAGCGCCGGATGGTTGGCCAGTGCTCGCAGTGGGGTGTCCAGCGAGGCTTCGGCCTGCAGGTCGAGGATGGCCTGGCGGCTGGCGTGGGCGCGTGACAGATCAATCAGTTCACTGGCGCGGCGTTCGCAATAGCGCTTGAGCGGCACCAGGCGTTGTGCGGCGGCGAGAAAATCAGCGCTGGGGATTTCAATCAGAAACGAGTCGCGTTGGGCGGCGTAGTTCGAATGACTGGGGCGGTTTTCATAGGCCGCGACATTCAGCAGCATCTCGCCAGGGCCAACGTCGAAATCGCCGCCAGCGCGCGTCAGGCCGCCAATCAGGCCTTGATAGACCACTGCGACAAAAGCCGGCGGCGCATCGCTTTGTGGATCTATCTTCTCGCCTTCCGGGTAATAGCGCAGTTGTGCCTGTGCCAGCAGGTCGGCGAGCTCATTTTCTGGAAGAGCCGAAAATGGCGGGTGAACACTGAGAAAGGCAATGGTGTCGGCCAGGCCCTGTAAAGCGCTGGGCCGATCACTGATCGGGGTGCTGCTGGTGTTTTCGTTGTCTGTGCTCATTTACCGCCCCGCCATATTGCTCAGAACCACAATGCGTAGATCGTACTGACCCCGGCCACCGCGCAGATCAAATTCAGCGGGAGGCCCACTTTCAGGAAGTCGCCAAATCGATAGCCGCCGGGACCATAGACCATGAGGTTGGTCTGGTAACCCAGCGGGGTCGCAAAGGCTGCAGACGCCGCCACCATCACCGTGAGCACAAAGGGCTGGGGCGCCAGTCCGGCAGCTTCGGCAGCGCCCAGCACCACCGGCAGGGCCAATGCGGCCGCTGCATTGTTGGTGATCAGCTCACTCACCACCAGGGTCATCAGATAGCTTGCGATGAGCAAGCTCAGAGGGTGGGTGCCGGCCACACTGAATATCGCGCTGGCGACGAGATCGGCAGCGCCGGATTCCCGCAGGGCCACACCCAGCGCCATGGCGCAGGCGATGGTCAGCAAGACCTGGGCATCCAGTGCGCTCTTGGCCTGATTGAAGCTCAGGCAACGCGTGACCACCATGGCCATGGCTCCGATCAGCGATGCAGTAAAGATATCGGTCAGTCCGGTGGCCGCCGACAGAATCACCGCAAGAATGATGGCGCCTGCTCGGCGTGCACCCTCACGGTTGATCTGGTGTGAATCGGTGTCGGTAACCAGCAGAAAATCGCGGTTGTATTTCTGCCGGCTGAGAAAAGCCGGGCGGGTTTCCAGCAGCAGGGTGTCTGCGGCTTGCAGTCGAATGCCGCCGATGTGGCCTTTGATGCGGCGCCCTTCGCGTGCCACGCCGATCACCACCGCGCCATAACGCTTGCGGAAGTCGGCATCGCCAATGGTTTGCCCAATGATCGGCGAGGACGGAGACAGAACCACTTCCACCAGCTTGCGCTCGGGTGAGGACTCACTCAGTGCGACCTTGTCCGGGCTGTAAGCACGCAACCCGAGCATTTCCTGCAGCTGCAGCACGCCGCGCGTATCGCCGACAAAAATCAAACGATCATCGGCCTGCAAGCGTTCCTCCGAGGAGACCGCACTGATGACTTTCTCACCGCGTACGATTTCAACCAAATACAAACCCAGTCCGCGTATATCGCGCAGACCAGCCTGGGTGATGGTCTTGCCGACCAGACCACCATCCGGGATGACGCTCATTTCGGTGGAATATTCACGCGGATCGCCAAAGCTGTCCTCGACACTTTGATGGGTCGGCAGCAGATGGCGGCCGATCAGCCACATGTATGCAAGGCCACTGGCGGCGACCACCAGGCCGATAGGGGTGATGCTGAACAAGCCCAGGCTGTGATCGCCGGTCATGCTGCTGTACAGCCCTGCGGTGATCAGGTTGGTGCTGGTCCCGATGAGTGTCAGCGTGCCGCCCAGGATGGCGGCATAACTGAGCGGTATCAAAAGCTTGGAGACGGCAATCCCGGTCTGACGCGACCAGGTGCTGATGGCTGGAATCAGGGTCGCAACAATCGGGGTGTTGTTCATGATCCCGCTCAGCAGCGTGACCGGAATCATCATGCGCAGTTGCGCGCGCAATTCGCTGCTTGGCCGCCCCAGTACGCGCGCCGAAATCCAGCTGACCCCGCCGGTATTGCGAATGCCTGCGGCGACCACGTACAGAAAGGCGACCGTGGCCAGGCCAGGGTTGGCGAAGCCGCTGAGCAGGTCGGCGTGACTGATGATTCCCGAAGCGGCGAGGACCGCAAGGGCCAGCATCAGGATGCGATCGGGCGAATGCCGGGTCAGAATCAGCGCAGCAAAGACTGCCAGGGTGAGAGCGAGGACGAAAAGAGCTTGCATTCAGCGTGGGGGCTTAAACCTGTGGAACAATGCGTCAAGCGCATCGATGTGCGTTTCCGCATGTTACCGGATTCGCTGCAACGTCTAGTGATTCGGATGCGCCAGGGCGCAGCCGGTTGGCGCTTGAGTTGCACGGGGGAAGAGATGGACAAGTTTGACCGTATTTACGCCATGCACCGGATCCTGTCCGGGCGGCGTTCGCCGATTTCACACGAAGATCTTCAGCAGCAGCTGGAATGCTCGCGAGCGACGGTGACCCGAACGCTGGAATTGCTGCGTGATCATCTCAATGCGCCGTTGCTCTACGATCGTGAGCGCAATGGCTACATCTATGCGGGCGAAGGGCGCAGCTGGGAGTTGCCCGGTCTGTGGCTGAGTTCGCGTGAGGTTGTGGCCCTGATGGCCGGGATGAAATTCCTCGGCGAATCTGGCCAGGGTCTGTTGTCGGAAATGGTGCGGCCGTTTCGCATGCGTCTTGAAGAAATACTCAAGCAGAAACACATGGGGGCGGGCGAGCTGTTGCGCCGGGTCAAGATTGTATCCACCAACACCCGCAATCAGGGCGCCTATTTTCAGGTCGTGGCAGACGCCACCGTGCGCCGCAAGCAGCTCGCGCTGGCCTATCACAGCCGCAGTGCGGATGAAGAATCTCGGCGTTCGGTGTCGCCGCAGCGCATGGTCAACTATCGCAATAACTGGTACCTCGATGCCTGGTGTCACACGCGCAACGGCTTGCGTACGTTTTCGCTCGACAAGATTCGCTCAGCTCAGGTGATGGGTGAGGCGGCACGCGAAATCGCCGAACATGAACTGGATGCCCAGCTCTCACGCAGTTACGGCATCTTTGCCGGTGCGCCCACCGCCGAGGCGAATCTGCTGTTCAACGCCCATGCGGCGCGCTGGGTCGCGGCAGAAACCTGGCATCCCGAGCAGCGCGGTGACTATCTTGAGGACGGGCGCTATCGCCTGCGCGTGCCCTACGCGCAAAGTGCGGAACTGATCGGCGAGATACTGCGTTACGGGCCGGACGTTGAAGTTTGCGGCCCAGATGATCTGCGCCAGGCGGTACGTGGGCGCTTGGCCGCAGCTCTGGAGCAGTACTAGCCGCTCGCAGCAGCCTTGCGTGCCTGATTGAGCAGTTCCTGATTGTCCATGCGGACTTTGTAGTCCGGGTTGGCGTAGCGGTAAACGATCATGCCGTCGCCATTGACCATGTAGACCGCAGGTACGGGCAGCAGAAAATGATCCTGCCCAGAGGCTTTTTCCAGATCAATGCCGTAGCCCTTGTACTTCTCACGGGTCTTGGCATCGACCTTGAACGCCAGGCCCAGGGCGCTGATAAAGGTTGCGGAACTGTCGGAAAGCAGGGTGTAGCCGGCCTTGTGTTCCTTGAGCCCGGCGCGCAGTGCTTGCGGGCTGTCTGGACTGATCGCAATGAGCTGGAAGCCGAGCTTCTGCAGGTCTGCTTCTATCGTGCGCAGGCTGCTCAGGTGGCGGTTGCAATAGGGACACCAGCCGCCGCGAAAAAACACCAGCACAGCCGGTTTGCCGTCCAGTGCATCCAGCGCACGCGTCGCGCTGCCATCCACCTGGTGAAGGGTGACGTTTGGCAAGGTGTTGCCGGCGGGCAAAGGGTTTACGTCTTCGGCACGGTTGGGCGGGTCGGCCCACAGGGCTGTGCTGCTCAGCAGGAGCAGGGTGGCAATCAGATGGCGCATCGCAGAGAACTCGCGGGTCAGGTGATGGCTCATTGACCGCCAGATCGTGCGGGTGTTCGCCGGGTGACTCATAAAGATAGTAATAATAATTACCTTGCGTTCGTTTTTTTGTCGGTTTGCAAGTTTCATTGCTCGCATTATGAGGTATTATTATGGGTAACAATAATTACCATGATTGACTTAAGGTTCCGTATTGGCCACCAAAACTCCGCCGACCATCAATCCTGAAATCCAGCTGCGCATCGAAGCTGCGGTGCTGGCGACATTCGCCGAGCAGGAATTTCACAAGGTCAGTCTGATTGAGATCGCCCGCCAGGCCAATGTCAGCCTGCAAACCATATACAAGTACTACGGCAGCAAGGAAGCGTTGCTGTTCGGTACGCTCGACACTCATCTGGGTGCGCTGGCGCGGCGTCTGATCGATCACCTTGAGGGCATCGAAAACTATGAAGACCGTATGCGCAAGGTGTTCTGGGTCATTCTCGACTACTTCGAAACCAATCCTGGTGTTGGCCGCATACTCGCCAGTTCGGTGTATTTGAACACCTGGAGCCGCAACGACACCTTTCGTCAGCCTGAATTGTTCGCGGTGTTTACCCGCGTGCTGCGTGAAGGTCGCCACAAAGGCATCCTCACCGACGAGGTGGATGAGAGGATTCTGCTGGATCTGCTCCTGGGGTTCGCGTCACGTGCAATCAGCATGTGGATACTGCGCGGGCAGCCGCCGGGCTTGCGTGATCAGGCCAATTCAATGTTCCGCCTGCTGTGGCGAGCGATGCGCAAGCCGGATCTGTAGTGCGTCGAAGTGTGACGCGTTTGGCAGTTTGTGCTGGCGCGGCGGCAGGACCTGCCGTAGTGTATCTGGCCTGTATAACGACGGGGGCGACACCGCCATGCCGTACGGGATAGCAAAGGGTCGTGAGTTGGCGCCAGCAGGATGTTGTTCTGCGACAGAAGCCGGGCGCGGTGTGGCTGATCGGGCTGGCACCGGCTGATGACGTCGCCACAGCAAGCTGCAGGTGCTTATCCGCGCGTCACCTTCTGGGGCGTGCGTGGCACGTTGCCAGTGACAGGGCACGGGAGTCTGCGCTACGGCGGGAACACGTCCTGTATCAGCGTCGAATTTGCCGACGGTGGGCTGTTCATTTTTGATGCCGGCAGTGGCATCAAAAGCTTTTCCGATGCGCTCAAGCGCGCCGGGCGTCAGGCAATCCGAGCGCGAATTTTCATATCCCACCCGCATATCGATCATATACAGGCGCTGCCGTTCTTTCAGCCGCTGTTTGTGCCAGGCAACGAATTTGACGTGCTCGGGCCGGCGCAGCAGGAAAAAGGCATGCGCGAGCTGATTGCCGGGCAGATGGATGGCGTTTATTTTCCGGTCACCCTGAATGAGTTCGCCGCCCATGTGACCTACACCAACATCGAACAGGGCGATTACCGTATCGATGGGATCAACGTGCGCACCATGCGGTTGAATCATCCCGGACATTGCCTGGGCTACCGTCTGGATTGCGCCGGTGCTGTTTTCTGCTACGTCACCGACAATGAGCTGTATCCGCCGGGCAGCCCGGATTACGACCCCGCCTATCGGGCGCATCTGGCTGATTTTGTGCGCGGCGCCGACTATCTGGTTACCGACACGACCTACATGGACGAGGAATACGCGGACGGCAAGCAGCACTGGGGCCACTCCAGCGTCAGTGAGGTGGTGGCCTTGGCCGATTGCGCACAAGTCAAAACCCTGTGCATCTTCCATCACGATCCGGATCAGGACGATGCGGCGATTGATCGCAAGCTGGCGTTCGCCAAGCAGTGCCTGGCAGAGCTTGGCTCCGACACCCGCGTGATCGCGCCAGCCGCAGGCGATCAGTTGGTTTTAGGGCCTCCACGTGATCCAGCTGGGGTAAATTGACCGCTTGGTCAGCCCCGCAAAGTTACCGTTCGGTAAACTTGCGCTTTTGCCTGCGGATCATCCCCCATGACGACCTCGCCGTATCCTCATCTTTTGCAGCCGCTGGACCTGGGTTTCACCACGCTGAAAAATCGCGTGCTGATGGGTTCCATGCACACCGGGATGGAAGATTTCTTCTGGAACTACCCCAAGTTGGCCGCGTATTTCGCGGAGCGCGCACGCGGAGGGGTCGGACTGATCGTAACCGGCGGTATTGCACCCAACCGCAATGGCTGGGTCTC
>JBFKEC010000049.1:0-14399 GCA_041619315.1 Oceanococcus sp. | reverse complement strand
GGCCTGGGATTCTTCATCGGCAACCAGCGCATCGTATGGCGGCAGAACTATGTCTTTGCCGCAGCCGCTCAACGCCAGGGTCAGCGCAACCGCCAGTATGGGAAAGTGCTTCATCATGAGGTCTCGTCTTTGAATCGTGCGTGCACCTGATCAGCAGAGCCGATCAGGCGCCCTCCTGAACAGCTTCATCCACAGCGCTTGCCGCCGAGGCGGACGCCCGCAACTCGGAGCGTCGGAGCAGCAAGGCAGAGGCCATCATGACAAAGGCGAGCAAGCCAAAGGTCACGAACGGACCGGCCTCGCGCCAGTGATCAAACAACCAGCCGCCGATCGCGCTGGCCACCAGAATGCCCACAGCACCACACAAATTGAAGGTGCCGATAATCGCACCGCGCTGATGTTCAGGGCACTGTTCCGCAACCAGCACACCGCTGGTGATGATGCAACCAATCTCACCCAGCCCGATAAAAATGGCACAGAAGATCATCAACCCACCGAATGGGTCGTGCACGAAGAAGGTGCCACCATAACCAATGGTTGATGCGATCAGCGCCAGACTCAGCGCCTGGACCCGATCCAGGCGATCGGCCAGGACACCAAAGATGGGGGCAGCAAGCAGCGCCATACCCTGTGCCATGCCGACCAGCATGCCGGCCTTTGCCAGCGCGGCGCCACGGTCCAAACCCAGCTCAGTACTGCCGTAGTTCGCGCCCCACAGGGCCAGAAAGGTACCCACGATCGCGAGGTTGCCACGGGCAACAAATGAAGCGCCATAAGCAAGCGCAATGCGTCGGTTGGCGGCCGCACGGTAGCCCACCCGCATCAGTTCACCGAAGGTCTGTCGCGCTTCCACTGCGGCCGGCGGTCGCCCGCCCTTGAGGCCGAAGATCATCATCACGCCGGTGGCCACGGCAAAGCCGGCCACAATCAGATAGGTCAGCTCACCTGCAGCTATGGAATCACGCCCGCCCGACATGAAGAACGCCGGCAACTGCAGCAGGATAAAGACCGAGACCAGCGCCCCAAGGCCGTTCATCACGCCCTGCCAGCCCGCCGCCTTGCCGCGCGTGTCGTTGTGAATATAGTCCGCCAACAAGGTGATGATCATCACCGTTACAGCGCCAACACCGACGGCGAAAACGCAGCGGCAGGCAAACAGCTGGCCCACCGTTCTGGCCAGCGGATGCAGTGCGATACCGATGGCGAGCAAGAAGAAGCCACCGGCCATCAGGTATTTACGCCCAAACCGGTCGGCCAGCGGCCCGACCACAGCCATCACCACGATGATGATGATTTCCTGCCAGAAGTTGAGCAGTCCACTGACCCGACCATGCTGCGATTGCGGCAAGTTGAGAAATTCAGTCAGGAAGAATGCCTGGATCTGTGGCAGAAACGAAAACAGCATGATTGCGCTGAAACTGGACAGCAGAAAATGTGTGACATGGATCGGCCGAATGTCAGACTGCAAATTCAGGCCTGCAAAGCGCCGCGGCGTTGTGGGATTGAGACTCATGAGATTTGACCTGAGAAATAGAGATGCTTGAACGTCATGCGGATTCACCTGCCACCTGAGTCAAACGCATTTGACTGACTGCCCAGGCCGCCATCAGTACCGCAATGACGACACCGCTGAGCCAGGCGACATGAAAATTACTGATACTTAGCAGCAGGCCAGCGAACAATGGCCCCGCAACACGCCCGAAGGCGGCACTGCTGGCGGTGGTGCCAAGCATGCGACCACGCAAATGTGGCGCGGTACGATTGGCCACCAGTGAATTCAGAACCGGATTGCATATCGTCCCGCCGCTCACCGCGAGGAAGAATGCGAACAATATGGTTGATTGCGTGTTGGCCAAAGCGGCGACCAGAAAACCGCCCGCCATGCTCACGGCACCCATCAAAAGCACGCGCAGTTCACCAATCGCGGCGACCATCTTGCCGATCAGGCTGGCCTGCATGACGGCCATGGCCAGGCCCTGCACGCCAAACACCATGCCCACTTCTTTGGCGCCCCAGCCCAGATAACTACCGACCCAGAGCGGAAACAAAAAGCTCACGATGGTGTGGCCGTTGGTGGCCAAGAAGAACTGCACGGCGAGCAAACGATTGCCGCTGTTCTTGAGCATCTGCAGGATCGAACCGCCATCCCCATGGGTTGCCCGGTCGCTGGCATGCTCAGCGCGCAAACCCGGCGTCAGGGATTCTTTTAAGAAGAACAGTCCGGCGACAATGGCCGAGGCCGACAGCCCCGCGGCAAACAGTCCAACCAGGCGGTAGTTGCCTTCGTCACCGGCCAGCACACCCCCGATGAACGGCCCAATGACCATACCCAGGCCAAATGCCGAACCCATGATGCCCATGTACTTGGCCCGATCCTTGGGTTCGGACATGTCGGCCACCATGGCCGACGCCACGGCGAAGTTCCCGGCCATCGCACCACCCAGCGCGCGGGCCAGATACAACATCATCAGCGATGAGGCGAAGGCCAGCAGCAAGTAGGACAAGGCGCCACCGGCCAGGCAGATCAGCAATACCGGCTTGCGCCCGATACGGTCGGACAGCTTGCCCCAGGCGGGGCCTGCCAGGCCATTGAACACCGAGTAGATCGCGATAACCAACGCGATCTCGAAGTGACTGGCGCCCAGGCTTGGTGCCATGAACGGCAAAATCGGAATGACAATGCCGAAACCGATCAGGTCAATAAGAACAGTAACAAACAGAATCGGCATGAACCCAACACCGGGCAATGGACGCTGAACGCAACTCAAAGCCGAGCACGTTCAACCCCCTGTTGGAAGCGCACCCCGCCAAGGCGGGGCACGGCATTAACTTGAGACCGCGCTCACGCTCTCGTCTTCTTCATCCGGCACCGCTTCGGCACTCTTTATCGGCGCTTTGAGCGGCACGGTATCGAGTACCCATTTGATCTCTGGGTGCTGCTTACGGCCTGGTGACGGAATCGTGAATGACTTGAAGCCTTCATGCTCGCGCATGGCCTTGCTGTCGATTTGCCAACCCAATTCTTCGACATGACGGCGGCGAGTGCGGCGCCAGATACTCATGAACTTGTCCTGCATAACGGACAATTCATTTTCCAGCGTTTCCGGCAACCAGTGCGGCTGTGAGTTTTCGACAATGGCGGCGTCCTCAAGCAGGACACGACGCAAACGTTTGCGTGCGCCACCGTCAAACAGCGGATGCTTGAGGAAACTGCGAACCTGAATGGCGAATGTGCGGGTGGTGAATTCATCAACCGGCGTATTCGCATCAAACATGATGATGGTCCAGCCACCGCGCAAGATGATTTCCAGGCGCACCAGGTATCCCGACAAATAGTAGGCCGGCTTTACCGTGGTTTCCTGGTTCTTCTTGCGCACCATGCGGCGCCAGATATTGCCCTTGAGCGCAGGCGGATACATCTTGCAGGTGTGCGCCGCCCACCATTCATGCTGATCGATGTCGACAATGTGGTTGCGGTCTGCCGTTTCCGGATGACCAAACACCGGGTGTACAAAGGAGGCATGTGCCACGTCGATGCCATTTTCAACCACACGCGCAGCAGACGCCTTCCAGGTGTACTCGTACTCGACCTTGCGCCAGTTTTCGGTGTCTTCGTATTCAGGAAATGGCGGAATCGGATAGCGATCCTTTTCTTCCAGATCGCCGAGAAACACCCAGATCATGCCGTAGCGTTCTTCAGTCGGGTAGGAGTCGATTCGAGCCCGCTCTGGCACCTCGCCATCTGCACCACGGCTGGGAATGAACGTAACAACCCCTTCGCCGTTGTAGCGCCAGCCATGGTACGGGCATGCAACGCAATCCTTGGCCACTTGACCACCGGAGAGCGAGCCACCGCGATGGATGCAAACATCGCTCAAGCAACTGACCTTGCCCGCACTATCTCGAAACAGGACGAAGTTCTGCCCGAGTAACTTAACTTTGACGGGCTTGTCTTTTACTGCATGTGACCATTCCGCCACATACCAGAGATTGACTAACATGAAATTAACTCCTGACTCGTTTGGCTCGCCACACGCACAGGGCGGCCTGATTAATTTATTGGGTGATCTGGATCCGTATGCTGTGGCCGCCAGCCGCTAGCATACAATTTGGCGGCCGAAATTTTACGGTTCGGCGCCTTGATCTGATCCAGAAATTCAAGTGGTTCCAAGCCCTGGCGTTGAGCGAGCAAATCAAACACCTCGCGATTGCTTTTGGGCACGCCATCGTCAACACATACATTGAAGATGCCGCTCAAATTTTGCTTCAAAGCATGTTCGGCTGCGGACACCACATCTTCGAAGTGAATAATGTAAAGCGGGCAATCTGCACCAAATGGCACTTTGCCCTGCATGATTTCATGCGCCAGCTTGACCCGATCGGCAAAGCTGAAATCTCCGGGCGCCCCGTAAATATCAGGGAGACGCAAAACACAACCCTGAGCATGGGCCAGCACGGCACGTTCTGCTTCCGCGTAGTAGCGCGCCGAAGGCTCCTCGATATTGGTCGGGGGGCTGTCTTCGGTAATCGGGTCTGTGCCGGCACCGCCATCACCAACCACAGAAAATGACGACAGGAAAAGCACACGCTGATTGGCCGCAGCCGCGCTTTCGCAGCTTTTGACCAGGGTATCTCGATAGGTCGCTTCGCGTTCTTCACGATTCGTTGCAGCACGCACATTTGGTGCCACTGTGACAACGATAGCGTCACAGTCCTGCCCCAGTGTCTTGATCACATCAGCATCGCTGCCACGCGCCACTTCCACCTGATCCGCATGCTTGCTGAGGTCAGCAACCTTGGATGGCGTCGTGGTGGTGCCAATCACATAGGTGCCATTGGCACGCAGCTTGGCGGCCAGGGCTTTCCCGACGTGACCCAGACCAAGGATAAGAACCTTATTCATGTACATCTCCAGTAGAGCGATATTGTTATATCATTAAGTCAATTAATGGACAAGCGAACACCCGCTCAAATGTCGGGCGCGCCACCAGACCAATATGTAAGGAACAGCCGAGCGGCTTACAGCCCTGCTCCCGCTTCGAGAGCCACATGGCGCTGACGCGCTCCGATTCTCGCGCCCAGCAAATACAGGCACGGCACAAACAACAACGTGACGGCGGAAGCCACCGCCACGCCGAAGGCCAGCGCCACAACCATGGGCTTGAGGAACTGAGCCTGGCGCGAGGTTTCCAGCATGATCGGCGTCAGACCGACAAAAGTTGTTAGCGACGTCAGCAGAATGGGCCGGACTCGCTGCTGCGCCCCCTGGAGCACGGCCTGAAACACATCCAGGCCATCGCTACGCAAGCGATTGATGCGGTCGATCAGAACCAAGTTGTCGTTCACCACAACACCGGCGCAAGCGACCATACCCAGCATGGAAAACATGGCCAGCTCCACACCCAGCACAATGTGCCCAAGCAGCCCGCCCATGAAACCGAACGGAATGGCACTCATGATCAGCACTGGCTGCCAGTAGGAACGGAACACCACCGCCATCAGGCCATAGATCAGGATCAACGCCAGCACAGTCAGCTGCATGGTCCGCCCCATGAATTCAGACTGATTCTGTTGCTCACCCACTTTCTGAATCACGACGTCGGGGTATCGAGCGCGCCAGCCGCTCGCCATCACGGCATCAACAATGCGACTCACGCTGTGGCCTTTTTGCACCTCGGCGCTGACCGTGGCCACGCGACGCCGGTCCACCCGTTCGATGTGAGCATAGCCGTGCACCACACGGATTTCGGCCGCCGCATCAAACGGAATCTCACGCCCGTCTGCGGTGCGAATCCGCAGCTCATGTATATCCTGCACGCTGGCTCGCCGCTCTGGCGGGTAGCGCAGCATCACCCGGACATCCTCACGCAAGCGCGGCAAGCGTTGCAGCTCTTCACCGTAAAAGGCCTGCCGCACCTGACGCGCCACATCAGCCTGGCTGATGCCCAGTGCCTCGGCATGAGGCTTGATCTGGATTTCCAGCTGCGGCAACGGGTTTTCCAGACTGTCTCGCACATCATGCACGCCCTCGTACGCCGCCAGTTGTGACTGCAGCTCGGCGGAAGCGGCGCGCAAGGTATCAAGATTGCGTGCAGACACCTGCAATTCAATGCTCTTGTTCAGTGGCACGATGGTGTACAGAATCTCCATGTCGCTGACATTGTTCAGCGGCCCGATCAGCTCACGCCAGCGATCACGAACGCTCTCCACCGCAATGTCCAGCGCCTCCATATCAATCAGCTGCAAGGTCACCCGCACGGAATTTTCATAAGCCGCGGCTTCAATGCCTCCGGCATGCCTCCCCTGCTCGTTGAGCTCGGCGCGCAGCAGCCCGGCTGCTTGTTCAATATGCCGCACGCTCGCTTCCAGATCCGAGAACGGCGTGCCCTGCTCCATGCTGACATTGGCAACCAGATAATTACCCGGCACACGGGGCAAAAAGGTCGCACTCATCCATCCGCCCAGCGGGACCGAAAGCACCAGCACAAAAGCAACCGAGAACACCGCCAGGGTCAGGCCCTTGGCCGACAGGCAGCGCTGCAACAAGGGCGTGTAGCGCAACGCAACGAAGCGTTCCATGCCATCGGAAAACTTGAGTCGCCAGGTTTCCAGCCGCTCCATCAGCACGCCCTTGGGTTTGCCTTGCGTCGGCATATGGGCCAGATGAGCGGGCAGTATGAAGAGCGCTTCAATCAGCGAAACGGACAAGGCCAGGGTCACCACATTGGCCAAGTTCAGCGGCTCGGGCATCTCGTCCGGCATGAAGTAAAACGGTGCAAAGAACAGCAACGTTGATACAACCGCAATGACCACCGGCTTGAACACCAGCAGCGCACCGCGCTTGGCCGCCTCGACGGGGTCATTGCCACGACACTGCTCGGTATGTATCGCCTCACCCACGATGATCGCATCATCCACCACGATGCCCAGAATCATGATGAAGGCAAACAGGGAAATCAGATTGAGGCTGGTTCCGGTAAAGGGCAGCAGCCAGATCGCACCCATGAACGCCACCGCAATCCCGACACACACCCAGGCGGCAAGCATTGGCCGCAAGAACAGCAGCAACAACAGGAAAACCAGTATCAGGCCCGACAAGCCATTGCTTGTGAGCGTTTTGAAGCGGTCACGAAACTCGATCGACATGTCACGCCAGACCTCCAGCGTCGCCCCCTCGGGCAATTGCTGACGCACCCGTTCAACATAGGCTTTGACGTCCGCACTGGTCTGCAGCACATCGGGATTTTCAGTGACGTAGATGTCGATGGCGTGGGACGCTTGTCCGTTGTAGCGCCCGATGATGTCGATTTCCTCGAAACCGTCTGTCACCGTGGCGACATCGCGCAACAGCAGGCTGCCGCCTGCGGCTGTAGTGCGAATGGCTATGTTTTCGAAGCTTTCGGCATCATGCGCTTGCCCGCGGCTCTGAATCTGCACATCGCCATCTGCGGTGCGCAACTTCCCGCCGGGCAAATCATGTGAGCGTGCACGTATCGCATCGGCAAGCTCGTCAAAGCTCAATTGATAGGCACGCAGCTGCGCCTCGTCCACTTCGATTGCGATTTCATCGCGCCGGGGCGTGCGCAGCTCGACGATGGACACGCTGGGCAAGGCCGCCAACTCTTCTCGAATCCGCTCACCCAGAGCCTTGAGTTCAGCCTCGCCCAATGACCCGGCCAGGACCAGGCTGATCATGCGACTGCGCCACATGCGCTCACCCACCACCGGGCGCTCTGCGTCGGTCGGGAAGGTCTTGATCGCATCAACCCGGGACTTGACCGTGCTGATCATGCGCAACGTGTCTTGCCCGCTGGCCACATCCAGCGACAATTGGGCCAGACCTTCACGGGCCGAGGAGCGCATCTCGTCGATCCCGTCCAGATCGCCCAGCGCCTCTTCCAGACGCAGCAGGATCTGGCTTTCGATCTCATCCGGGTTGGCGCCCGGGTAGGCCACGTCAACCGTAATCTGATTGATCTGACGCTGTGGAAAGACTTCCTTGTCGAGGTGCGACATGGTGGTCATGCCGCCAATCAGGATCAGCAGCATCAAAAGATTCGCTGCGATCGGGTTGTCGACAAACCAGCGCAGCATGGCGCTCATGATTCGTCTTCTGCGGTCTGCACGGTGGGTGCCAGCAACATGCCCTCATCGGCCAAGGCCAGCGCCGAGGTCACCACAGTCAGCGCCGTCGCTGTGGGTGCCTGAACAATCACTTCGCTGCCATCCGCCTGGAGAATTTCCACAGCCAGCACCTGCAAGTGATTTTCAGCATCCAGTGTCCACAAAGTGTCGCCGGCACGCAGGGCCTGCCTGGGCAAGCGCATCAGTCGCTCAAAGTTGCGACTGGGGATATCCGCTTGCACAAACTGGCCCGGCAGCAATGGCGTTGCGCCCTGCAGAGGGCTGGGGATTTCCGCCAGCAGATCGAGCATGCGTGTTGTGGCATCAATCTGCGACGCGGTTCGGGTCACCACCGCATCGCGTGTTGCCACGTGATCACCCACGCTGACCAGAACCTGTATTGGCAACCCCGCCGCCAATGCAGCCGGATCCAGCATGGCGCGCTGGCGACTGGTTAATGGCAAGGCCAGTTCGGCAAGCTGCGAATCAAAGATTGTGGCCACCGGCGCACCGGCAGGTACAAACTGACCCAGGTTGGCGGCCAGAGTAAGCAGACGCCCGGCAAAGGGTGCCCGAATGGTGGTGCGTTCCAGATTGAGCTGCGCCTGATTCAGATCCGCTTGCGCTGCGGCCACGCGCGCCTTGGCGCTGGCCAGCTGAGGAACCCGCAAGAACAGCTCATTGGCGTCATCATTGCCAAGGTCACGCCATTCTCGCTCGGCCTGCCTGGATTGTGCTCGTTCTGTAGCCAGAACCTGGCGTGCATCGGCCAGCGTGGCCTGAGCTTGAGCCACGGCATTTTCGTAGTCTCTGGGGTCAACGCGCAGCAACACGTCACCGGCCTCAAACGCACCACCCACATTAAATGCCGGTCCAACAGCGGTGACCACACCACCGACCTGTGCCACCAGTTCGATCTGTCGCCGTGGCTGCACCGTACCCTGGCTGCGTATCGCAACCTGTCCGACATGAGGCTCAGCACGCAGAACCGTGACCTGTGGCGGCGGACTGAGCGCAACCTCGACTCGCGCCGGCTCAGGTTTGGAGGTTGCTATGAACGCTGCAAGCGTCAGGCCCAACAGCACGACGAAAGCGGGTACTGCGTATTTTCTCATGGTGACCTTCCTCTCCCCGGAGGCAGTCTGAGTTGCTAATTTGTATTATACATATATCATTATGCTTTCAAACTTGTGCAACAAGCCTCCGAGAAAGACAAAGCCATGAGCAATAAGATTCTGACCTCCATCAAAGACATTGTTGAGTCCGGCGAAGGCCAGGATCGGCAATCCACTTTTGATGAATTGTGGGCGCTGACTGGCGACCTCTTCGCACGTGTGCAAGAGCGTTTCGAACTGAATCTGGACCCCTCCTGCGAAGATCTGATGCCCTATCAGGGCCTGGAAGGCGCCAACGGCTATCTGGCCAGCTACAGCGGCCCGCAGATTGACTGGCTGGTGCACTCCTGGACAGGCAATCCGAAAGCCTCGTTCACCAATATGCACCTCACCATCGGTCTGGGCCCGCATATTGATGCACCACACTTTGGCTTTGCACTCGGCACCCTGCCCGACTTCTTTGTATATATGGACTACCTGCCGCGTCGCGACATGTGGGCCAACCCGGAGTACGGCGACAAGTACTACGCAAAGGCCAACGAAGCGTATCTGGAGATGCAGGCCAATACCGCTTTCAAGCCTTTCATCAGCCGTGACTTCTATACCCGTGTGGCACAAAGCCCGGCCAGCCTGTGCTACGGCGCCGACGTCAACGAAGCGAACATGCAAACCATCACTCAGCGCGCACATGCTCACCTCGATACCTGGTTTGAACTGATCGACTCGGCCACCGCCGTGCCGCAAGACGAACGCGCCGCCCTGGCCGCGCGTGATCTGCATGTGCGTCGCAGCATCACCGAACGCGATCCTGCCAATGTCGTGGTCGATCGCCTGTTCGGCGAAGACCTGGGCCAGCGTCTGGTTGGACAGTTGTGGGGCGCGGATCGCAAGATCCCGCGCCCATAAAGCCGGGCATCCGTATGTCGACGAACACACCTCAGCCCATGGTGCGAGCACTGTTCCGCAGTGTCGACATGGGCGATCAGCCGGCGCTGTCTTTAAAGGTCTATTACCCGGCGCTGTATTCCGGCACTGAACTGGAACGCAACACCGGCATGTTGCCAGTGGCCACGGCAGATGCACCCTACCCGCTTGCCGTAATCATGCCCGGCATCAATGTCAGCCAGGAAAGTTACGGCTGGCTGGCCCGGGCTTTGGTCAATGCTGGTTTCGTGGCTGTCATCTACGGCTGGATTCTGGAAGAAATGCCGGGCCTGGTTTCACTGACGCCCGGCCTGGATATTCAAGCCCTGACGCCTGAGCAATACGGCAAAACGCCCTCGGCCACGGCTTTGAACGCCGTCATCAATGATCTCAAACTGCAGAACGAATCCGGCCCGCTTGCCGGCACTCTGAATCTGGACCGCATCGTGCTTGGCGGCCATTCCGCTGGTGGCAGCGTGGCCCTGATGAATGCGCGCCCGGACTGGTTCCCAGGCCTGCGCGCGGTGTTTGCCTACGGCTCGCACAGCAAAGCCTCAACCATGCTGGGCTATGCGGCCGAAACCGTATTGCCCCTGCCCGATGCCCTGCCGCTGCTGATCATGGGGGGCAGTGAAGATGGGGTCATCGCGGCCAGCGCATTTCGCTATGGCAACAATGGCAGCCAGCAACCGGACGCCATTGGTCCGTTGCAGCGCAGCTTCGATGAAGGCGTCCAGCGCAATAACAACGACTGCATACTGGCGATCGTCAGCGGCGCGAATCATTTCGCCCCCTGCTGGCCGGCCGACCCGGCGACCGGGCGCCCGTTTCTGGACTGGCCCAGCCAGCGTGATGAGGCTGAAATCCGCCAGGACATCGCGGATCTGGTGTGCGCTTTCGCACGGCGCTATGTGGCAGACCAGGCTGACGCCGAAGAGCCGATTGAACGCGCGCTCAACGACACGCAGCGCTACGTCGTCAGCCAGCGCAAATAGCCCAAACATGTCGCCGGGCAACCGCGACATGGCCCCTCAGAAACGTCTTTCAGGCCCGTCATTTGAGGCCAGATTGCGGCGCGCTGACAAACCGAAAACATATTGTTATAGTTTTATATCATTTACCGCCCCAGCAGAGCGATACAGCCCATGTCAAACCAACAACCCAGCGACTGGCAAAAACTGATTACCGGCGAATGGCATGGCATGCCGGCGCTGTTCAAGCCCGACGGCAGCCAGGTCGCTTTCAACCGCGTGGCGCGAGAAAGCAAGTTTGAAAATGGCCGCACCACCTACTACATGCACACCAATTTTGATGGTGCGGATGTGTTTACCAGCCGCTTTCAGATTCCCGAATTCTGCTTCGGCGTGATCGATTCCGACCAGGACCGTGTGTATACCGGCCCGGACTTCATCGGCTCCGGTCGCCCGTTCGGCCCACTGGTCGATTCCGAATACTTCAGCCCCGGTTGGAACGTACAGCTGCGCACGGTCAATCACATTGTTCCGGAACGTGGCCTGCAGGTGTATTCCTCGCAGCTGTTCGAAGGCAATTGCCTGGTCGCCGTGTTCAACGGTCTGTACATCAACACCCGCGATCAGGAACCGGCCACACTCAAACGCATTGAAGATTTCCTTGAATCAGAACGCAGTCAGGCCAAAAAGCCCTTCGTTCTGCCGGTCAAGTACGCTGGCGTATGGCGCGGCGAAATGCAGGTTTACAGCCCGGAGCAGGAATTCATTGGCACCAATCAGGTGGAAATCACCTACACCCCGCAGGATCTGGTGCGGGCAAAAATGGACGTCAAGATCACAGGCGTGGTGAACCGCGAGTTCTCCTTCCTGCGTTCACGCAATGCCAATCATCACCAGTTCCATGGGCCGGATGCCTATGGCAACGGCATGTCCTTCGGTCGTTACATGTACGCCCGTAATCATTTCTTTGGTGAAGCTGCGACCCTGGATGCTCGCGAAACCCTGATCGACGACGACTTCAGCATCTGCTGTTACTGGCAATTCAAGCAGTCACAAAAAGAAGCCTTCAACACCTTCGGCGTGCTCGAATGGGAAGAAGGTGAGAACGTCCTGCAGGCCCAGTACATGGAGGGCAGCAATGGCCAATAAGCCGCTTCAGGGTGTGCGCATTATTGACCTGACCCACATGCTGTCAGGTCCTTATGGCGCAATGATCCTGGCTGATCTGGGCGCCGACGTGATCAAGGTCGAGCCACCGGCCGGGGAAGGCACGCGCAAGTTGCTGGCCAAGGACCCCAAGAACTCAATCGACGGCATGGGCGCGTACTTCATCACGCTCAATCGCAACAAGCGCAGTGTCTGCATCGACCTCAAATCAGAAGAGGGTCTCGCCCTGTTCTACGATCTGGTCAAACAGTGCGACATCGTCATCAACAATTTCGGCGCCGGTGTCCCTCAGCGCCTGAAAATCGATCACGCGCATTTGTCTGCGATCAACCCGCGCATCATCACCTGCTCGGTCACCGGATTCGGCTCCAACGGCCCGAACTACAAGCGCCCGGCCTTTGACCAGGTTGCCCAGGCGGTGGGTGGCGGCATGTCCATCACCGGCACCGATCCGGAAAACCCGGTGCGCGCCGGCATACCGATCGGCGATCTGGGCGGCGGCGCCTTTTCGGTCATGGGCATATTGGCAGCCCTGTACGAGCGCGAACGCTCCGGACAGGGCCAGGATGTCGACATTTCCATGGTTGACTGCCAGGTGTCACTGCTCAATTACATGGCCACCATGTACTTCCTGTCCGGTGAAAACCCCCACCCGATCGGCAACTCGCACTTTGTCCATGTGCCCTACAACAGCTATCGCTGCTCCGATGGGTTCATCATCATTGCGGTCATCACCGACAATTTCTGGCAGAACCTCAAGCAGGTGGTCAATGTGCCGGAATTCGATGATCCCAAGTACGACACCCAGCCTTACCGTCTGGCCGACAAGGCCATGATTGACGCCAAACTCGGCGAAGTGCTGGCCACCAACACCCAGGCTCACTGGCTTGGCCTGCTGGAAGAAATGCGCATTCCGTGCGCGCCGATCAACACGTTCGGCCAGACCTTGAGCGACCCGCAGGTCCTGCATCGCAAAATGGTCGTGGACCTGCCGCATCCCAATGGTCAGACCACCAAAGGCCCCGGCAACCCGATCAAGCTTTCGCGGACCAACGAAGAAAGCTACAGCCCGGCGCCGCTCAAGGGCCAGCACACCAGCGAAATCCTTGGCGACCTGCTCGGCATGAGCGAAGAACAAATCCAGGCCTTGCGTGACAGTGAAACCATTGCCTGACAGGGCCTGCGCCTGCGCGGCGCCGACCACGACATCAGCGGAAATTTGAATCATGACCGACAGCGTCACTATCAATGATGTGGGGCCCCGCGACGGGCTGCAGAATCAGGCCAAAATCCTGTCACCGCAGGATCGCCTGAAACTCGTACAGGCACTGCTTGATGCCGGATTGCGCAATATCGAAATCGGCGCCTTTGTCTCACCCAAGGCCGTGCCCGCCATGGCCGGGGTCGAGGACATCGTCGCCGGACTGCCCGATATCGATGCCGAGTTCAGTGCGCTCATCCCTAACCGCAAAGGTTATGAGCGGGCACGCGACGCCGGCATCAAGACCATGGGTTTGGTGGTGGCCGCCAGCAACACCATGAACGAGCGCAACATCCGCATGACCACCGCCCAGGCCGTGGACGTGGCGCGCGACGTGCTTGCCCAGGCCCGCGAAGACGACCGTGAAGTTCAGGTCTGCATTGCCACAGCCTGGGAATGTCCGTTTGAAGGCAAAGTTGCCAGCGATACGGTGCTGAGCCTGTCAGACCAATTGCACCAAGCCGGCGCCGCATCGCTGATCATTGCCGACACCATTGGTGCGGCCAATCCGCGAGCGGTGCACCAGTTGATGAGCGCGCTTGTGGCCCAACATGGCAGCGAGTATCTCAGCTGCCACTTTCACGACACCCGCGCGCTGGGCATGGCCAATGCCTATGCCGCACTTGAAGCCGGCATCCGCCGCTTTGATGCGTCCATCGGCGGCCTTGGCGGCTGCCCGTTCGCGCCCGGCGCAACCGGCAACATCTCGACCGAAGATCTGGCCATGACCCTGAGCCTGATGGGTTTTGAGACCGGCCTGGACATGGACAAGCTGATCGCTGCCGGTGAACTGGCCAATCGCATGACCGATACCCAGACCGGGGTGCGTTCACTGCC
>JBFKEC010000048.1:0-14717 GCA_041619315.1 Oceanococcus sp. | reverse complement strand
GAGGCCAGCGTGGACTGAAAACCGGAGGCCATGGCGAGCAAAGCCGTCATCACCCCAACCACGCCGGCAATGCCAATGACAATCACCGCCGAGGTGCCCAGACGTGATGGCAGGCTGCGCAGATTCATTGCCGTCACGGCGTAGATTTGCTTGATCATACGTGCTCCGAAAGGGCGTCCACGATACTCAGTCGCTGAGCCCTCAAAGCCGGCGGCAGACCAACCACCAGCGCCAACAGCAAGGCCACCAGAAAAGCCGTGACCCAGGCTTCCAGATCCAGCGTCAAGCCAGAAAAGCCAGGCATGTTTTCGGCCAGACCCGGCAGCAAAAAGGCCGCAAGCCCGAGTCCGACCAGGGCCGCCAGCAGGGTAAGCATCAAGGCCTCCGCCAACACAATCATGAGCAGGCTGCCACCGCTGAAACCGATGGTCTTGAGCACCGCAAGCTCACCAATACGCTCACGCACCGACTGCATCATCGTATTGCCAGTCAGAAACAGCAGTGTGAAGAACACCGCGCCGAGTATCGACTGAATAATCAGGCCGATGTCACCCATCTGTTTGAGGAAGCTCTGGTTGAATGCCTTTTCGGTATCGCTACGGGTTTCATTCGGAGAATTGGCAAACTGTTCATCAATGAGCCTGGCCAACTGCGGGGCTTGCTCCGGATCACGAATCTGGCTGATAAACCAACCCACCGTACCCTGCCCGAACTGGCGCGCCTCATTGAAATACTCATGCTGCATCAGCATGTATTCATGCTGCGAGCGCGCCGCCGGATCGGCAGTATCGAAAATCCCGACCAGATCAAACACCCAGCTGTTGCTGCCATCGGCCAGCGGCCAGATACCGGCGGTGATCGGGATGCGGTCGCCCAGCGACCAGCCGTAACGTTCAGCCAGGGTCATGGACACCACAGCACCAGTCCGCGTGGTCACAAAGGCCTGCAACTGATCCTCTGCGATAGTCAGTTCGCGGTACACATCGAAATAGCTTTGCGGGTCGACCGGGAACTGTGGAAAGAAATTGAATTCTTCCTGATAGTAACCCCCGAACCAGGATGCGAAGGTCACATCCTCAACCCCATCCATGTTCTTGATCTGCTGCCAGTAGCCGTAGGGCAGAACCTGGGTGATGGAATATTTTCCGGTGGTCACCAGGCGGTCTGCACCGGACAGCTCCACCCCGGTATTGAAGGCCGCATTGACTGCGGTGAGAAGCCCGTACAGCAGAAACGCCACGGCAACCGAAAGCATGGTCAATATGGTGCGAGGTTTGCGTCGCCACAACGCCGCCCATACCAGCGGCAGATACTTCACGCCGCCCCCCTTTCAGCCCCGACCAGCTTGCCCTTGTCGAGGTGCAAGGTCTGGCGCGCCGCCTCCGCCGCCTTGGGATCATGGGTGACCATGACGATCGTCTTGCCGTGTTCCTGATTGAGCAGCTTGAGCAGATTGAGGATTTCATCTGCGGTCGCGCGGTCCAGATCACCGGTCGGTTCATCGCACACCAGCAGGTCCGGATCGCCAACCAGCGCGCGTGCAATCGCAACCCGCTGAGCCTGCCCACCGGACAACTCCGAAGGCTTGTGGCTGGCACGATCAGCCAGGCCGACCACCTCCAGCGCAGTGGCAACATGCTTGCGCCGCTGCGCTCTGGACAGCTTGGTCAGCAGCAGCGGCACTTCAACATTCTTTTCCGCACTGAGAACCCCGAGCAGATTGTAGAACTGGAAAACAAAGCCGACATGGTGGGCCCGCCAACGGGCCAGCTGACCACCGGACATTTGATCCAGCCGCGCATCACCGACCGTGACACTGCCGCGGGTGGGCTTGTCCAGCCCGCCAATAAGATTGAGTAATGTTGATTTGCCCGAGCCTGACGGGCCCATCAAAGCCAGAAAGTCACCCTGCTCGATACTCAGATCCAGCGCGTCCAGCACCACAATATCTTGGTTGCCGCGGCGATAGCTCTTGGCCACACCATCCAGTTTTACCAACGTCTCGGCCACGTCACGCTCTCCTTTGATCTGTGTACCCCGACTGGCACGCGCTATTCGAGCTCGCGCACCGCCATGCCATCCTCAAACTGCATACCATCTTGCGGCAGCGCCACCCGATCCCCGGCGACAAGGCCAGCGCTGATCAGTTGACGATTATCTTTGTGTCCGGCCGTGGACACTGCACGCCGCTCCAGCACCCCGTCGCGCCACACGAAAACCTGTGGGCGGCCATTTTTTGAAACCAGCGCCTCCTGTGGCAGCGACACCAGACTGCGCGTAGCGCTGATGTCATCGCCAGCCTGGGTCAGGAACGACACCCGCACGCCCATGTCGGGCAATACGCGGTCATCCCGTTCCAGCAGTTCAATGCGCACCCGCACTGTCGCTTTGGTGCGGTCTGCCGCCGGCACCACCGCAATCACCTGGGCAGGGATTTTCCAGTCCGGATAGGCATTGAGACGGGCACTGACACCTTGGCCCGCCTCGACCCGATTGATGAAGTTTTCATTCACGTCCACTTCGATTTCCAGCGAGTCCATGTCGACCAGCGTGGCCACGCCAGTCCGGGTGTAACCGCTGCCCGCGGATATCGGGGAAATCATCTCGCCAGGCTGGGCCGCCTTGACCGTCACCACGCCGGAGAACGGCGCACGAATAATGTGATCATCCAGCACCTCCTGCTGCACTTCGCGCTGACGCTCGGCCACAGCCACCTCACTGACCAGACGCGCACGACGTGCAATCAAACTGCCCAGCTCGGCTTGTATGGCATCCACTTCGGCATCGGAGGCGACATCACGCTTGCGCAGCTCGACAATGCGTGCGCGCCGCTTGCGCGCCTCGGTAATCAAGGCATCGACCTCGGCAAGCCCAGCCTGCGCCGCGGCCCGCTGTGCTTCAGCCAGGTTGAGCTGCGCACGAGCGCTGTCGGCATCCAGACGCGCCAGCACCTGACCTTCATCGACACGCAAGCCTTCCTCAACCAGCACTTCGCTGACCTTGCCGGTGAGTTGGGCCGATACCGTCGCCTGACGCCGGGCAATGACGTAGCCGGAGGCATCGAGCACCGAAGCCTGATTATTCGCGGCCTGAGCCTGTTCAGCCTGAACACTGACCAACTGCACCTTTGGTGCATTGTCACGTAGCAACCACCAGGCCAATGCGGCCACAACCAGCACCAGCACAACGATCAATGGCCATAGCCATGGCCGACTGTGATCGTGCTGCGTTTCACGGTCTATCTTGAGCTGCCCCAGCAACTCGGACTTGTCATTCATCCCTGATGATCCCCTGTCATCGGCGGGTCTTCCCTGTTGTCGATCCCGCCTCAGCATCATCAACAATAGCCTGCTCGGGCGCAAGCGCGATCACCCGCCACCCCACTGCATTGAACGCCATCAAACCGTGGCACTCGCGCAGAACCCACGGCCGGCGGTCGGACCCTATGAATTTACTACTGCTTTCACTATTCAACATGCGTACTTTGCAAGCTTGGCTGGCAGGCTTCTTGCTGAAGTCCGAATCTATCGTCTGAACCGCAATAGAAATCACCCGTGCCTGCTGTTACAGAGATTTCAAAGGATATATGTATGCAACTTCGCTGGTGTGTTTTGGTGGCCGTTTCGAGCCTGTTCTTCACCGCTTGTAATGGCGGGCGTGATGCAAAGGTCAGCGCAGGGTTGCCGGAAAACGCACAGTGTGTGCTGCGCAGCCCGACCTTGGACGTGGGCACCAAGGCGGAGCTGACCATCGACGGCGTCACCTATACGAACAGTCATCAACCGGATGCCCCGGGGACTGTGGAAACGCCGTTGCAAAATGTCGGACCGCTTCCTGAAGGTTGCAACAGCGATGGGTTCAGGTTTGGCAGTGGCATATATGACACCACCGGGCCCATTGGTGGCCAGCCGACAGGGCATGCCGATCTCGCCGGCATGGTGCTGCCACCTCAGCCACAGAACGGGATACACACACGCTTGTATTCCCGCGCGTTCATTGTCGAATCGCCGTGCAACGGCAAGCGTGTGGTTTATGTTTCAGACGATCACACATTCTCCACCGCCCTGGTGCGGCAGGAGGTTCTGAAACGGCTGGCCGCGGACCCTGAACTTGGCGAACTCTACAGGGGCGACAACGTGATGTTGTCGGCCACACATACCCATGCCGCAGGCGGTGGGTATGGCGATCCGACGGTGCTGCCCAATGCGCCCGCCGCTGTGCCGCAGACGGGTGACGACGTCTATAACTACGTCCAGTCGCTGGTGTTTAGCACCAGTCCTTTCGACGCCGACAACACCGAAGCGATAGTCGACGGCATCACCCGTTCGATTAAACGCGCGCACCAGAATCTGGAAGCACACCCCCAAACCGGGCGCATAGAACTCTCCGTTGGCGAGCTGCTCAATGCCAACCGAAGCCGTGATATGCCGGCATACGTGCAGAACTCCCCGGCTGAGCGCGCGCAATACATCAATGACGCAGGAAACGAGATTGACGTAACCAAGCGTTTTCTTCAGCTCAGCTTGGTGCGCGACAACGGCAGCCCGGTTGGCGTCATCAACTGGTTTGGTGTGCACCCGACGGCCATGGGTAACCATTCGCGGATGATCTCGTCTGATACCAAAGGCGATGCATCACTCGGTTTTGAGAGCCTGATGGGAACCCGATACGTACCCGACGACAGTGAATTGGCTGAACCCGGGGCGGACAATTTTGTCGCAGCTTTTGCTCAGACCGACGAAGGCAATGCGGTGCCGGATCTGTTCATCTTTGATGCCGACACCGATGGGAACGATGGTCCTGGCCAAGGTGTGCCGTATCGACTGCGACTGGGAACGGATGAAGATTACGAATTCACCGATGAGTACTATGCCCGTGGCTTGCCCAAG
Source organism: Oceanococcus sp. (assembly GCA_041619315.1). GTDB lineage: Bacteria > Pseudomonadota > Gammaproteobacteria > Nevskiales > Oceanococcaceae > Oceanococcus. The sequence continues at coordinate 9,828 of JBFKEC010000048.1, read as the reverse complement.
GCATCGCGCATCTTTGGCATGAAACAGCTGGCCCAGGCTATCCGCCAGTTCGGTGAAGGGGCTGCATTGCGCGGCCCTGTGGACTATCGCCTGGTCTATGTCGACATGAGTGCGGTTGAGATCACGGATGAGGACATCATTCGCGAATCCACATTCGATGACCTCCCTGTGGCGCTGTATCCGGACCAGCGTGCAACCTGCACCGGCGCCGTTGGTGCAGGAAAATTCGTTGGCGGGGCCAATGGCCCGGTGTTCGGCGCGGCCGGATTCACCTGCCAGGACACCGCGCCGGTAGATGTCGAAGACGACATCCGGAATCACTACAACGGCTTGTTCAACGGCACCAATTCGATATACCTGCAAGTCGAGGGAAATTATCTCGAGGTCCCGGTCAACGGCGTTGCGCTGTACACCCTGCTGACGCCGGTTCTCTGCACCACAACAGCTTTGCAACCGCAATTTGACTGCCAGGCAGAGAAAGTCGTGTTCACTGAGTTTGGCGGGGAGCCCGCGCCGCTTCAGCTTTTCCGCATCGGCAATCTCGCCATTCTCGGCTTGCCATGGGAAGTGACCACCATGGCCGGACGCAGATTACGCCAGACCATGCTGGATGCATTGTCTCCCGTCGGCGTCGATACCGTTGTCATTTCCGGTTTGACCAATGCGTATCTGGATTACATGACGACCCGCGAAGAATACTCCGCACAGATGTACGAAGGTGCCTCAACGGACTATGGCCCTTGGCAATTGGCAGCGGCACAGCAGGAAACCAAAAAACTCGCGATGACGATGGCCTCCGGTGTTGACGCGCCTGCAGGCGTCGAGCTTGCAACCATAGAATTGGGTGATGCGTCGCCCGTCACCATCGACCTGGATGATGACTTTGGCGCCATCATCACAGACGCCTCCGAAAGCTACATGCGAGGTGACAGCGTTGAAGTGAGCTTTGTCGGCGGTTATCCCGGAAACGATCTCAAGCGCATGTCGTCCTACGTCTACGTGGAGCATGAAACAGCTGCGGGGGATTGGGAGGTCATCGCGACCGATAAGGACCCCGAACTGCTGTTCATCTGGAACGGAACAACCAATGTGGTTTCAACGCTTCTGCACACGGCGATGGATTCCGAAAACATTGCCGTTTGGAATATCCCGCTGAATGCGCCAGCCGGGAACTATCGTATCCGCCATGACGGGGTATTCCGCTTGGCCGAGGCCGATGATCCCACGCCCTACACCGGCGTAACCAGGACATTCACCATCAGTGGTACGCCCGCGGATTGCCCGGACTGATACACACGCAAGGTGGGCAAGCGCGGCGCAGGCCGCGTGGTCGCCGCAATGACCGATAGCGCGCATGGCATACACCAGCGCGCTTGGTTTCAGGCAACCTCCCCAGAAACAAAAAAACCGGCCTAGGCCGGTTTAATTGCAGACTCAATTTTTCAGAGCCTTTATATGGCTCCCGAGGACGGGCTCGAACCGCCGACCCAGTGATTAACAGTCACTTGCTCTACCAACTGAGCTACTCGGGAACGCTGTGGAGGGCGGCATTATAGGGATGTCATCTCGTCGCAACAACCCCGAAATGCAACTTTCTTTTCAGCTTTACTGGATGGCCTTGGAAATCCGCTCAATTGCGGCCTTGAGCGTGTCCATTCCGGTCGCATAGGACAGGCGCATATGACCGGGTGTTCCGAACGCGGAACCCGGCACCAATGCAACGCCAGCCTTCTCCAGCAGGTACTCGCCGAGCTGAATATCGTTGTCGACACCGTCGAGTGCCGCGATCACGCCGGAGAAATCCGGGAATGCGTAAAACGTACCGTCGGACGGCAGGCAACTGACGCCAGGCAGCGCGTTGAGCGCTTCCACCACGTAGTCATGGCGCTGCTTGAACGCCACCACCATCTCCGCCACGCAGCCCTGATCGCCGTTCAGCGCAGCCACCGCAGCGGCCTGCGAAATCGAAGCCGGATTGGAGGTGCTTTGCGACTGAATCTTGCTCATCGCCTTGATCACATCGGCCGGGCCTGCGGCATAGCCGATACGCCAGCCGGTCATGGAATAGGCCTTGGACACCCCGTTGAGCACGAACGTGCGCTCGTACAAGTCCGGTGCCACGGTGACGATGTTGTTGAAACCTTCATCCGTCCACAGAATATGTTCGTACATATCATCCGTGGCGATGTAGATCTGCGGATGCTTGCGCAGCACCGCGGCCAGCGCTTCAAACTCGGCTTTGCTGTAGGCCTTGCCACTGGGATTGGACGGGCTGTTCAGGACCAGCAGTTTGGTCTTGGGCGTGATGGCGGCTTCAAGCTGCTGCGGCGTGATCTTGAGATCGGTGGCCGTGCTGGTTTCCAGAATCACCGGCGTGCCATTGGCGACCAGCACCATGTCCGGGTAGGACACCCAGTACGGCGCCGGAATAATGACCTCATCGCCAGCATTGAGCATGGCCAGAGCGAGATTGAAAAAGCTCTGTTTGCCGCCGCAGGAGACCAGAATCTGATCGGCGCTGTATTCAAGACCATTGTCACGCTTGAACTTATCGATCACCGCCTTCTTCAGGTCGGGCGTTCCGCCGACCGGCGTATACTTGGTCTTTCCTTGCGAGATCGCCTCAATGGCGGCCTGCTTGATGTGCTCCGGCGTATCGAAGTCGGGCTCACCGGCGCCCAGACCAATGACATCATGTCCGGCGGCGCGCAATTCGGCGGCGCGGGCGGTGACGGCGAGAGTGGGAGAGGGTTTGATGCGCTGAACGCGCTGGGAAAGAACGCTGCTCACGGGCTGCTCATTAGGAAAACGGAACCCGAAATCATACGGAAATCATGCCACTAACTCCACTCGAAAATCCCTTTGAACTGGCTGCAGACTGGGCTCCGGCGGGCGACCAGCCCCAGGCCATCGACGCCATGTGCGAAGGACTGCATGACGGCCTGAGTCATCAGACCCTGCTGGGTGTCACCGGCTCGGGCAAAACCTTTTCGATTGCCAACGTGATTGCACGTGAACAGCGCCCCACCCTGGTCCTTGCGCCCAACAAGACTCTGGCCGGCCAGCTGTATGGCGAATTCCGCGAATTCTTCCCCAACAACGCGGTGGAGTATTTCGTTTCGTACTACGACTACTACCAGCCGGAAGCCTACGTCCCGTCGTCAGACACCTATATAGAGAAGGACTCCTCGGTCAACGAACACATCGAACAGATGCGCTTGTCTGCAACCAAGGCCATCCTGTCCCGCCGCGACACCATCATCGTGGCGTCGGTATCGGCGATCTATGGCCTGGGCGATCCGGAAACCTATTTCCAGATGGTCATGCACTTCGTCAAGGGCGATCGCCTCAACCAACGCGATCTTCTGCGCCAATTGGCTGATCTGCAATACACCCGCAATGACATGGCCTTTTCACGCGGCAGCTTTCGCGTTCGTGGCGACGTCATCGACATCTTCCCGGCCGAATCCGAGGCTGAAGCGGTGCGCCTGGAACTGTTCGATGAGGAAATCGAGGCGATCACCCTGTTTGACCCGCTGACCGGACAGGTCAATCAGAAGGTCCCGCGCTACACCATCTTTCCCAAGACCCACTATGTGACATCGCGCCAGCGCCAGCTCGACATGATCGACGCGATCAAAGACGAATTGCGCGATCGTCTGCAACAGCTCCGCCAGGACGGCAAGCTACTTGAGGCCCAGCGGCTGGAGCAGCGCACCTTGTTCGATCTGGAAATGATCCAGGAACTGGGTTACTGCAACGGCATCGAAAACTATTCGCGCTACCTGTCCGGGCGCGCCCCGGGCGAACCGCCGCCGTGTCTGTTTGATTACCTGCCAGCCGATGCCTTGCTGGTGATTGATGAATCGCACGTCACCGTGCCGCAGCTGGGCGCGATGTACAAAGGTGACCGTGCACGCAAGGAAACCTTGGTCCAGTACGGCTTTCGCCTGCCTTCTGCGCTGGACAACCGGCCTCTGCGCTTCGAAGAGTTCGAACGACTGTCACCCCAGACTCTGTTTGTGTCAGCCACCCCCGGACCGTACGAAAAACAACACGCCGGCGCGGTGGTCGAGCAAGTGGTGCGCCCCACCGGTCTGGTCGACCCGCAAGTCGAAATCCGCCCGGTCGGACATCAAGTCGACGACCTGCTCGGCGAGATTCGCGAACGCGCCCCACTGGGCGAACGCGTGCTGGTCACAACCCTGACCAAGCGCATGGCCGAGGATCTGACCGAATACCTGCACGACAACGGTGTACGGGTGCGTTATCTGCACTCGGATGTCGACACGGTCGAGCGCGCCGAGATCATTCGTGATCTGCGCATCGGTGCATTTGATGTGCTAATAGGCATTAACTTGTTGCGTGAAGGTCTTGATATTCCAGAGGTTTCACTTGTTGCCATTCTGGACGCAGACAAAGAGGGCTTTCTCCGCTCCGATCGTTCACTGATCCAGACCATTGGTCGTGCCGCTCGTAACATCAAAGGCCGTGCGATCCTGTACGCCGACGAGATCACCGGCTCGATGCGCCGTGCACTGGACGAAACCAGCCGCCGGCGCGATAAGCAGATCGCCCACAACGAAAAGCACGGCATCACCCCGCAAGGCATCCGCAAGGCGGTCATGGACGTGATGCATGCTGGCTATGAAGACCTGCGCAAACAAAGCGGCAGCAAGGTCGCCGAGGACGCCCCGGACTACCGCCGCATGACGCCGCAGAAGCTGGCCAAGCATCTCAAGGCGCTGGAACAGGAGATGCACGATGCCGCCCAGAATCTGGAGTTCGAACTGGCCGCAGCCAAGCGCGATGAGATCAAACACATCCGTGAACTGACCCTGGAACTGGACCAGGCGTAAACCGCGCGCCATGCTAGGCGCATTGCAATTCAGGAGCTGTCCATGACGCAGCAAGCTTGGTGGGGGGACATGTTGCCCGTGCTGATCACTCTGGGCGTGGTCGCGCTGTTGCTGGGCGGCTTGCATTTGTGGATGAGACGTCACAAGCCGGCCGACCCGGATGCCCATCTGCCGCGCCAGCTGATGGTGCTGGGTGCATGGGCGCTGGCCCTGCTGCTGATCACATTGGCGCTGCCGCTTTCGGACGCCACCCGGGGCCAGGTTCTCAGTTTAATCGGCTTAATCATAACCGCCTTGATTGCGCTGTCCTCAACAACCCTGGTGGCCAACATGATGGCCGGGGTGTTGCTGCGCATCGTCAACAGCTTGCGTCCCGGTGATTTCATTCGGGTCGGCGAGCACTTTGGGCGTGTCTCGGAACGGGGTCTGTTCCATATCGAAATGCAAACCGAAGACCGCGACCTGATGACCCTGCCCAATATGCACCTGATCACCAACCCGGTGACCGTGGTGCATGACACCGGCACGATCATTTCCGCCACGGTGTCGCTGGGTTATGACGTGCACCGTAGACACATCGAAAAACTGCTCAAGCAGGCCGCCACCGACGCAGAACTGAATGATGCATTCGTACAGATTCTGGAGCTGGGTGATTTTTCCGTGGTGTATCGCATTGCCGGACGCCTGGATGATGTCAGCAGCCTGATCACCTCGCGCTCCCGCCTGCGCGCCTGCATGCTCGACGTACTGCATGGTGACGGGATTGAGATTGTCTCGCCCACTTACATGAATCAGCGGCCCCAGACTGAGGGCAAGAAAGCCATACCTCAGCCTGAACGCACGCCGCTATTGAGCGAAGATGACGAGCAGCAACCCAAGGTCGAAGACATGGTTTTTGACAAGGCCGAACAGGCCAGCCGGGAAACGCTGCGACGCAAACGCATTGATGAGATCAAGCAGAGCCTGAGCCAGATGTCTGAAGAGCAGAAGGACTCACCCGAGCGCCAGACCCTGAAACAGGAGCTCAAGGCCCTGCTAGCCGAGGAAGAACAGGCCCGCGAGACGGAAGAAGCCCAAGCAAGCTGACTACAGCCCCATGTAACGACCCGGCTTGTGATTCATGGCCAGCACCAGGCCGGCAATCACCGCACCCAACACGGAATAGGCGAGCTTGTCGGGCTCGAGCACGAACAACGACGCCAGCAGTATCGACAAATCAACCCCGATCTGGACCTTGCCGGCACTGATGTTGTGGTGCTCCTGCATGTACACGGACAGAATGTTGACCCCGCCCACGCTGGCCCCATGGCGCACAAAAGCCAGCGCCCCCATACCGATCAGCAAGCCTCCGCCAATCGAGGAATAGGCCGGCGCAATGTCCTCGATACGCAACAGCAAGGGCATGAAATGTATGTGCAGACTGATCAGCATGACGGCAAGGGTAGACTTGACCGCGAACAACCAGCCCATGCGCCAAACCGCCAGCGCAAAGAACGGCAAATTGGCGACGAAGAACATCGCGCCAATACTCCAGCCGGTCAGGTAATGAAGCAGAAACGACAACCCTGCCGTGCCCCCGGTCATCTGGCCATTGGTCTGCAGCATCACAATACCCAGCGCGACCAGATTGGTGCCCAGAATGAAACCCTGGATATCGTCCAGCCAACTGTGCGGAACCAGATTGACGCGCGATGATGAAGAACTATTCATAACAGTACAATGCTTGTGGAACGCTGTCCCAAGCAAGTTTCTGGCCAGCTCCGCTCGGGCCTGAAACGCTATCGCGCAACCTCGACCGGCGACACCGCGCTGGCCGTGTTGCCCCACGCATTGCGCACGTAAGTCAGCACTGCAGCCATCTCCTGTGCATCCAACTGCTGGGCAAATGGCGGCATGCCGAAAGGATACGGGTGCCCCTGTGTGCTTGGCGGATAACCACCAAACTTGAGGCTGCGGATGGCATTGCCGGGCGATGCGGAAACAACTGCATCGTTGAGCTTTAGGGCCGGGAACACGAATTCTTCGCCCTGCCCTTCATCACCATGGCAATCCGCGCAATGCTGCTGATAGAGCTCAGCGCCTTGCACCATCTGAGTCGCCTTGAGGCTGGCGCTGACCGCCAGTGAATCGACCTTGGTGGGCTCAACCGCAGGACGGCTGTCGAGATACGCAACCATGGCCCTGATGTCCTGCTCTGTCAGATATTGCAGGCTGTCGCCGACAACCTCGCCCATCGGGCCGCTGGCCACCCGCGCCGCGGACGTACCGTGCTTGAGCACAGCAAACATGGCGTCACCTTCCGCACTGTCACGCGGCCTGGCCAATGGTGGTGCATACCATGCACGATCGGGCAGCAAACTGCCGGCAAATGCACGCGTGGGTTGCACCGCGCCCATCGCATTGCGACCACCATGACAGGCGCTGCAATGGCCCAGCCCCTCAACCAGATATCGCCCGCGATTCCACTGCTCATCACGCTGCGGATCGGGCTCAAAAGTTTGCGACTCAAAGAACATCACGCGCCACACCCACAGGGCCAGCTGGGTATTGAACGGAAAGCGCAAGGTGTGCTCCCGCGGCGCCTGTACCACCGCCGGCTGGGCTTTGAGGTACGCCCACATGGCATCACTGTCCTCACGCGTAATCAGACTGTAGTGGGTGTACGGAAAGGCCGGATACAACAGACGTCCGTCAGCCGATTTCCCCTGGTTCAGGGCGACCCAGAAATCATCGGCTGTCCAGCGCCCCAGCCCGGTATTCGGCTCTGGGGTGAGATTGCTGCTATACACCGCACCGAACGGCGTTTCGATGGCGCGACCACCGCTCAACAGCTCGCCGCCTCGTGCACTGTGGCAGCCCACGCAGTTGCCGGCCCTGACCAGATATTCGCCGCGCGTGTACAACTCATGCTGAACACCAACAGGCGCATTTGCCTCGACCACTTCTTCGGCAAAACAGCGCATCGGCAACGGCTTGTCGCTGGGCGGCTCGGGTGCCGACTTCGCTGTGGCGGGCAGTGCCGACAACCAGTCAGCAACCTGCTGAATCTGGGTGGCTGTCAGTCGACTGGCAATCTGGCCCATGCAGTCCGGCGCAGCCGCGCGCCGCACCCCTTCCCGCCATGCACCCAGCTGTGCCGCGATGTACTCCGCATCCAGTCCGGTCAAGCCGGGCACATTCGGCAACCTGCCCTGTAGCGACTGACCATGGCAATCGGTGCAGGCCGGCAGCTCTGCTGAGGCGTCACCATGCTCAACCAGGCGCTGCGCTGCAGTGAGATCGACCACCCCCTGACGCTGAGCCGATGCTGCCACACGCGGCGTCTGCGCGGCGTAGTAATCCGCCATCTGGCGCAAGTAGTCATCGCTCAGATTGGCCAGCATCTCGGCCATGACCCGATGCTCGCGCCGCCCATCTCGAAAATGTTGCAGCTGATTAAACAAATACCCGGCAGGTTTGCCAGCGATCGAGGGGTAGTAACTTTCGGCCAGTGAGCGGCCCTGTTCACCGTGGCAGGCGGCACAGGGCGCGACCCGCTCGGGCATACGCTCCAGCGCCGCCGCCGGCGGCCCAAGCATGACCAGCAACATGACCACAACGCTGAAAAAAGTCCGAATTTGCACAGCCTCACTCTCACACAATCTAAGGTTCAGCACTGAGCATGCCGCATTCGCCCTCCGATCTGTACCATCAGACTGCCAATATTTTTATGTAACAGATGGCCATCTGTACTCACTTCCTGCGCTCAATCTGATGCTTTAATGCAGCGCCCCCGAACGCCATGCTACGGCTTGACCTGAACATGGAACGGCCATGCCCCAACGCGTAAAAAACACCCGTCCCGGCTTGTGGGAAGTGACCCGCAGCGTCGCCGCTGCATTTTTCGGGGTACAAAGCTCGAACCAGCGCAAACGTGATTTCACCCATGGCAATCCGCTGCACTACGTGCTGATTGGCCTGCTTATGACAATCGCGCTGTCCACACTGCTGTGGACTTCCGTGCGCCTGGCCCTGCATTTCGCCGGCTAAGCCGTTTATTCGGCCAGTTGCTTTGCCGTCTGACCGAGCCAGCTCAGCGCGCGATTGATCCGCCGGTCATCAGGATGGCCATAGTTAAGCCGCAATGCGTGTGAGAAGTCCTCGCGAGCGCAGAAAATCGCCCCCGGCGCCACGCTGATGTCCTGCTCAAGAGCACGCCGGTACAGCTCCAGCGTGTCGACACCGCGCGGCAACTCCAACCAGGCGAAATAGCCGCCTTGTGGCCTGGTCACGCGAGTGCCTTCAGGAAAGAAAGCCTGTACCGCATCAAGCAAGGCATCACGCCCGTCGAGCAAAGCCATACGAAAACCTTTGAGGTGCCGCTCGTAATCCGCCTCAGCCAGATAATCTTCCAGCGCGAGCTGGGCCGGCAGTGAGGTGCTCAGCGTGGTGCCCAATTTGAGCTTTTGCACACGCTCGGCATACCGGCCAGGCGCTGCCCAACCGACCCGAAAGCCCGGTGCCAGGCATTTCGAAAACGAGCTGCAATGCAATACGCCGCCATCTGTATCAAATGCCTTGGCCGGCAGAGGCCTGTGCCCGGAGAAATGGATTTCCGCATAGGCGTCATCTTCAATCAAGGGCACTTTGTAGCGAGCCAGCAAACGCACCAACTGCTCCTTGTGCGCATCCGTCATGCTCGCCCCTGTCGGATTCTGGAAGCTGGTCATCATCCAGCAAGCCGCTGGACGCTGGCGCTGCAACACATGCTCCAGCGCTTTCAGATCGATGCCGCCAACCGGATCGGTAGCGACCTCAATGGCGCGCAGGCCAAAACGCTGCAGGGCCTGTAGCGCCGCATAAAATGTTGGCGACTCGATCACCACGCTGTCGCCCGGCCGGGTCACCGCCTGCAAACACAGGTTCAGCCCCTCCATGGCACCGTCAGTGATGACCAACTCTTCACTGTCCATCGGCACGCCACTGATTT
>JBFKEC010000047.1:0-14738 GCA_041619315.1 Oceanococcus sp. | reverse complement strand
GATCTTGGGCACGATTTTCAGCTGACACCTGACATGGTTCCGGAAGCCCAGCGCGCTATCGCCATGGCCGGTGCCTATGTGAAACTGCGGCAATAGCCGCGCGGGGAAAACGCTCATGACGATCGACGACACTGCGACACACCGCACGCGTCCGCCCGAGATTCCGAAAAAGAGCGACATCCCCGAACAGCTCGGCAAGTACCTGCTGCAGGATGAAATCGGTCGCGGCACCTGCGGCGTGGTCCACAAGGCCTACGATCCGTTCGTGGCGCGCGATGTAGCAATCAAACTGGCGCTGAGCGACAGCGCCGTCGACCCGACCGAGTCGATGCAGCAGAACCGCGAGTTCTTTGCCGAGGCGCATGCCGCCGGCATGCTGCATCACCCGCACATTGTTTCGGTGTTCGATGCCGGTGTGGTCGATGGCATCAGCTATATCGTCATGGAGTATGTCGATGGCTGTACTCTGGCCGAAGCGGTCAAGCAGAGCGCCAGCCCGATGCCGATTAACCAGGTCATCGACATCATCTTCAAATGCGCCAAGGCGCTGGACTATTCGCACAAACGCGGGGTCCTGCATCGCGACATCAAGCCCGGCAACATCATGCTGGCTCAGGACGGCTCGACCGCTAAAATCATGGACTTCTCGATCGCCGAGATGCTCCAGGGCAACAAATTGCGTCCGGAAACGGTGGTCGGCTCCCCCGCCTTCATGTCGCCGGAACAGATTCGCAAACAGGACATGGGCCCAAGCTCGGACCTGTATTCGCTCGGCGCGGTGATGTATTACCTGCTGTGTGGCGAACCGCCATTCGTGGCTCAGGACATCCGCCGCTTGCTCGACATGGTCAAAAGCCTGCCCGCCCCGAGCCCGCGCAGCAAGCGCCCGGAGCTTCCGGATTCGGTCATCGAAGTGGTTGACCGCCTGCTCAACAAAGATCCGACACAGCGCTTTGAAAGTGGCCAGGATCTGGCCGTGCATCTGACCCGTATCAACAATCAGCTGAGCCACGCTGAACGCCAGCTCAATCGGGCCGAGAACCGCGATTCCCTGCGCCGCCTGCGCTTCTTCGATGAATTTGACGACGCCGAGATCGATGAATTCATGGTTGCCGCCAGCATGCTCAGCTTTCATCCTGGCGACACCATCATTCAGGAAGGCGATATCGATAATGCCTTCTATATCGTGGTGGTCGGCAGTGTCAGCGTGTCCAAGGGCGGCACCACCATGATGTCGCTGGGCAAAGGCGACGTATTCGGTGAAATCGCATTCCTGACCGCCACCCGGCGCACCGCCACGGTCAGCGCGAGCAGTGAAGTCCTGGTCCTCAAGATCAATGCTGCGGCCATGGAGCAAGTCTCCGAGCGCGTGCAGCTGCGCTACTACCGGGTGTTCTGCGAGAACCTCATTTACCGCCTGTCGATGACCACCGCAAAACTGTCCGCATCACGCTCATGACACCAACATGCCGTTAAGCCGCGCCAAGGTTGGCGAGATTTTTCGCGTCTGGCAGCAAGCCAACCCGACCCCCGAAACCGAACTTGAGTATCACTCGCCCTACGAACTGCTGGTGGCGGTCACCCTGTCTGCCCAGGCGACCGATATCGGCGTCAACAAGGCCACTCGCAAGTTGTTTCCGGTCGCCAACACACCGCAACAGATCTGGGACCTAGGGGTTGAAGGCGTCACCCCCTACATCCGCACTATCGGGCTGTTCAACGCCAAGGCCAAGAATATCGTGGCTGCAGCGCGCATCCTGCTGGATGAGCACGACGGCAAGGTGCCACGCGAACGCACCGCACTTGAGGCCCTGCCCGGCGTCGGGCGCAAGACCGCCAACGTGGTGCTGAACGTGGCCTTTGGCCAACCCACCATGGCGGTCGACACGCACATTTTCCGGCTCGGCAACCGCACCGGCATGGCGCCGGGCAAGACCCCGCTGGCGGTCGAGAAAGAACTGCTCAAACGCATTCCCAAGGAATACATGGTCCACGCGCATCATTGGCTGATTCTGCATGGCCGTTATGTGTGCAAGGCGCGCAAGCCGGATTGCCCCAGCTGTAACATCAGCCATCTTTGTGCCTATAAAGCAAAAAACCTGCTGGAAGGTCAGGCCTGACCCGCACCAGCCCCACACACCACAGAGGACGACACACCATGAATCTGGCAAACAGCATCATCATCATTACCGGCGGCGCTTCGGGCCTGGGCGCCGCGACCGCACGGCGACTGGCCAGCGCCGGTGCCAAGCTGGTCCTGGCCGACCTCAACGAAGAGCTGGGCCAAACCCTGGCCGGCGAACTCAACGCCCGGTTCGTGCGCTGCAACGTGGCCAGCCCTGACGACGCACAGGCTGTGGTCGACTGCGCGCTCAAGACTTATGGCGGCTTGACCGGCCTGATCAACTGCGCTGGCATCGGCACGCCGGCCAAGGCGGTGGGGCGCGATGGCCCGCTGGCCCTGGAGGCCTTCACCAAGATCATCGACGTCAACCTCAACGGCAGTTTCAACATGATTCGCCTGGCCGCCCACGCCATGATGCAGTCTGCCCCCGACGACAAGGGCGAGCGCGGCGTCATCATCAATACCGCCTCGGTGGCTGCCTATGACGGCCAGATCGGACAGCCGGCCTACGCCGCCTCCAAAGCCGGACTGGTCGGCATGACTTTGCCGCTGGCACGCGAGTTCTCGCGCTCGGGCATCCGCGTCATGACTATCGCACCTGGCCTGTTCAAAACGCCGCTGCTGGAAAGCCTGCCGGAAGAGGCGCAGAAGTCACTGGGTATGCAGGTGCCCTTCCCGTCCCGCCTCGGCGAGCCGGATGAATACGCCCAACTGGCCGAACACATCCTCGAAAACACCATGCTCAACGGCGAAACCATCCGCCTGGATGGCGCCATCCGGATGGCGCCCAAATGAGTGCCGACCCGATTGTCATAGTAGGCGCCGCCCGCACGCCAATGGGCGGCATGCTGGGTGAACTGGCTCCGCTGAGTGCAGCCCAGCTGGGCGCCGCCGCGATTGGCGCGGCGCAGGCCCGGGCCGGCATCGCCGCAGACCGCGTCGACGAAGTCATCATGGGCAATGTGCTGAGTGCCGGTCAGGGCCAGGCCCCGGCGCGCCAGGCTGCCCTGGGCGCTGGGCTGGCACTGGCCACCGGCTGCACCACCGTCAACAAGATGTGCGGCTCGGGCATGAAAGCCACCATGCTGGCCCATGACCTGCTGCTCGCAGGGAGCGCCGAGTGCATGATTGCCGGCGGCATGGAATCCATGAGCAACGCGCCGTACCTGCTGCAGCGCGCCCGCAGCGGCTATCGTCTGGGCCATGATCGGATCATCGACCACATGTTCCTCGACGGGCTGGAAGATGCTTACGATAAGGGCAAGGCCATGGGCGTTTTTGCCGAGGCCACCGCCGACCATTTCGGCTTTACCCGCGAAGCGCAAGATGAATTTGCCATTCGCTCGCTGGAACGCGCCCTGTCTGCCGCCACTCAAGGCCGCTTTGCCACTGAAATCTGCACCGTTAGCGCCGGCAGTGCAAAGCGCGAAGTCAGCATCGACAGTGACGAGCAACCACGCAAAGCCCGACCAGACAAAATTCCGCAGCTACGCCCGGTCTTTCGGGCCGACGGCACGGTAACCGCCGCCAATGCCAGCTCGATTTCTGATGGCGCCGCGGCGCTGGTCATGATGCGTGCCTCACAGGCCGAGAAACAGGGCCTGGAACCGCTGGCCCGTATCGTCGGCCATGCCACCCATGCGCAGGAACCGGCCTGGTTCACCACGGCACCGGTGGGCGCTATTCGCAAGCTGCTGGAGCGCAATCAATGGCACAGCAAGGACGTTGACCTGTGGGAAATCAATGAAGCTTTCGCGGTTGTAACCATGGCCGCCATGCACGAACTTGATCTGCCTGCCGAGCACGTCAATATCCACGGCGGTGCCTGCGCACTGGGCCATCCGATCGGCGCTTCCGGTGCGCGCATTGTCGTGAGCCTGCTACACGCCCTCAAGGCAACCGGCGGCACCCGTGGGGTTGCGTCCTTGTGCATTGGTGGCGGTGAAGCCACAGCCATGGGCTTCGAACTGCTTTAGTTTGCAGATGGCCTGAACCTGTTTCAGGCCATCCGCTCGCGGCGCTGTTAATCTTCGCGCCATGCTCAGTTATCGCCACGCCTTTCACGCCGGCAATCATGCCGATGTCCTCAAGCATCTGTGCCTGCTCGCACTGCTCGAACGACTCACGCTCAAGCCCAAGCCGCTGTGTTACTTCGAAACCCATGCCGGAGCCGGCCTGTATGCGCGCGACAGCGATGCCGCGAGGAAAACCGGCGAACGCGCCCGCGCCGCCGATCGGCTGACCGGCCACACCGCGCACGATGCGCTGCTCGCCCGCTACATTGCGAGCCTGCAATCCGCCCAGCCGAACTATCCCGGCTCGCCCGTGCTGGCCCTGGACGCCCTGCGCGCCGACGATGAACTGCAGCTGTGCGAATTGCACCCCGCCGACGCGCATAGCCTGCGCCGCCATTTTCATGGCGAAACGCGGGTCCACGTGCATGAGCGCGACGGCCACGAAGCGGTGCGCGCACTGCTGCCTCCGGCCCAGAAACGCGGGCTTGTGCTGATCGACCCTGCCTACGAGGTCAAGGGCGAATATGCCCAGTGCGCAGCCACCATCGAATACGTGAGCAAGCACTTTCGCGCCGCCTGCATCGCGCTGTGGTATCCGCGCCTGCCACGCGATCCAGCCAAGCTCATGCTCGACCGAATTCTCGGCGCGGCAACTGCGGACTGCCTGCATATCACCCTGGATGTGAGCGAGCCGCTGGGCGATTACGGCATGTACGGTAGCGGCATGCTGATCATCCAGCCGCCTTGGCAACTGGCCCAGACCCTGCAACCCGCTTTGCGAGAGGTGGCTCCGATCCTGTCCTCTGTCGCTCACCACACATTGACCGAGATTTGCGCATGACCCGTCCATTCGCCCCGGCCTGCGAACGCAATGCCGAGCCCATTCTGGCGTGCCTGCGCCAACATCTGCCGAGCCACGCGAATATTCTGGAAATCGGCAGCGGCACGGGCCAGCACGCGGTGCATTTTTCACGCGCCATGCCCCACTGGCGTTGGCAGTGCAGCGATCGTGCCGAGAACCTGCCCGGCATTCGCGCCTGGCTTGACGACCTACCCGAGGCGCAGCGCCTGCCACCCCATGCACTGGATGTGCTGCATGGGCCGTGGCCTGAGCGGCAGTTTGATGCGATCTACAGCGCCAACACGTTACACATCATGCCGTGGGAAGCCAGCCCGCAATTGTTCCAGCACGCCGCCGAGCGCCTGCTGCCCGAAGGCAAGCTGTTGATTTATGGCCCGTTCAATTACGACGGCCAGTTTTCCAGCCCGAGCAACGCCGAATTCGACCAGTGGCTCAAGCAAAGCGCACCGCATCAAGGCATCCGCGACTTTGAAGCGGTTCAGGCGCTGGCAACCCGCGCAGGATTGAGCCTGGCCCAGGATCACGCCATGCCGGCCAACAACAGAATGCTGTGCTGGCAGCGCAAGGGCTTGCCTGCGTGAAAAAAATGTGAAGAAAATGGAAACATCCGGCGCACATGACCGTGTTCTGGAGTGTCCACCTTTGCAAGGAAACGCAGCTCATGAACATGGACCTCGCCCGCAAAATGCTCCGTCAGGCGCTCGATAACGGCCTGCAGTTGCATGGCATCAGCGCCAATGGCCGTCCGGCCATCAGTTTCGATGCCAATCACCCTGGCGCAGAAATGTCGCGCCGCCGGTTTCTTGCCACCGAAGGCCTGGTTCGCGAACTGCTGCGCGCCGCAATGATTGACGAATGTATCAATCGAGGCTTACCTGAGCATATTGAAAACGAGCCCGCGCACGACCACGTGCCGTTCGCCGCAGAAACCATGCAATCCACCGCCATTCACTGAGCGGGAGGCGGCCCTAACAACGCCCCTTGTTCAGGCGGGATGTTGTTCGGAAACAGCTCAACGCCACGCTGCGCTGCGCGCTCACCGACGATCGCGATAATTTCCTGCGGCGCGACTGTGCCTCTGGCCTGGATATCCATCACGACCTGATCGAAGAAGCCGCCAAAATGACCGGGCGCAATGCCCAGCAGGTAACGCACATCCTTATCGGTGTTGTTCCAGAAGGTGTGCTGATGGCCGCGTGTTAGCGTGGCAACCATACCCGGCCGCGCGGTAATGATGTCGTCCCCGTTGAGCACGCGCAGCTCACCTTCAAGGATGATGAAGTATTCATCTTCATGCTGGTGAATATGCGGCGGAGGCCCTGATGTTTTGGGCGGTACGGTGACCTCGAACAAGCTGATGCCGCCCTCCGAATCAGCGCTTTCAATCAGGCTTTTCATGGGATGGCCAGGAAACGTGATTGTCGGCTGATCATCCACATTGCGAACAAGCGGTGCGTGATTATGCACCGGGTCATCCGCGCTGCATCCGGCCATCGCCAGCAGCACACCAGCAACAGCCACCTGCAAGCATCGCTTTTGTTCCATGGTGCAATTCTCATAGGGTTTTGCACAATGTAGGTTTGACCGGGCCGCGCAACAACACGCGCTGGCGACATACACTATCCCTCTGGCCGGGATTGTTTTCATGGAAAGCGTCGATGCAGCTGGATAATCTTCGTGGTGTTCGCGCCTTTGTCGAGGTTGCTCGAAGTGGCAGCTTTGTCAAAGCGGCCGAACGATTGAACTGCTCGACCACAACCGCCAGCCGCCTGGTGCGAGAACTGGAGCAGCAACTCGGCCACGCCCTGTTGTTGCGCACAACGCGCAACGTGTCATTGAACTCCTTCGGTCAACGGCGACTTCCGGAGTGCGAAAAAATTCTCGAATCGGTCGACATGCTGGACCGTGGCGCCGGCGACGAACAACGCGCACTCACGGGTGACCTGCGGATCGCCTCGACCTCCACATTTGCGCGCACGCGCCTGATCCCGCTGGTTCCCGACTTTCTCAAACGCCACCCTGCACTCAATCTGCACTGGCATCTGAGCGATCAGCGCCAGGATCTCAGCTCACAAGGTGTCGACATGGCCATTCGTGTGGCCTATCTGGGCGACAGTGGGATGATTGCCAGACGCCTGGGGCAAGTCGACATTTGGCTGGTCGCATCGCCCGCCTTGCTGGCAAAGGAAGGCATGCCCCGTGTGCCCCACGATGTAGCCAAAATGACCTGCACGGTCTGCACCGTGCCGCATTTTCGCAATCGCTGGCCGCTCGACCCGGATGCCCATGTCAACGGACCGGTATGGACCGATTGCGGCGATGCCTCGCGCGAAGCCGCCATAGCCGGGTTGGGGGTGGCGTTCCTGCCGGATTTCCTGGTCGCTGAAGCGGTACACGACAAGCGTCTGGTGCGGCTGTTCCCGGAGCGCCGCTTCTCCTCGGTGGAGGTGGCGGTGCTGTATCCCGGCCGCCACCAGATTTCGGCCTCAGCCGCGGCATTCGGCGATTATCTGATCGAACATCTGCCGCAGGTCATACACCACACGGCTGAGTAGGCTCGGCCGTCAAGCGCGCAAGCACAGCGCCGGCAATGCGTCAGAATTCGCGAATGGTCGAGAAGTCGGCACCACGCCCTGGCCTTGTACAGCGCTCAGGCGCGTGTGGGCGCGACGTGGACGGCGCCCGCTCACATTGCGGATAGTGGGCGATACGCGCCTGGTATTTGCCGTCGCGCTTGGCTTGATACATGGCCATGTCAGCCAGCCGCAGCAATTCCTTGGCATCACGCGAATGATCCGGCGCGATGGCTATGCCAATACTTGACCCGACCTGCACGCTGAGTTCACCCAGCACAATCGGTTTCGCGATTTCCACCAACAGCTTCTGGCCAATTTCCAGGGCCATGTCGACGCCCGGGACATTGCAGAACATGGCCACGAATTCATCCCCGCCCTTGCGCGCAATGGTGTCTTCGTGGCGCGTCAGCTGGCGCATGCGATCGGCCACCGTACGCAGCACATGATCGCCAACCTCATGACCATGTTGGTCATTGATCGCTTTGAATCCGTCCAGATCTATGAACAGTATTGCGTGCTTGTCATTGCGCCGGTGCAGTCCGGCCAGAATCTGCTCCAGGCGCTGATCAAACACGCTCGCCCTGGGCAGGCCGGTCAGCGGATCATGACTGGCCAGCAATTCATTTGCAGCGCGTTGCTGCTCGGCCTGCGCCACAGCGCGGGCCAGGGCACTCTGGTATCGACTGAAGGCGCCGAACACCACAAGCGGCAACATAACCGCACTGACCAGGATCGACAGCCAGGCCGAATAGGTGCTGATGTAGGCTTGCGGGTCAAAGCCCAGGGTCAGCTGACCGCTAGCGTAGCCATGACCGATGAGCATGATGGTGGCCACCACCGCCAGCATGGCCATTAGTCCGCTGCGCAAGGAACTGAACACGCTGATCACGAAGGTGCTCATCGACAGCCACCAGATACCACCACCGAGCAAACCCAGCGATATCGTACCGGCCACGCCCACGGCCCAGAAGATCATCATGACCACGGCCACCTTGACAGACAATGGCAAACGCTTGCGCGCGGCAAACACCGCGACCACAATCATGCCGATCGCCACGTGTATGGAATAGATGCCCAACCAGCCTGTGCTGAGACTGCGCGAGACCGATACCGGCACACCGACCACAGCCATCAGCGTCGCCCCGGCAAGAATGCCATCCACCAGTTGCTGGCGAATCTCATGCACAATCGGCAGCTGCTTGACCGCATCCTCAGACGCACAGCCGTGCTCAGTGCGGGCTAAACGGCCCGCAGCATGATCGCTGCCGTTGTTATGCGTCATGTTCGCTGTACTCCAGGGTCAAGCCCTGAACGCTAGCAAGCGGCAAGTGAAGAAGTTGTTGCGAAAAAGTCAGCACCGCGGCGGCCGGGCGCCAGGCTGCGCGCTCTTGAGGGCAACACGTGAGCCCACAGTGACGCTGCCGCAGACAAAAGAAAGCCCGCTCATGGCGGGCATAACTTTTTGAATTGTATGGTAGCGACGGGCAGACTTGAACTGCCGACCTTGCGATTATGAGTCGCACGCTCTAACCAGCTGAGCTACGTCGCCACGGGGTGCAGCTTTCCGGGACACCGGAAGGGCCGCGATTCTACGGAAAATCCCGGCCCGAGTCTATGCCTTAGACGTTGAAGCGGAAATGCATGACGTCACCTTCGGCAACCAAGTACTCCTTGCCTTCCAGCCGCCACTTGCCAGCCTCTTTCGCACCGGCCTCTCCACGACAGCCAATGAAGGCGTCATAGGCGATCACTTCGGCACGGATGAAGCCTTTTTCGAAATCGGTGTGAATCACCGCGGCTGCCTGTGGCGCGGTGGCGCCAACCTTGACCGTCCAGGCGCGCACTTCCTTCACCCCAGCGGTGAAGTAGGTCTGCAGGCCGAGCAAACGGTATGCGCCGCGGATCAGTCGATCCAGTCCCGGCTCCTCAAGCCCCAGATCGGCGAGAAACTCCTGTTGCTCGTCTTCATCCAGCTGCGCCAGCTCGGCTTCGATGGACGCGCACACCGGCACAACCTCGGCGTTATCTTCGGCTGCAATCGCGCGCACTTCATCCAGCGCCGGATTGTTCTCAAATCCGTCCTCCGGCACGTTGGCGATGTACAGCACCGGCTTGGAGGTCAACAGGTTCAGATCACGCAACAAGGCCCACTGATCTTCGTTCAGCCCAGCACGGCGCGCCGGGCGGCCCTGATCGAGGTTCTCAAGCAGGGTTTCCAGAACTTCCAGCCGCGCTTTGGCGGCCTTGTCACCCGTCCTGGCCACTTTCTGAGCACGATCGCGGTTGCGCGAAACCACATCCAGGTCGGAAAGAATCAGCTCGGTGTCGATGGTTTCAATGTCACGACGCGGCCCGATACTGCCATCGACATGGATGATGTCGTCGTCCTCGAAACAACGCACCACGTGCGCGATGGCATCCACTTCGCGAATATGGCCGAGGAACTGATTGCCCAGCCCTTCGCCCTTGGATGCGCCCGCAACCAGCCCGGCGATGTCGACGAACTCCATGGTTGTGGGCAGCACCTTTTGCGGCTTCACGATCTCGGCCAGCGCCTTGAGACGCGGATCCGGCACATTGACCACCCCCACGTTGGGGTCGATGGTGCAGAACGGGTAGTTCTCGGCCGCGATACCAGCCTTGGTCAAAGCATTGAACAGTGTTGATTTGCCGACGTTGGGCAAGCCCACGATGCCGCACTGAATGGCCATGCGTTTAGATTCCTAGCTCGGATGAGTCATGTGCGCGCGTGGTGATGAGCGCGCGCACTGTTGAATGCACAGTGATCACTGTGACGAATGCAGTCGATTCACAGCGTAATCCCAGCCACGGTCCAGCCAGTCCTCGACTGCACGGCAACCGGCATCTACCGCGTGATCCAGCGCAACGGCATCGGCCTTGCCCGGCGCTGACAGCACATAACCGAGGACCTGCTCGCGATCACCCGGATGGCCCACGCCGATACGCATACGCGCAAATTCGCGCCCGATGCAGCGAATCGTGTCCTTGAGGCCGTTATGCCCTCCGGGACCACCGCCGCGTTTGAGCCGCACGGTGCCGGCGGGCAGATCCAGTTCATCATGGACCACCAGAATTTGCTCCGGGGCAAGCTTGTAGAAGTCCATCAGGGCCCGAATCGAGCGCCCACTGACATTCATAAACGTCATGGGCATCAGCATATGAACCGGCGTCTGGCGAATGCTTGCCTGCGCATACAGACCGTGCAGCCGGGTCACCGATTTGGCGCTTTCGCCACTCTCGCGCAGCAGTTGCTCTATAAGCCAGAACCCGGCGTTATGCCGGGTTCTCGCGTACTTTTCACCAGGATTACCCAGCCCGACGATGGCCTTGAGATCGGCCGTCACCGTGGATCAATCCTCGGCGCTGTCTTCAGCGGCTTCGCCACCTTCGGCTTCATCTTCGCTTTCCACAGCTGCACGCGGCAGGTGAGCGACGACGATACCGGCATCATCACCACCATGCTCGAGCACGGCCAGCTTGACGCCCTGCGGCAGCTTGATGTCCGACAGATGCACGGTGTGATCGATTTCCAACTCGGACAGATCCACTTCGATGAACTCGGGCAGATTGCGCGGCAGCACCATGATTTCCACTTCAGTGGTCAGATGCTCAACCACAGCACCCTTCTTGCCAGCCGGTGATGCGTCTTCGTTGATGAAGTGCAGCGGCACGTTCATGCGCAATTCCTGACCGGCCACAACGCGCTGGAAATCAGCGTGCAGAACCTGAGCCTTGGACGGATGACGCTGCAGATCCTTAAGGACTGCCTGGTCTTCCCCGCCAGAATGCTTGACGGTCAGAATGTGCGAGAAAAAGGCTTCATGCAGCAGGTGATTGTTCAGCTCATTGGCATCAACCTGCAGATTCAGCGGTTCGCCCTGGCCACCATAAAGGATAGCCGGGACCTTACCCTCACGACGCAGGCGGCGGCTCGCACCCTTCCCTTGCGCTGTACGGGCTTCAGCATTAACGATGAAATCTTCCATTTTCGTATTCCCTAGAGACAATAAACCCGTCAGCTCGCGACCAAGCGTGACGGGCACAGATACGCCCAAACACGGGCGCGAATCCACCATTTTACCCAATGGCCGACGTCAACAGCAATACGCCCGGCCGATTTGGCAAAAAATCAGTCGACGTAGAGCGAGCTGACCGACTCTTCGTTGCTGACGCGACGAATGGTTTCGGCCAGCAACGCGGCGGTGTCCAGACTGCGAATCTTGTCGCAGGCACGCGCCGCTTCACTCAGCGGAATGGTGTCGGTCACGACCAGTTCGTCCAGCACCGAGCCGGAGATGTTCTCGATCGCCGGCCCGGACAGCACCGCGTGAGTGACATAGGCAACGACCTTGGCCGCACCGTGATCCTTGAGCGCCTTGGCCGCCTGGCACAGCGTGCCTGCGGTATCGACCAGGTCATCGATCATGACGCAGGTCTTGCCCTGCACATCACCGATAATGTTCATGACCTGCGCCACATTGGCCTTGGGCCGGCGCTTGTCGATGATCGCAAGATCCGCGTCATCCAGACGCTTGGCCAGGGCGCGCGCGCGCACCACACCGCCCACATCGGGCGAGACCACAATCTGATTGTCATGCTTCTGACGCCACAGATCAGAAAGCAGCACCGGCGAGGCGTACACATTGTCGACCGGCACCTGGAAGAAGCCCTGAATCTGCTCGGCGTGCAAATCCACCGTCAACACACGATTGGCGCCAGCGGCGCAGACCATGTCGGCGACCAGCTTGGCCGTGATCGGCACACGGGTGGAACGGGTGCGACGGTCCTGACGGGCATAACCGAAATATGGGATTACCGCCGTGATGCGGCCAGCCGAGGCGCGACGCAGCGCGTCCATCATGGCCAGCAATTCCATCAGATTGTCGTTGGTCGGCGCACACGTCGACTGGATGACGAAAACGTCACGACCACGCACGTTCTCCTCGATCTCGACCATGACTTCACCGTCACTGAAGCGGCCAACGGTCGCCTTGCCCAGAGACAGATTGAGTTGCCGGGCTATGGACCTGGCCAGATCCGGGCAGGCATTGCCCGCGAACAGCATCAAAGAAGGTGTGTCAGTCAATTCCGTCATGGCGGCGCGTTGAAGTGGCAAATATGGCTGGGGTGGTAGGATTCGAACCTACGGTACACGGGATCAAAACCCGCTGCCTTACCACTTGGCTACACCCCAGTTCTCAACCCGTACGCCATTGCCTGCAATGGCGACTGATTCAGGCCCTGCGCCACGAAGACGTGCCAATCACTCGGCATTTGCGAGGCAATATGCAATGCCTGATCGCGTGTTTCGCACGCCAGGAACACACTTGCCCCGGTGCCGCTCATCCGCGCTGCCCCAAACCGGGACAGGCTGTCATGCGCACGGCGCACCGCCGGGTATCGGCTTGCCACCACCGGCCAGCAGTCGTTGCCAACAGGTGCCGTGTGCGCAAGCAAGTCGGAAATTGTCAGCGGCGGGGTATCTCTTGTCAATTCCGGCGCGGCAAAGATATCGCCGGTCGGCACATGACAATCCGGTGTAACAACGCAAAACCACGGTTCCGGAAGTTCCAGCGGCGTCAGTTGTTCGCCCACACCTTCGGCAAATGCGCTACGTCCGCGCACAAAAACCGGCACATCTGCGCCAAGCGTCAGACCGATCTGCGCCAATTCGTCCTCATCCAGCCCCACGCCCCACAGCGCGTTGAGCGCAACCAGACAGGTCGCTGCGTCACTGCTGCCCCCGCCCAGACCGCCGCCCATGGGTGTGCGCTTGATGCAGTGAATGTCGACTCCACGCGGCTGCGCCATGCGCGATTGCAGCATACGCGCAGCGCGCACGCACAGATTGTCTTCGACCGCCACGCCGGGCAGCGCATCGTGTAGCACCACCTGGTCATCGTCGCGCAGCGCAAAATCCAGCTCGTCGCCGAAATCCAGTATCTGGAACAGGGTCTGCAGATTGTGGCGCCCGTCGTCACGCCGCCCGAGCACGTGCAAGAACAGGTTCAACTTGGCCGGCGCCGGCCAGCGGGCCTGGGCCGCCAGCCCACCATGCCTCAGTCCAACAGCCATCGCGAAACGTCCAATTCAAGAAACCAGGGCTCGTTCAGCAAGCGGATTGACTGCGGCATGCTCACGTCATCCACCGGCTGGTAATCGGCCAACTGGACCACCCAGCCGCTCTGCCGAATCTCGCTCAAATGCCCTGCCACATCGCGACTCAGATCGGCCGGCGCGTGAGGCTCGGGCACACCGCGCACCCACCAGCCCAGCGCCGCAAGCGGCACCACCAGGCCCGTGCGTTGATAGATATCGAACTGCGGATCGTGACTAACTTCCACACTCTTGCCGTCGTCGATAGTGACGCGCTGCGCAGTCCCGACGATCCGCACACCACCGAAACCAAACGGCCCACGCAGCAGCAAATCAAACTCATCCTGCTGCTGCCGCCAGCGCAAGCTGGCGCGCTGCTCAGTCGTGACAAGCCGGGCTTTGAGCGTCCATTGCTGCAAACCGGCACGCCGCTCCTCGGACTGCTGCGCCACGCTGGGCGGAACGTCCTCGCGGGGCAGCACACTGCAGGCGGACAGCGTCAACAGGCTGGCGAGCAGGACGCCACCACGTAGCCAAGAAAAGCCGCGCATGGCTTAGATTGCCGAATCCAGCCGCTGAATCGTTTCACGCAATACGCGATGAGTAGGGTTGCTGATCAGCGCTTCGTTCCATACCGAACGGGCCCGCTCTTGCTCACCCTGCAGCCACAGCACCTCGCCAAGATGGGCCGCGACCTCCGGGTCCTTGAGCTCACTCCAGGCGCGCTCCAGGTAAACCCGCGCCTGCTCGACATCGCCCTGCCGAAACAGCACCCAACCCAGCGAATCAATCACTGCCGGGTCATTTGGCGTGAGCGCCAAGGCACGCCGGATCAGGGCTTCAGCCTCTGCATAATCTTCGCCACTGTTGGTCAGCATGTAACCCAGGGCGTTGAGGGCACGCGCATCCTCGGGCGAATCCATCACGATGGTGCGCAAATCCGCTTCAGCCGCGGCCAGATTACCCAGCCGCTCGTGCACGATGGCGCGCCCATAGAGCAGATCTTCGTCTTCCGGATACTGGGCCAGACCACGCTCGTAAAT
>JBFKEC010000046.1:0-14774 GCA_041619315.1 Oceanococcus sp. | reverse complement strand
GTTTCGGTTTCGCCCGGTCGCAGTTCGACGGTGTCCTCGGCATAGCGATAACTGCGCACATAGCGCGGAGCGGCACTCAGCAAGGCCTCGGACGCAGCATTCAAACTGACCGAAACATCGCCGGTCATGCGCGCCAGCACCTCACCCAGAGCCGCGCGCGTCGCGGCATCGCGCGCATCCTCGCTGCGGCTGGTAACCGGTGAGCTGCCCTCGTAAAAGCCGGCCGGACGCGCCACACCAGCGGCATGGGCCTGCGGCAACAGTAGCAACACAAGCAGAATCAGGCTGTGACGGAAGAAAACCATCGGGCTCGTCAGTCAGATCAAAACGCCAAGTGTACCGGGGGAAGGTACAATGCGCGCTGTTTTACCGCCACCAGACAGCCTCATGCCCTCGCCTTCAGACCAAGGATCTTTGAGTTACCGCGATGCAGGGGTCGATATCGACGCCGGCAACCAACTCGTTGAAGACATCAAACCGTTGATCGCGCGCACCCAGCGCCCCGAAGTTTTGGGTGGGCTGGGCGGCTTCGGCGGCCTGTTCCAGGTACCCGAGGGCTATCGCCAGCCGGTCCTGGTTTCCGGCACCGACGGTATCGGCACCAAGCTCAAGCTGGGCATTGATTCCGACCGCCTGGACGGCCTTGGCCGCGATCTGGTCGCGATGTGCGTGAATGACGTCCTGGTCTGTGGCGCAGAGCCACTGTTCTTCCTGGATTACTTCGCCACCGGCAAGCTCGAGCGCGGCGTGGCCGCACGTGTAATCGCCGGCATTGCGGCCGGCTGCGAAGACGCCGGCTGTGCCTTGATTGGCGGCGAAACCGCCGAAATGCCCGGTCTGTATGCCGCTGGCGATTTCGATGCGGCCGGATTTACCGTGGGCATCGTCGAGCGCGAAGACCTGCTGGACGGCAGCAAAGTCAGCGAAGGCGATGTGATTCTGGGCCTGGCCTCCAGCGGCCCTCACTCCAATGGCTATTCACTGATTCGCAAGGTGCTGGAAGTCAGCGCAGCGGACCATGACCAGGATTGCGGCGGCCAGCCGCTGATCGAGGCGCTGATGGCGCCCACCCGGATTTACGTCAAATCGCTGCTGCCGGCCCTGCGCGAAAAACGCATTCACGCCCTGTGCCACATCACCGGCGGTGGTCTGACCGAAAATCTGCCGCGCGTCCTGCCCGACAATCTGGCTGCCCAGATCGACATGAGCGCGTGGCCGCGCCCGGCGGTCTTCGAATGGCTGCAAAGCGCCGGCAAGATCGCAGAAAGCGAAATGCGCCGCACCTTCAACTGCGGTATCGGCATGGCTCTGGTGGTCGCGCCGGATCAGGTCGAAACCTGCCGCGCCGAGCTTGAAAGCGCCGGTGAGCGCGTGTTCGAAATCGGCCGCATGGTCCCGCGCAGTGGCGAAGCGGTGGTTTACCCAGCGTGAGCAAGCCTCGTCTTGCCGTGCTGATTTCCGGCACGGGCCGTAACCTGCAGTCGATACTTCAAGCCTGCGCTGATGGCGACATCGCAGCAACAGCGCAATTGGTCATCAGCAATCGCCCCGGTGTCGCCGGGCTGGACCGCGCCGCAGCTTTTGGCGTGGCCCACACCACCATCGACCACCGCGCCTACCCTGATCGCGAGAGCTTCGATGCCGCACTCGGTGATGCGCTGGAGGCCGCTCGCCCCGACATCATTGCCCTGGCCGGTTTCATGCGCATACTCACGCCCGGCTTCATTCAGCGCTTCAAAGGCCGGATGCTCAATATCCATCCGTCCTTGCTGCCGCTGTACCGCGGCCTGCACACCCATCGTCAGGCGCTGAACAATGGCGATACCTGGCATGGCGCCAGCATTCACTATGTAACCGAAGAACTGGATGCCGGCGCAGTGATCAAACAGGGCCGTATCCGCATCGCCAGCGACGATGATGAAAGCAGCCTGGCGCGCCGCCTGATGGAACAGGTGGAACTCAAACTGTATCCCGAGGTTCTCAGTTGGGCCGCTGCCGGTCGTCTGACCTTGCAGGACGGCGTTGCTGTTCTGGATGGCCAGCCCCTGCGCCAGCCGCTGCTTGGAGACTACTGATGCGCCTGATTCACCTGGTACCGCTTGTTGTGCTGTTGCTGGCCGGGCCGGCCCAGGCCGATCGCCTTGCGCCGTTCAGTGCCGAATTCCGCCTGTATCGTGGCGACACCACGCTGGGCTCGGCCACCCTGAGCCTGGCCAGGGACGCCGACGACTGCTTCGTGCACAGCTACACTGCAAAGCCCACATGGCTTTTTCGCTGGGCCACCGGCAGCATCACCGAGAGCAGTGAATTCTGCCTGCGCGACGGCCGCATACAGCCGGTGTTTTTCCGCTATCACCGCAGCGGTGTGGGCGCGGATGACGAAAACTTCAGCCTGCGTTTCGACCCTGCCAGCCAGCAGATCATCGATCACAATGGCGATGCACGCGAATGGGAAGACGGTGCGGTGGACCGGCTTTCGGTGCAACTCGAAGCCCTGCGCCTGGTTGAAGGCATGAACTTCCCGGTCGAGGAACGCCGCCTCAATGTCACCGTGGCCGATGACGACCGAACCAAGCAATACACCCTGGCGGTAACCGGCGAAGACACCATCAGCGTGCCCGCCGGGACGTTTCGGACTATCCGGGTCGAACGCATCAACGACCCCAAGAAAACCACCCGTTTCTGGGTTGCCCCGGAACTGGGCTACCGCCTGATTCAGGTCGAGCAACAACGCAAGGATGACCCGGTCATCGGCTTTGCGCTCAAATCTCTGCCGAGCCCACCAGCGCCGCAAGACTGAGGCCAAGAGGCCTTAAAACGCCGCCCGCGCGCCTGTGAACAAGACCGGCGCGCTTCTGCGCGCAAGCCCCAAAAGACCATAACACCATTGTTTTCATTGGGTTTTACGTAGAAACCCCAAGGAAATATTGCGCACTGCAACAACTACTGTTACATTGATCTCTGTAACAATTATCACTGTGCTCATGAGAGGTGTGCCCATGCAAACAGCAACCACGACCGCATCCCCGCGCAAAGCCGCAGCGCCGCGCGCCAAGGTCCAGCCCACACGTCGCGATATTGAATTCAAACTTCCGACCGAAAAAATCAAGGACTGGCATGGCCACGGCAAACACCTGAGCCATTTCATGAACACGCTGTCGATCCTGTTCCCGGTTGGCGAACGCTTCTTCATCAAGGCCGTGCGCAACTACCGCGATGAGATCAGCGATGAGAATCTGAAAGCCGCTGTGACCGCATTCATCGGCCAGGAAGCCATGCATGGCCGCGAGCATGAGGAATACAACGACGCCGTTTTTGCCGCAGTCGACGATGCCGAGCAGCAGGAACGCTTCGTCAAATGGCTGCTCGGCGCAGCGCAGAAATACACGCCGGATTCTTTCCAGTTGTCCGCCACCATTGCGCTGGAGCATTTCACCGCGATCATGGCCGATGGCCTGCTCAGGGACCCGCGCATTCTTGCCGACGCCGACCCGGCCTTTGCCAACGTCTGGACCTGGCATGCGCTGGAAGAAACCGAACACAAAGCGGTGGCCTACGATGTATGGGAGCAAGTCATGGGCAAGGGCCCGCTGGCCTATGCCAACCGCGCCGCAGGCCTGCTGATCGCAACGCCGGTGCTGTGGAGCGTAGTTGGCTATTACTACCTGCGCACACTGCGTAAGGAAGGCGAACTGACCAACCCGCGCGGCTGGAAAAAATTCTACAACCTGAGCTTCGGTGAACTGGGTTACTTCCGCAAAATGGCCAAGCCGTGGGCTGATTACTTCCGCCCCAGCTTCCATCCGTGGGACCACGACAACCGACAGTTCCTCAAGCTGCTGGAAGACTTCCCAGCTTCGGTGCAGCAGGCGTCCTGATCTCCCCCCCTTAGCAGGACGCCACGGGCGCCATCGCCATGATGGCGCCCGTTTTATTTCATAATGCCGCCCCTTGTACTGGCGGCGTAAGCCGCGCACACAGCGAAAACAGCCATGAAAAACTTCACTAACAAAGTCGCCGCCATCACTGGCGCAGGTTCCGGCATTGGTCGCGCCCTGGCCCTGCAACTGGCCGACGCCGGTTGCGCTGTCGCCCTGGCCGATGTCAATCAGGCCGGCCTGAGCGAAACCGTGAGCCTGCTTGCCGACAAGAACGTCAAGGTGACCCAGCAGCTGCTGGATGTCGCCGACCGCGCGGCGGTTTATGCCTGGGCCGATCAGGTCGTGGCCGACCATGGCCAGGTCAATCTGATCTTCAACAACGCCGGGGTGGCCCTGGCCGGCAGTGTCAGCGGCACGTCGATCGAAGATTACGAATGGATCATGAACATCAACTTCTGGGGCGTGATCTACGGCACCAAAGCGTTTCTGCCCCATCTTCAGGCCAGCGGCGACGGCCATGTGATCAACATTTCCAGCGTGTTCGGGCTGTTCTCGCAACCCAGTCAGAGCGGCTACAACGCGAGTAAATTCGCAGTGCGCGGATTTACCGAATCGCTGCGTCAGGAACTCGACCTGGATGGCAAGGGCGTGTCAGCCAGTTGCGTGCACCCCGGCGGGATCAAAACCAACATTGCACGCTCGGCGCGCATCAATGCGAGCATGAAAGACCTGACCGGGGTCGATGGCGAGAAAAGCCTGGCGGATTTCGAAAAGCTGTTCTCCACCACCGCGGATCAGGCCGCGCAGACCATCCTCAAAGGCGTCAAAAAGAATGCACGGCGCATTCTCATTGGTCTGGATGCGCGGGCCATCGATTCCTTCCAGCGCAGCCTGCCAGCCAACTATCAGTCGTTGCTGACCGGCGCGTTCAAGCTGGGGCGTCGTCTACGCCGCTAAGCGCAAGCTTCAGTGATGGGCGTGACCACTCTTGCCGGTCGCTGATCTGACCGGCAAGTCCACGACCTGGCTGGAGCCATCGGCAAAGGTCAACTCGACGCGGATTTGCATATCTGGTGTCAGGGCGCTGTTCAGCCCCATCAACATCAGATGCTCCGCCCCGGCCTTGAGCTCGGCCTGACCACGCGCGGGTATTTCAAGACCGTTTTCGAGCTGCCGCATGCGCATCATGCCGTCCTGCATGAACATGGTGTGGATCTCGGCGCGCTCGGCCTGAGCCACGTTCACGCTGCGCAGATGCGCGGCCTGCGACGTTGCGTTCACCAGCCTCATGTAGCCGGCGCTGACCTTGGCTCCGGGCGGGGTCTCACGTATCCATCCATCCTGCACGCTGACCGCCTCGGCCTGGGTTGCCGGCGTGGTGGTGGCCTGACCACAGGCCGCAAGCACGCTCATCAGCATCAGCCCGACCAGCGGGCGCAGTACACTGCTCATGTGCGCGGCAGCGTAACCCCTCGCTGCCCCTGATATTTACCCTTGCGATCCAAATACGAGGTTTCGCAAATCTCGTCCGATTCCAGGAACAGCATTTGCGCGACCCCTTCATTGGCGTAAATCTTGGCCGGCAGCGGCGTGGTGTTGGAAAACTCCAGGGTCACATGCCCTTCCCACTCAGGCTCCAGCGGCGTGACGTTGACGATAATTCCGCAACGCGCATAGGTGCTTTTGCCCAGACAGATGGTCAACACACTGCGCGGAATACGGAAGTACTCCACAGTGCGTGCCAGGGCGAAAGAATTCGGCGGGATAATGCACACCTCCCCCTTGAAGTCGACAAAGCTGTCTTCCGAAAAGGCCTTGGGGTCAACCACCGCCGAGTTGATGTTGGTGAAGATCTTGAATTCATCCGCACAGCGCACGTCGTAGCCGTAGCTCGACACCCCGTAAGACACGATGGGGCCATCCTCGCGCTCACGCATCTGGCCAGACTCAAAAGGTTCGATCATGCCGTGGGATTCGGCCATGCTCTTGATCCAGCGATCCGATTTGATACTCATGCTTGCATCCGCATTGGTGATGTCCGGTCCTATTCGACCACGATGTCCGGGAACTCCGCCGCGCCACCACGGCTCAGCGCCAGCGCCGTGCGCCGGGCAACCTGGAAGTAACCCGCAGCCAGGGCCCCGTCCGGCTCAGCCGCGACGGTCGGTTTTCCACTGTCTGCCTGCAACCGAATGCCTGCACTCAGCGGTAACTGCCCGAGCAAAGGCACATTGTACTGGCTCGCCATGGCCTGGCCGCCACCCGAGCCGAAGATAGGATCTTCATGGCCGCAGTTGGAGCAGATATGCGTGCTCATGTTTTCCACGATACCGAGCACGTTGACCCCGACTTTTTCAAACATCTTGAGGCCTTTGCGCGCATCCAGCAGAGCGATGTCCTGCGGCGTGGTCACAATCACCGCACCACTGACTGGAATACGCTGGGCCAGTGACAGCTGCGTATCGCCGGTGCCGGGCGGCATGTCGATGATCAGATAGTCGAGTTCGGGCCAGCGCGTTTCACTGAGCAGTTGATGCAAGGCCTGGGTCACCATCGGCCCACGCCAGATGGTCGGCTGCTCCTCGTCCACCAGCAAACCGATCGACATCATGGCCACCCCATGGGCGGCCACCGGCAGCATCATCTTCTGCTCCAGCACTTCGGGTTTGGCCTCGGCCACACCCAGCATGCGCGGCTGACTGGGGCCATAAATATCGGCATCCAGCATCCCTACGCTGGCCCCATCGGCAGCCAATGCAATGGCCAGATTGGCCGACACCGTGGATTTGCCCACGCCGCCTTTGCCGGAGGCCACTGCAATGATGTTGCGTATGCCCGGCAGCGGCTTGAGGCTGCCCTGAACCGCTTGCGCCTCGACCCGCCAGTCGATGTCGGCACGCAACTGACGCGGCCCCAGCAGTTCGGCCAGATGTGCGGCCAGTCGCTGGCGCAGCAGCGGCGCATAGCGCCGGGCCGGAAATGGCAGCACGATGCTGAGCGTAACGGACTCGGCATCAAACGCCATGTCCGTCACGTATTCCATCAGATCGGCATCAATCACGTCGTCGTGAAACGCCTGCAGGGATTGTTCGATCACACCACGGTCCAGCACAGCACATCCTCGGGGCAAAGCCCCAGCGGGATTGAAGGGATGCGCATATTAACAGCCACTTACCGCCGCCGCGCACAACCCCAAACCATCCTGCTAGTATCCGGAGTGGGGGCTTTTCGGGCGAGCCATGACCCCAAAGCGTCACACAGAGGACGTAAAAGAAGGTCGCACTCGCCCCACGGGAGACAACATGATCGCGACACCTCGTTTCTTGCGCCTGGGTGCAGGCGTATTGGCAGTGACTGCGGCCAGCGCATTGAGCGCCAGCCAGTCCACTTATGTATCCACACCGGAACAAGCTGAGCAGGCATTTTCAGCACTCAACGGCAGCCAACAGGCCACACTCGCTGAACAACTCAGCGGGTTGCTCGGCCAGGTGAATTTTGCCGGCCTGCTGCAACCATTTTTGCCACAAGCGCAAACCCAGGCTGAAGACGACCTGCTGGGTGACCTGCTGGACCCGCTGGGTCTGGATGCGGTCACGGATCTGCTTGACGTCATCACCCTGCTGCCCAGTGCTCTGAGCTACACCTGGGAATACGAGATGAATGGCCAAAGCGGCAGCGCCAGCGCCTTGCTCAACCTGCCCACGCCCATCGACGTGGATGGCAATGGTGTGCCCGATATCACCGCCACGCTGTCGATATCCGGCACCAGCCAGGTGACCATGACGGTGGATCGTCTGGGTGCCCGACTGGGCCTGCGCGGCCTGCTCGGCGGCGTGCTCGGCAATGCGCCTCTGCCACTCAAGATTGAGGCCGTGATTGATGACCCGCGGGCTGAATCCGAGGCGCTGTTTGCACTCGGCTACGATGCCAGCAGCAGTCAGGCGCCGGAGCAGTTTTCAGCTGCGGTCAACCTGACCGGGGCACTCAACAGCTCGCAGATCGGGGTCAACCTGACCACCCAGGATGCCGGCAACGCGCTGACCATACTTGCCGGGCAGTTCAGCCGCGCCAGCAATGGACAACGCGTTCCCGCCCAGGAGTTGGGTATGACGCTGAGCCCGGTGCCCGGCAGCGCACATGTTGATGTTGCCCTGGGCGACCAGATCAGCGTGCAACTGGGCGCATCCCAGCGCAGCAGCGCGGACATTCTGTTCGTCAATCACGACACCCAGCCGGCCCAGGTGGTCACCGCACTGATCGAACAGCTGCCGACCAGCCTGAGCCTGAGCTTTGCTGAAAACCAGGATGACCGGCTGTTGACCTACAGCGGCAGCAGCGACGTTGACCTGATCCACATCACCGCCGATGGCGTGGGTGGCTTGTTCGGCAATACCAGCGTGGTCGACCTGGAACTTGCACAGATCCCCACCGAAATGAGCCTGAGCTTTGGCAGCAATGGTGATTTCGATCTGGATCTTGGCGACGACAATCTGGGCCGCATTGAAGCCTTGCTGACCAACGGCCCGGACGTGCGCGTTCCTGCCGGCGTCGACGGCGTGACCTTGCTGGAGATTCCCGGCACTTCGGTGCTGACCGCGCGCATCAGTGGCCTCAAGCGGGTCACCGCGCAACAGGCGCCGCTGGCTTTGGCACTGGATTCGGTGGCTGGCAACCCTCTGCGTGTGGAACTGCGTGAGCAGGCCAGCGCGGCGGACAAGCAGACCTACACCATTGCCGAACTCAGCAGCCTGCAACGCCACACCGAAATCTCGATTGACGAAAGCGGTGGTGCCCAACTCATCAGCTACCGCGCCGACGATGCAGCCAGCAGCCTGAGTTTTGCCACCAATACCGGTGACCGCGAGGAAATGACCGCATCGGCATCTCCGGTGGCCAGCAGCATCGACATTTGCGCATCCGGCGGCACGGCCTGCACCACCTCGGGCAAGTCGGCCAATACGGGGTCGTTCCGGGTCATCACCAGCCAGGCGGTCAATCTCAATCTGCGTGACTGCAACAACGCCAGCTGCAACGAAGAGCTGCGCCTGACCAACCTGAACATTCGCAACCTGGATCTGGCGATCAACATCAGCGAGAACTGCAGCATTTTTGGTTGCATCACAGGCTCCAAAGGCAATATCTGGCTGGACACCAACAATTACACGCTGACCGGTGGATTCCGCAGCCGCTCGTCCGACTTCACCGTCAACGGTAATTTCGGCTCCGGCTTCAAGACCAACAACCGATATGTGCGCTGGAACAACTTCATTCCCAGCAAATCCGGCAGCATTTCCTGCGGATCTGGCACCTATCTGGACGTCACCGTGATTGGCATCACCATCGACGTCTCCGGTCTGTATCTGTGTTGACCAACCTGAACACGCTGTAAACCCGAAACCCGCTACGGCGGGTTTCTTTATGTTTGGGCCGGTGGCGTATGGCAAAATAGCGCGTTTTCCCCAGACTTTTCCGCCATGCGCCGCATCCTTGTCACCCACGCTCTGCCCTACGCCAATGCCGCCTTGCATTTCGGGCACATGCTGGAATCGACACAAACCGACATCTGGGTGCGCTACCAGCGTCTGCGCGGTCATGACTGCCGTTTTGTCTGTGCCCATGACGTGCACGGCACGCCGATCATGCTGATGGCAGAAAAGCGCGGCATGACGCCAGAACAACTGGTTGAAGAAGTTGGTGAACAGCAGCGCAAGGACTATGCCGAGTTCTTCATCAGCTATGACAACTTCTACACCACCCACAGCGATGAAAACCGCGAACTGGCCAGCCTGATCTATCAGCGTCTGCGCGATGCCGGGCATATCGAGCAGCGCAACATCATGCAGGCCTACGATCCGGTCAAGGAAATGTTCCTGCCCGATCGCTACGTGCGTGGCGAATGCCCCAATTGCGGCGCCGAAGATCAGTACGGCGACAACTGCGAGGTGTGCAGCGCAACCTATGCCCCCACCGATCTGAAGAATCCGCGTTCTGCGGTGTCCGGCGCCACGCCGGAACAGCGCGAGTCGGAACATTTCTTCTTCAAGCTCGGCGACTTTGGCGAGTGGCTGCAGCAATGGCTGGACACCGCGTCAATCCAGCCTGCGGTCAAGAGCAAACTGGCCGAATGGTTTGATGGTGGCCTGCAGGACTGGGACATCTCCCGCGATGCGCCCTACTTCGGCTTCGAAATCCCCGGCGCCCCGGGCAAGTACTTCTACGTCTGGCTGGATGCGCCGATCGGTTACATGGCCAGCTTTGCCGACCTGTGCAAACGTGAAGGCCTGGATTTCGACGCTTACTGGAAGGCCGACTCGGATGCCGAGGTGTACCACTTCATCGGCAAGGACATCACCTACTTCCACACCCTGTTCTGGCCGGCCATGTTGCACGGTGCCGGTTTCCGCGCACCAACCAGCGTGTTCGCGCATGGGTTTTTGACCGTCAACGGGGCCAAGATGTCGAAGTCGCGCGGCACCTTTATTCAGGCGCGCACCTATCTCAATCATCTGCCGCCCGAGTTTTTGCGTTATTACTTCGCCGCCAAGCTGTCCAGCGCAGTCGAAGACATCGACCTTAACCTTGAGGACTTCCAGGCGCGCGTCAACTCCGACCTGATCGGCAAGTACGTCAATATCGCCAGCCGCACCGCGGGCTTCATCTACAAGCGCTTCGAAGGTCGCCTGGGTACCACACTGGATCAGCCCGAGCTGTTCAATGAGTTCGCCCAGGCCGGCGACGACATCGCGGCTTTGTATGAAAAGCGTGATTTCGGCCAGGCCATGCGTCACATCATGGCGCTGGCCGACAAGGCCAATCAGTACGTGGCGAGCAAGGAGCCGTGGAAACTGGCCAAGCAGGAAAACTGCGAAGCCGAACTGCAGGCGATCTGCACCACCGCGCTCAATCTGTTCCGCCTGCTGACTCTGTATCTGACCCCGGTGCTGCCGCAGACTGCGGCCCGGGTTGGCGAACTGTTCCGCTTTGCCGAGATCGACTGGGACACGCGCGGCAATGCCCTGCTGGATGCCCCGATCAACAAGTTCTCTGCGCTGATGCAGCGGGTTGACCCCAAGGCGGTGCAGGCCATGCTGGATGAAGAAGCCGCCAACAAGGTGGAAAGCAAGCCCGAAGCCCAGCCGGTAAAGAAAGCCAAAGCCGTGAACAATGAACTCGCCGACACCATCGGCATCGAAGACTTCTCCAAGATCGACCTGCGCATCGCCCGTATCGCCAAAGCCGAACATATCGAAGGCGCTGACAAACTGCTGCGCCTGACCCTGGATGCAGGGGAGCTGGGCGAGAAGCAGGTGTTTGCCGGGATCAAGTCGGCCTATGCGCCGGAAGACCTTGAAGGTCGGCTCACCGTGATGGTTGCCAATCTGGCGCCACGCAAAATGAAGTTCGGTGTTTCCGAAGGCATGGTGCTGGCCGCCGGGGCTGGTGGCACAGAGCTGTTCATCCTCAGTCCGGACGAAGGCGCCAAGCCCGGGATGAAAGTAAAGTAAGGAACACGCATTAAATCATTGCGTAATAACAACATTACCATTTCCAAACTTTATTGAATAAGACCCCCACCCATCCCTAAACTCCGCGCACCCATGAAACATCTGCCACCACATACGACTCCACACGCACAGGCTTCCACCCTGTGCGGGCGGGTGTTGCCGTGACCGATTACCTGCTGATCATCATCGGCACCGTGCTGGTGAACAATTTCGTGCTGGTGCAGTTTCTCGGCCTGTGTCCGTTCATGGGTGTGTCCAAGAAAGTGGAAACCTCCATGGGCATGGCCCTGGCCACGACCTTCGTGTTGACCCTGTCATCGGTCAGCTCCTACCTGGTCGAGCAATATCTGCTGGCCCCGCTGGGGCTGGAATATCTGCGCACCATCAGCTACATCCTGGTGATTGCGGCGGTGGTCCAGCTGACCGAAATGTGGGTGCGAAAATCCAGCCCACTGCTGCATGAGGTGCTGGGCATCTATCTGCCCCTGATCACCACCAACTGTGCGGTGCTGGGCGTGGCCCTGCTGAACGTGCGTGAAGCCCATGACTTCATCGAATCGGCCTTGTTTGGCTTCGGTGCTGCAGTCGGGTTCTCACTGGTCCTTATTCTGTTTTCCGCCATGCGCGAACGTATCGCCGTGGCGGATGTGCCCGGCGTGTTTCAGGGCGCACCGATCGCACTGATCACCGCTGGGCTGATGTCGCTGGCGTTTCTCGGCTTTTCGGGGCTGGTCTGATGCTGACCGCCATATTGGCATTCGGCGGCCTGGCCGCTGCATTCGGGATTGCCCTGGGTGTTGCCTCGGTGCGTTACAAGGTCGAGGGCGACCCGCTGGTCGACCAGATTGACGCCATTCTTCCGCAGACCCAGTGCGGGCAGTGCAGCTTTCCCGGCTGCCGCCCCTACGCTGAAGCCATTGCCAACGATGAAGCCGAGATCAACCAGTGCCCACCGGGTGGCGAAGATGGCGTGCTCGCCCTGGCCGAATTGCTCGGCCGCGACCCTCTGCCACTGAACCCGGAAAACGGCGTCGCCGAAGACGAAAAATATCTGGCCGTCATTGATGAAGACCGCTGCATCGGCTGCACCCTGTGCATACAGGCATGCCCAGTGGATGCCATCGTCGGGGCCAACAAGTTGATGCACACCGTGATCGCCAAGGAATGCACCGGTTGCGAGCTGTGCGTGCCACCGTGTCCGGTCGACTGCATCGATATGGTTGCGGTCAAACCCACCATCACGACTTGGAAATGGTCGCCGCCGCAACAGGATGTCGCCTGATGTTTGGTCTGTTGCGCAAGACGGATGGCTTCACTGGCGGTCTCAAGCTGGATGGCCACAAGTTGCACGGCGAAGCCGGGCGCATACACAAGGCGCCGTTGCCACAGCGGGTGACCCTGCCGGTCAGCCAGCATATTGGCGCCCCGGCGGTGCCCGAGGTCGAAGTCGGTCAGCGCGTGCTGCGCGGCCAGGTGTTGGCCAACAGCGACAGCTTTATCGCCGCACCGGTGCATGCCAGCATTTCCGGCACGGTGGTGGAGATCGCCTCCAAACCCGTACCACACCCGTCCGGCCTGCCCGCTTTGGCCATCGTGATCGAATCCGATGGCTTGGATGAGGCGCTGGCCCAGCCGCTATGGCCAGCCGCCGAAGATCCGTTTTCACTGGATTTGACCAGGCTGCGTGAACGCGTGCGTGCAGCCGGGCTGGTTGGCCTGGGCGGTGCGGCCTTCCCATCCGCAGTCAAACTCAATCCGGGCCGCGACTCGCTGGTCAACACGCTGATACTCAACGGCGCGGAATGCGAACCTTACATCAGCTGCGACGCTGCACTGATGCGCGAGCGCGCTGACGAAATCCTCAATGGCGCAGAACTGATTCGGCGCAGCCTGGGCGCTCAGGAATGCCTGATTGGCCTGGAAGATAACGCCAGCGATTCGGCCACCGCGTTGCGCACTGCCCTGAAGGCATCCGGCTACAACCAGATCAGCATTCGGGTGGTCCCCACACGCTACCCTCAGGGTGGTGAAAAACAGCTGATTCAGACCCTGACCGGGCGTGAAGTCCCCAGCGAAGGCCTACCGCTGGACATCGGCATCGTGGTCCACAATGTGGGCACGGTTGCGGCCATCTGGCGGGCCTTACGCTACGCCGAACCACTGACCTCACGGGTGGTGACGGTCACCGGCCCGGGCCTGGCCCAGCCGCGCAACCTGGAGGTTCGTCTGGGTACGCCTGTGGATACGCTGATCGCCCATTGCGGCGGCTATGTCAGTGATCACACTCGTTTGATCATGGGCGGGCCGATGATGGGCTTTGCTCTGCCCAATGATCAGGTCCCGGTGGTCAAGGCAACCAACTGCGTGCTGGTCGAGGTCAATGAACCGGAACCGCTGGATCAGGCCATGCCCTGCATACGCTGCGGCGAATGCGTGGATGTGTGCCCGGCCAGCCTGCTGCCACAGCAGCTCTACTGGCATGCCCGCGCCAAGGAGTTCGACAAGGCTCAGGACCTGCACCTTTTCGATTGCATCGAATGCGGTTGCTGTGCCCAGGTCTGCCCCTCGCACATCCCGCTGGTCCAGTACTACCGCTACGCCAAGACCGAGATCTATCAGGCCGAGCAGGAAAAGCGCAAAGCCGATATTGCCCGCAACCGACATGAATTCCGCCTGGAACGGCTGGAGAAGGACGCGCGCGAGAAAGAAGAGGCTCGTCGGCGCAAACGCGAAGCACTAAAAACAAACGCCAAACCACAGGCCAGCCCTGAAGCGCCGGCCAAGCCAGCCGCTGGCAATGATGCGATTGCCGCCGCCATTGCCAAAGCCAAGGCCGAGAAAGCCCGCCGACTGGGCGAGAATTCCGACACCGAAAACCGTGGCGATAGCGCCGCAGCCGCGATTGCCAAAGCCAAGGCCGCAAAAGCGGGCGCGAGCACGCCGGCGGCGGATGCCATCGCTCTGGCCAAAGCCAAAGCCGCGGCGAAGAAAGACACCGGCGCAGACAACCCGGCCGCCGCTGCTATTGCCAAAGCAAAAGCCAAAGCAGACCTAGCGGCCAAAAGCGGTGGTGCGGCTGCCGATGCCATTGCCCGCGCCAAAGCCAAGGCCGCGGCCAAACAGGCTCCCGACACCGGCGCTGATGATCCGGTCGCTGCTGCCATTGCCAAAGCCAAGGCGGCCAAGGCGCAGGCTGAACCCGACGCCACCAATCCAGTAGCCGACGCGATCGCCAAGGCCAAGGCCGCCAAAGCCGCAGGCGAATCCAGCACCCCCAATGCGGCGGCTGATGGCGCCGCTGCCGCGATTGCACGGGCCAAGGCCAAAGCAAGCGAGAACGCCAACCCTGCATCGCCGAGCACGCCGCCGGCGCAAGATGCGGTCGCCG
>JBFKEC010000045.1:0-15073 GCA_041619315.1 Oceanococcus sp. | reverse complement strand
TTCTCTTTGTAATCCTCCGGAGTTGCCATCCTAGCCGGCTTAAACAGGTGGTCAAATGGGTGCTCAGTCACCCAGCGGGAGGGTGCCGTTGACCTTGATCGCCTTGAGACTGAATTGCGACTCGATGTTCTGCACCCCCGGCCAGCGCAGAATGCCGTTCATACTCAAATCCGAGAAATGGTCGATGCTCTGGGCCACAACCTTTAAAAGGTAGTCGGAGGCGCCGGTCAGTGCATGACATTCGACGATGTGGGTTTCTTCGTAGACATGCTGAAGGAATGCACTGCGAATCTGTTCGTCATGTTTGTCGATGCTGACCTGCACGTAGGCGGTGACCGGCAGGCCGATCAGGCGTTGATCCAGTCTTGCGGTATAGCCGCTGATGATGCCGTCAGCTTCCAGTTGGCGAACCCGGCGGAAGCAGGGTGATTCTGAAACCCCGACCCGCGTGGCCAGTTCCACATTGGACACCCGGCCGTCGTGCTGCAGCTCGCGGAGTATGCGGCGGTTGGTTCTGTCCAGTTCGGTTGAGGTGGAATCACCCATAAATAATCCTTTGTGAGAAAGAATACGCCTATATGTGTTGCTTTAAGGCAATAACAGATGACATCTTGCTGCAGATGGGGCGTAGCATCAAACCACATGTCAGGAGGAGACAACGGGTGGCTGATCTATTTGAAAACCCCATGGGCTTGGATGGCTTCGAGTTTGTCGAGTTCGCCAGCCGCGAGCGCGGGATCATCGAGCCGGTGTTTAAGATGCTGGGCTTCACTCACGTCGCCCGGCACCGCTCCAAGGATGTGGATTTATGGCGTCAGGGCGGGATCAATTTCATCGCCAACTACGAGCAGCCCTCGCCAGCCGCGTATTACACCGAGGAACATGGCCCCGGCGCTTGCGGCATGGCGTTTCGGGTCAAGGATGCGGCCAAGGCCTATCAGCGTGCACTTGAGCTTGGCGCTCAGCCGGTCGCTGTGCCGGTCGGGCCGATGGAACTCAACCTGCCGGCGATCAAGGGTATTGGCGGGGCGATTGTTTACCTGATTGACCGTTACGACGAAGAGCTGTCGATCTATGACATCGATTTCCGCTATCTCGACGGGGTGGAGCGCAACCCTGTGGGTTGTGGGTTCACTACCATTGATCACCTGACCCACAATGTTTATCGCGGGCGCATGGACTACTGGGCCAAGTACTACGAGCAGCTGTTCAACTTCCGCCAAATCCGCTATTTCGACATCAAGGGCGAATACACCGGGCTGACCTCACGAGCCATGACCGCGCCGGACGGCAAGATCCGCATTCCGCTGAATGAAGAGGCTCAGGGTGGAAAAGGTCAGATCGAAGAGTATCTGATGGCCTACAACGGTGAGGGTATTCAACATATCGCCTTTTCCTGCGACGACCTGCCGGCCGCCTGGGATCGCTTGAAAGCATTGGGCATGCCCTTCATGACGGCGCCGCCCAAGGCGTATTACGAGATGCTTGAGCAGCGCCTGCCCGGGCATGGCGAGCCGGTGGATGAAATGCAAAAGCGCGGCATCTTGCTGGACGGTTCGACCAAGAATGGCGATCCGCGCCTGCTGTTGCAGATTTTCTCGGAAACGCTGATCGGGCCCATATTCTTCGAGTTCATACAGCGCAAGCGCGATGAAGGTTTTGGTGAGGGTAACTTTCAGGCGCTGTTCGAATCGATGGAGCGTGACCAGATTCGACGTGGCGCGCTGGCTGATTCAGCCTCGCCGGTTTGAGCCATGGCGATGCAACTTCAACGTATCCATCACGTCGCCTACCGCTGCCATGATGCGGCTCAGACCGTGGCGTTCTACCAGCAGGCCCTGAACATGGAATTTGTCCTCGCGATTGCCGAGGACAAGGTGCCGTCGACCGGCCAGCCAGACCCGTACATGCATGTGTTTCTGGATGCCGGCATGGGCAACATCCTGGCTTTTTTCGAGTTGCCAAATGCCCCGGCCATGGGCCGCGATGCCAGCACCCCGGCCTGGGTGCAGCACATCGCTTTCGAGCTGGAAAGCGTGGCCGCGCTCAAGCAGGCCAAGCAGCATCTGCAAGACCTGGGGCTGGAAGTCCTGGGCCCGACCGATCACGGCATCTTTGAGTCGTTGTACTTTTTCGACCCCAACGGTCACCGCATTGAGCTTGCGGTGAACACCGGCAGCGCCGATCAGATGCAGCGCCTGCGCGCGGTCGCCCCGGCCATGCTCGAAGAGTGGAGTCGGACCCGAAAGGCGCCTCGCCATGCCGCGTGGTTGCACGAAAAATCTCAAGCGGAGCCTTCAGCATGAAATTGGCCAGCCTGAAACACGGGCGTGACGGACGTTTGGTGGTGGTGTCATCGGATTTGCGCCATGCGCTGGCGGTGCCGCACATCGCTCCAACGCTGCAAGCGGCGCTGGATGACTGGGCCGGCTGCCAGGCGCGCTTGCGTGAGGTGGCCGACACGCTCAACCGTGGCGAGCTTGGCGATGCCATGGCCTTTGATCCGCAGTTGTGCAGCTCGCCGCTGCCGCGCGCCTATCAGTGGGCGGATGGCAGTGCCTACGTCAATCACGTTGAACTGGTGCGACGCGCCCGCGGCGCCGATCTGCCGGCCAGTTTCTGGACCGACCCACTGATGTACCAAGGCGGTTCGGACCGCTTCATCGGGCCGTGCGACGAGATTGTTGCGGACCCCGCCGGGGGCATCGATTTCGAGGCCGAAATCGCAGTGGTGACCGGCGATGTACCTATGGGTGCGGATGCAGCACAGGGTCTGGATTGCATCCGCCTGGTCATGCTGGTCAATGATGTTTCGCTGCGCCATCTGATCCCGCAGGAACTGGCCAAGGGTTTCGGCTTTTTCCAATCCAAGCCCGCCTCGGCATTTTCGCCGGTAGCCGTGACTCCTGATGAATTGGGCGATGCCTGGACGCAGGGGCGTTTGTGTCGGCCGCTGCGCAGCAGCCTCAACGGTACGCTGTTCGGTCAGCCCGAAGCCGGTGAGGACATGACCTTTCACTTCGGCGAACTTGTTGCGCACGCCTGCCGCACGCGAGAAATGGTCGCCGGTTCGATCATCGGTTCAGGCACCGTCTCCAACAAGCAGGGCACCGAACATGGCTCGGCAATTGCGGACGGTGGACGCGGCTATTCCTGCATTGCCGAACTGCGCATGATCGAAACCATCCGGGATGGACAGCCGGCCACCCCATTCATGCAGCCCGGCGATCACATCCGGATCGAAATGCTGGATGACGCCGGGCAGACGATATTCGGCGCGATCGATCAGCGTGTGCGTGGGCCCGCTGCGCCGCCCTCGCGCGCCTGACGCCCGCAGCGTGCCGGCGATGTGTAGCAGCCAGGATGCACTCAAGCAGAAATTGCCTGCGCATCTGCGCGCTTATGTGGTTGAGCAAGACCATGCGCGCCATTACAGCGCCGAGGATCATGCGGTGTGGCGCTACACCTTGCGCCAGCTGGTTGCGACATTGCGCGATGTGGCGCACCCGGTCTACCTCGACGGTATGGCCCGCACCGGCATCGATCTGGAGCGCATTCCCAGCATTGATGAAATGAACGCGCGCATGGCTGATCTGGGTTGGGGAGCCGTGGTGGTCGACGGGTTTATTCCGCCGGCCGTGTTCATGGAATTTCAGGCTCGGCGGGTTCTGCCCATTGCGTTGGACATGCGCAGCATTGAGCACATTCTGTACACCCCGGCACCGGATATCGTGCACGAGGCCGCCGGCCACGCACCGTTCATTGCTGATGTGGACTATGCCGAATACCTGCAAGCCTTCGGCGAGGTCGGCATGAAGGCGATCTCCACCCAGGCTGACATGGCGGTGTACAATGCTATACGCCATCTGTCGATCGTCAAGGAGGATGCCTCGGCTACGGCCGCTGAAATCGAACAGGCAGAGCGGGACCTTGCAGCAGCGCAGCAGGCCAATGACAACCGCTCCGAAGCGGCATTGCTGGCGCGTCTGCATTGGTGGACAGTGGAGTACGGAATGGTCGGCAAGCCTGATGACTACAAGATTTTTGGCGCCGGATTGTTGTCATCGCTGGGCGAGAGCGTCAGCTGTCAGGACGATGCAGCCGTGCCCAAGC
Organism: Oceanococcus sp.; assembly: GCA_041619315.1. GTDB lineage: Bacteria > Pseudomonadota > Gammaproteobacteria > Nevskiales > Oceanococcaceae > Oceanococcus. Next base: position 10,960 of record JBFKEC010000045.1, on the reverse strand, counting down.
GGGCGTTGACGGTTGAGGCCGTGCGCACAGGCTATGACATCACCCACCGCCAGCCACAACTGTTTGTGGCGGAAAACTGTCGGCATCTGAGTCAGGTGCTGGAGGTGTTTGCCGAGGGCATGGCGTTTCGTCAGGGCGGCCTGCGTGGGCTGCGCAAGGCTATCGACAGCGCCAGTGTGTGCACCGCACGTTATTCCAGTGGCTTGCAGGTCAGCGGTCATATTGTTGAGGTGCAAACCGATGCGCTGGGCAATCCGGTGTACTTGCGGACTCAGGGCCCGACCCAGCTGGCCTATGCCGACGTCCAACTCAATGGCCATGGTGTTGAAACACATGCTCAGGGATTTGGTTCGCCGGTGGGCAGAGTCAAAGGCTTTGCCGACTGTCTGTCGCACGCTTGCATGGATGAGCTCAAGGCTGCCGGTATCGAAAGTGGCCGGCACGTGGTGCTGGAGTTTTTGTCTGGTGTACGGGTTGAGGGCCATTTGCAGCGGATCTGGCGCGAGCAGGGGCGGACTGTGCTGATGAGCTGGCAGCACTGCCGCGTCAGCGGGCTGAATGGGGAATGCCTGTTCGAGCCGGATTGGGGCATCTATGACATGGCCGTGGGTGCACACATCGATTCGGTGTGGGGCGGCGCGGCGGACCGCAGTTGCTTTGAGGTCTATCCCAGCCCCTCGCGCGAGCATGCGACGCCTGGCGCCGGCGCGCGCGTCGATCCCGCGCTTGATGCGCTGTATCGGCACATTCGCTGCGTGCGTGAGCAAGGCGGCACGATGCCTGAGGCGGCACAGATCGCAGAACTGCATCAGGCCCTGCAGGCGTTCCCGCAGGCCTGGCTGGCGCGTCTGGAGTTGCTGGAGATCAGCCCGCCGCCGCAGGCAGAGCTGTTGCGCGAGGAACTGCAAGCGCTGGCCAACAACGCGGATCGTGACACCGCATTGCTGATTCAAATGGGACTTGCCGGCGTCTGAACGCGGCGCGATAGTCCGGGTCACAGCCCGCCCACGGAGGATGTACACATGAGGTGTGTTGAAGTGTTCAGCTACTGGCGATCCAGCGCGGCCTGGCGGGTTCGTATTGCGCTGGAACTCAAGGCGCTCGACTATCAGATCAGACCGGTCAATTTGGTTGCCGATGGAGGCCAGCAGTTCTCAAAAGACTATCGGACCCTCAGCCCGGAAGCCCTGGTGCCGAGCATTCGCCATGACGGTTTTGAGCTCAGTCAGTCGCTCGCGATCTGTGAATATGTGGACACGCTATGTCCGGCCCCGGCATTGATTCCGGCAGATCCGCGTGAGGCCGCGCGGGTGCGAAGTTTCTGTGCCCTGATCGCCTGTGATACCCATCCGCTGAACAATCTGCGTGTACTCAAGTATCTGGAGAATGTGCTGGGCCAGGCGGAGGATGTGCGCACGCAGTGGTATCACCATTGGCTGGCCCAGGCTTTACCTGCACTGGAAGCGCGCGTGGCCGCGCGCACAAGCGCGTTTGCCTTTACTGCGACCCCTGGGTTGGCCGAATGCTTTCTGATTCCGCAGCTGTATAACGCTCGGCGCTTTGATTTTGATCTGAGCGATTGTCCCGCGCTGGTGGACATCGAAAAGCGTTGTCTGGCCTTGCCGGCGTTTGTCGCCACGCATCCGGATCAGCAACCGGACAAGCCCCAGAAGTAACCGAGTGGACTTGCGCTTGTCGCATGGTCAGAACGCGCGCGGCTTTGGCGGGCTGGATTGCTTAATGCGCAAGCGTATATGTATATGCAGTTGTGGCCGTTGACCCTTCCATTGGTGCACTTTGCACCTATGTTGTCTGGCGCGTAGCCACCATTTCCACTCAAGGAGTCAGCATCATGGCACTCAGAATCAACGACACCGTTCCCAATCTGGATCTGCAAACCGATCAGGGCGATTTCAAGCTGCATGATTACATTGGCGACAACTGGACCATTCTGTTCAGTCATCCCAAGGATTTCACCCCGGTATGCACCACCGAGTTCAGCGCGGTTGCGCAATTGGCTGCGGAGTGGGAGAAGCGTGATACCAAGGTCATCGGCCTGTCGGTCGACGGTGTTGCGGAACACACGCAGTGGAAAGGCGATATCGAGAGATTTGGTGGCGCCAAAGCTTCGTTTCCGATTATTGCGGACGAGTCCCTGGAGGTCTCCAAGGCGCTGGATATGCTGCCGGCTGATGCCTATCTGCCTGATGGTCGCACCGCAGCGGACTCGGCCAGCGTGCGCGTGGTGTTCATCTTCAGCCCGGACAAAAAACTGCAGCTGTCGATGACTTACCCGATGTCGGTCGGGCGCAATTTCGCCGAAGTGCTGCGTGCCCTGGACGCTCTACAGGCCACCTATGGCCAGCCGATTGCAACGCCGGCCAACTGGCAACATGGTCAGGACGTGATTGTGGCGCTGTCACTCGACAATGACGCGGCCAAGGCCAGGTTTGGCGAGCTGGATATCCAATTGCCGTACCTGCGGACCACAAAATTCCCCGGCTAGGCGTATCCCACCACCCGTCTGTGCGGCCATGGTTTTAGGCGGTTGCCAGATGGGTGGTTTTCGATGGGCTCACAGGAACTTCACCGTGCGCTAGCTATAACGCGTCGATATACCTGAAACCAATTCAGATGATCGTCGACAGATTATGGGAATTAGACCGCGTGCGGCGCTGGTTCGCGCATGGCGCGGGCCAGATGCTGAGCGTCGCGGTTGCCTATTTTCTGGTTGGACGGCTGGCCTTGCTGCTGGCCATACCTCCGGGTTATGCGGCGCCGATCTGGCCGTCTGCGGCAATTGGGCTCATTGCCATGCTGCATGGCCAGCCGCGTTTTGTGCTGTTCGGCGTCTGGCTGGGTTCATTTGCGGTCAATGCCAGTGCGGCCTGGCCACAGTTTCACAGGCTGGGCGACTTGATTGTTGGCCTGACCATGCCGCTGGGTTTGGGCGCCGGCGCCGCCATGACGGCGTTGGCGGGGCGGTTCCTGATCGTGCGCTGTATTGGGTTTCCGCATGATCTGGACGATATCCGTTCGGTCACGGCCTACTTGTTGCTCGGCGGGCCGGTGGCCTGTCTGATCAGTGCCAGTACGGCGATCGGGTTGTTGGTTGTGTATGGCGTGATCCCGCTGGTCAACGCACCGTTCAGCTGGCTGACCTGGTGGACAGGTGACAGCCTTGGCGTGCTGCTGTTCAGTTGCATGCTTCTGCCTTTTTTCAGCAAAAAAGGCGTGTGGCTGCGCCGTCGTCGCAGTCTTCCGCCCATGCTGATGGCCATCTCCCTGCTCATGACCCTGCTTTATGTGCAATTCAGCAAGGTCGAAGTGACCGCGCAACAGGACAAATTCGTCGAGCAGGTCATGGTCATACAGTCGCAGTTGCAGGCGACCATGAAGGACCAGCATGGGGCGCTGCTTGGGCTGGCCGGTTTGTTCAGCGGTCAACGCAATATCAGCCGTGACGAATTCAGTCGCTTTGCCGTGGACATTCATGCGAAGCATCCCAACATTCAGGCGGTGAGCTGGAGTCCGATCGTGGACGATGCTCAACGCAAGCTGCATGAGCAGACCGCGCGCGCGGACGGGCTCAGCGAATTCACCATTTGGGACCGGGATGCCCATGGCAATGCACAGGTGGCCGTGGCGCGTGATCGTTACCTGCCGGTGTCTTACGTTGAACCGCTCATGGGCAATGAGGCGGCTCTGGGTTTCGATTTGCTGTCAGATCGCAGTCGCGCTGACACCCTTGGGCGGGCGCTGCGCAGCGGTAAGGCCACCGCAACGCCGCCGATTACACTGGTCCAGGATACGGCGGAAGAGCTTGCGGTCATCGTGTTCATGCCGGTTTACAGTCGACAGACAGACCTGCCACGCGCGTTGGGGCTGGTTTCAGGGGTGTATCGGATTGAGGACTGGGCAAGCAAGACGCTCGCAGGCTTGACCCGCATGCGCAATGTTGCACTCAGTATCAATGCCCAGCCGGATGGGCGGATGCCCCTGCATGGCGAAGTTGCCGAGGACAGCCTGTACACCGTCGAGTTGCCGATTCAGGTTGCTGATCAGCAATGGTGGCTGCGGGCCGTGGCCGATCAGACCTACGAGGCCGCGACACGCTCCTATCTGCCGTGGAGCATATTGTCGGGTGGCTTGCTGTTTGCTGCCCTGCTTGGCGCGTTCATGCTCACCAGCAGCGGTGAAACCTGGCGGACTCAGAAGACCAATCAGCGCCTTCGCCATACCTTGGAAGAGCTCAAGCTGACCCAGTCAGAACTGGTTGAAACTCAGCGATTGCTTTCGCTTGGGACCATGGTGTCCGGTCTGGCGCATGAACTCAATACGCCGTTGGGTATTGCGGTCACGGCCGTATCGGCCTTGCCTGCAGAGGTCAGCGAGACGGCTACGGCGCTGGCCGATTCGACCCTCAGTCAGGAAGAACTGGAACAGAATCTGGCGCGCTGGCAGGAGATGTCCAGTCTGGCCGTCAGTAACCTGGGGCGGGCCAGCGAACTGGTGAAAACCTTCAAGTCGGTAGTTGCAGATCGTGGTGTGCACGACATTCGTTCCGTCCGGCTCGATGAGCTGATCAAGGAAACCATCGCCAATCTCCAGGTTCTCAACCGCGCCACCGACGCGCCGATTGACGTCACGTTTGAGCTTGAACCGCTGACTGTGGAAACCGTTCCGGGCAGCATGGTGCAAATTCTCACCAACCTGTACAACAACGCCAAACAGCACGCGTTCGACGCAGGCCCTGGGCACATCCGTATCACGCTCAGCGCGACCGAGCACAACGTGACGCTGCGTTTTGAAGACAACGGGAAGGGCATACCTCAAGCCAGTCTGGGCAAGGTTTTTGAGCCATTCTTCACCACTCGGCGCAATCAGGGTGGTACCGGTCTGGGCTTGCACATCCTGCACAACCTGATCCGCACCCAGCTGGGCGGGCATATCCGGGTGAGCAGTAAAAGCGGTCAGGGCAGCCTGTTCGAGATCGTGTTGCCCCGCACGGTGCCGCGCGCCTGAACGGCTAGCTGCCGACCTGCAGGGTTTTCTTGCCCGTCTTGGGCTCGCCATCCTGCCAACTGATGCGGATGTTCAGGCGATTGGAAGAGTCTTCCTGGCTAGCGCTGAGCTTGAGTTGAAGCAGGCCTTTGGGGCGCATTTCCAGCTCGCCGTCTTCGTCCTCGAATTTCAGCTTGCCCTTGCTCAGGCCTTGCTGAATGGCTTTGAGGATGTGCTGAATCGATTTGGCATCGTGCAGTGATTCATGCCGAAAGCTGTTCTTGTTGTTCCGCATGGTTTGAGACCGATCGATGGAGCAGGGCGTGCGGCTGGAAAATCTTGGCACGTGGATAGTCGTTACTGTAACCGACCACCCGCCCCGACGGTTCGATCAGGGTCAGTCCCACGCCTATGCCTTGCAGGCCTTCCTTGCGCCGCGAATGACGATCCAGGGTGATATCGGCTTCGACGTGAATCAGTCCCTGACGCAGCATCAGGCGCTGGCCATTGAGGCGATTGCGATGGCCATGCACCACCGCATAGATGCCGGCTTTGTGCGCTAGGGCCACGCCTTTTTTGCTCAGCGGCAGATTCGACCCGCGATATTTGGTGCGCAGACTATTGGCCATGGGCCCGAAATAGCTGCGAAACGGCTGCTCCAGCAGGGCTTGCTGAAAGCGGTGATTGATGACTTGCAGTGGGTGTTTGCCCAGCTGCTTGGCCATGTCGTCATCAAGGCCGGCATGCACAAACAGAAATGAGCCATCGCGGGCGAACAGCTTCATGCTGTTAAAGAACCAGTAGAACTCACCGCCCGGCTGCAGGAACAGTTTGAGGCAGTGCTGCGCGGTCGCGTAGATCGCACGCCAATCCATGCCGGCATCGCTGCAGGCTTGCTCGAAACGTTGGCGCTTCCTGCGAATGCCGCACACTTCGCGCTCAAGCGCATCCGCGTTCAAGCTGTTGCGGTAAGCGTGGCTGAAGGCCTCCTCCCAGTCATCGCGGGGATACAGTTTTTGGCGACAGCTGGCGGCGTCGGGTGTGTCATCGGCAATGCGCCGTCCAAGCTGTTGCGCGAACACTTCGGCCAGCAGCGGCACGACTTTTGGCCCCATGCGCAAGAACAGATGTTCATGTTCCAGCGTGCGCGGCAGACGCAATGATTGCAGGCCAAGCAGCAGGCGAATGTCATGGTTGCCGGCCAGCAGGGTCACATCGGCATCACGGTCGAGCAGCGTTTTAAGGCTGCGCAGCATGCGTATGTTGCTGGGGCCTTTGTCCAGGCAGTCACCGCCAATGATGATGCGGGCGCTGCGCCCGAATGTTGTCAGGCGTCCCGCCTCATCCACGCAGCCGGAGGCGCGCAAGCTGGCTTCAAAAGCCTGGGCATCGGCATGCGGGTCGGAAATAAAGATCACCGGACGCTGGGGCCACTGCCATGGACCATGACGCTGAGTCTGGTGCAGCGCGTTGCGCAACAAAGCCAGGCGCTTGAGGCTGAGCGGTTTGCCCGGGCGTGGTTTACCGAGCTGCCACACCTCATGGGGCAGGGCCGGGGATGTCGTAGTCATGGCCTATTTATATGTCACCGGCGTTGCAGTTGCGTGACAGTGCGGGCATGACTAATCGGTGTGGGCATCCCCATCTGGACGTACTTTCCAGTCGCCGCGGTGGTGTTGCCAGGTGTCGGTTTGTGGCGTCCATTTGAGGCACACCATGCTGGCGTGATGCATGCTCAGGCGCGGGATTTGCCGTGCGCTCAGCACGCCCAGGCTATGTGCCGCATGGCGTAGCGCGGCGCCATGCCCGACAAACAGTTGAGCATTCTCATGACCCGATTGTTCATGCAGCGTGCGCATGCGCGTGCGGATATGTTCAGCAACGCGCTGGCCGGCCTGGGCCAGCGATTCCGCCCCGGGTACGGGCAGGCGAAAATCGGCACGTGCTTTCCAGTCGGCAGGGAGTGGCGGGCAGCGTGGGTCCTGGGCCAGCACGTTGTCGATCTGTTGGCGCGTAAGATTGGCCAGGGCGCCGACACTGCGTTCGCACAGGGCGTCGAATTCAGACACGTTGTGGGTACGGCCGAGCGTGCCCAACTGATCGCGGATCAAGCAGGCGGTCTGCCAGGCGCGCAGCAAGCTGGAGCAGTGAATCTCGCGAGCCAGCGTCCAGCCTTCCTGGGCAATCCATGCATCAAGAGTGGCGCCGGCTTGTGTCGCCTGTGTGCGGCCGCGCCGGCTCAAGGGATGCGGTTGATGGGCGCTGGGTGCATCGGCGTGCTGGTGATAGTCAGCGTGGCGGGCAATCAGGGCGTACAAAGTGCTCATGCGCTGATCCGCTCGGCCAGTGTGTCCAGCATTGCGACAAGTTCGGGTGGCCCGAGCTGAGCTTGAGCCTGGGCCAGCGATAGCCATTGGCGGCCGCGCTGTGATTCCTCCCAGTGGGCCGAATCCATCAGCTTGCTGACGTGCATGGCAAACACCTCCACCCGGATGGGCGCATCCCATTTGCGATACACATAAGTGCCCAGTGCGGGGCCATGCACCTGGCCCAGCGCACCGGCTTCTTCTTGCGCTTCGTGCAGCGCAGATTCCAGCGCGCTCAGACCAGGCTCTACGATGCCTTTGGGCACAACACTGTGCTTGCCGCTGGAGGAGCCGATCACCAGGATGTTTAACTGCCCATTCTTTACGCGATAGGGAATGACGCTCGACTGGCGGTAATAATAGGCCGGTCGCGTCCTGTGTTCGGTGGGCTGGCTCAGCGGATAGGGGAACGTCTCGGGTAAATCGCGCCCGCGCTGCAGTTGTATCAATTGCGCGCAGTCGCCGTGCCATTGGCTCCAGGGCTGCTCGCTGCGAATTATCGCGGCGCTGCCGGTGCGTATTTCCGCGTGGTCGCCAGTCAGCCGTGCAAGCACGTCCTCAAGAGCGGGATTGTGACCGACCAGCATGAGCCTGCCAACGTCATCCGGGCAGCTGCGTATACAGGCCATAAGCGTATCGCAAGCGCCGGGATACAGGCTTCTTTCGATCTGGATGTGGCGGGTTGTCAGCCCCATGGCCTTGCAGCATTTCTGCGCGGAGGTCAGCGCCCGTTCGGCGGGTGAGGCGAGAATGCGTTGTGGCTGATAGTTGTGTTGCACCAGCCACACGCCCAGACGTTGAAGATCGCGTTTGCCCCGCGTCTTCAGTGACCGTGCGCGGTCGTCAGCATGCTTGCGTGGCCCGGCTTTGCCATGGCGCACCAGCACGAGTTCAGGCACGGGTTTGATCCCAGCAATGCTCGGCGCACATGGCCGCGGCGGCCTCAAAATCGATGCGCCCGCTGAGTTCGAACAACGGAATGGTGCTGAGCACGGCGCGATAGTCACTGTGCGGCGGCAGGTTTCCGGGTGTCCAGAAATTGCCGTCGACTTGTTGGTAAAACGGTCCGGGTGATTTCATCAGGGCTGGCAGCAGGCGATCGCTCAGCTCAACCCGATTCAGCTGGGTTGCCTGATCGCTGGTTGCGCTCCAGTTGAGGATCAAAAGCCCGCTCAGCGGGGCCTGCAGACAGACATGATCCGGGCCGTAGAAAAACGGGATCGGTGCATCGTATTTCTGCTCCAGATGGCGCAACTTATCGACCGGCAGCGCTTTGAGACGGGCCCGTTCCTGCTCGGGGATCAGGGCTTGCAGGCATGGTTCGTGAATGATTGTGCCGGGATTGATGCGCGGCCATTTGGCAATGCCGTGGGCCATGACCGTGTTGGCGTGTGTGCGCAGGAACAGTCGGTCATTGCTCATGAACTGACCGCCGTGGCCGAGCAGTTTGAGCATTAGCGTGGATTTGCCGCCGCCGGACAAGCCGGCAATGGCCAGCGCCTTGTTGTCTCGGACCAGTGCGGCTGCGTGACCGATCAACCAGCCTTGTTGCTGCAGTCCGCTCATCCATTGGGTATTGATGAAATTGATCAGTTGATTGTCATTGGCCAGGCAAGGGCCGGCGGCCAGGCGGATGCCCGGACGCTGTAAAAAGTGCATGCCGGTGCGGACCTTGACGATCAGGCGGGCGTTGTCGAGATCCAGATAGGTGTCCTTGCGCCCCTTCTTGCCGGCCTCGCGTGGCCATTCATGGGTGAGTGCGCTCAAGTCCAGTGTTTCACGCTCATAGGCGTGGATTTCGATGTGTGGTGCGTCGTCGTCCTGCTGGGTGGCTCGCGCGATGTTGAAATCCTGCAGGTACGCCGCAATGCGCTGGAGCACGTCCTGGCTGTTGCTGCGCAAGGTCAGGCGCATGCCGCCCAACTCCCAGCTCAATGCATCCTTGAGCAGGGGCAGGCCGCCGCGAAGTTGCTGCTCGATTTCCTGGCTCATAGATCAGCGCCGCCTTGCAGGGCGTCCAGTGCGTAGTCGGCATAGGCGCTTGCGGCGTCCACGCCGGCGCCTTCGCGCGCACCACGAAAGCCACCGAAGGCCGAGACTTCAAACACCACAGGGCCTTGCGCAGTCAGCGCCACATCGACCGTGGTGAAATCCATGTCGAACGGTGCCTGTGCATTGTCGGCCAGTTGAATCAGTGCGGCATCAGGCTCGTAGGCGGCGTAACGGCCGCCACTTTCTATGGTGGTGTTCCAGGCCTCGCCAGCGGCGAGCCGTGCGTAGGTGCACAGATATTCACCGCCGAGAAACACCATGCCCAAATCCTGGCCCGACAAGTCCAGTTTCTGCTGCACATAGACCATGGGATGGCTGCGCTGATAGCTGGCGATCTTGTCGTCCAGATCCTCATCGCTGGCCTGCCAGATCTGCATGCCGCGCGCCTTGGTTGAGAACAGCGGCTTGGCCACGGCTGTGCCGTAGGCGTGCACGGCATCGCGGATGGCTTGCGGGTTTTCCGAGATACAGGTCGCAGGCATGGGTGCACCCGCCTCACGCAGCTGGGTGGTGCAGGCCAGTCGGTTGACCAGTCCCAGCATGTTGTCGACACCGCTGAATACACGCACTCCGCGGCTCTCTGCAACGCGCAGCAGTTCCAGGCGGTCGAGTGTGGCCGGACTGTACTCACTGCTGATTTTCTTGACGATCAGACCGTCCAGGTCACACAGATCCTGTCCGTCATACAGTAGCTGCTCGCGCTCCAGATTCAGGCTGACGCCGGCCATATCGACAATCAGGCGAAAGCCGGTGCGTGCGGCCAGGGCATCAGCCAGGACCTCGGTGGACCATTTGCCCGGGATGCCGATCACGGCGATGCGAGGGTTAGACACGGAAAATCTCCTTGGCCGGCAGCTTGTAGCGGGCCGCGTTGCTGACAGGGGTGTCGACGATTTGCTCCAGCAGATATCGTGCGCGCAGAAACATTTTGCGCGCATGCGACTTGTCCAGCACGAAGCGTGTGGATGTGGCGAAGGAGCGGATCAGGCCCATCGCCATGCGCCATTCGAAAGTATCGTCGGATTGTTTGCGGGCGAAGCGTCGGGCCATGGCATAGAACTCAAGCGCAACGCTGAGCAAACGTGCACGCAACACCGGATCAACAATTTGCTGACGGTAATTGCTGACCATGAACACCGACACATCCTGGGCCAGGTCGAAATGGCGGGAGCGATGCAGATCAATGAAATTGATACGCCCCTGCTGCGGGTCATAAATGATGTTGTCGAGGTTGAAATCGCCATGGATATACACACCGAATGGCGCGTCAATCTTGCCCTCCAGCATGACCGCATGCTCAAGCATGGCCTCGAAAGCACGCACCGGATGGCCGCAAATCGAACGGCTCGGATCCTGGAATTCCGGATGGATATCGACCACGCGCGGCCAGCGCTGCTGTAGCTGGCCCATGAATTGCGCGTTGACCGGGCTGGCCTGTCTGGTGTTTTTCCACACCGAGCGCACGGTACGCATGAGACGATGCATGCCGCCTTCAAGTTCCTGCGCGCTACCTTCCAGAATGAGCCGCTCGAAGGTCA
>JBFKEC010000044.1:0-15486 GCA_041619315.1 Oceanococcus sp. | reverse complement strand
TTCCTGGTGGCGCCCTCGCTCCACCACGCGGCCCTGTTCCAGCACCACAATCTGGTCGGCGTCAATAACGGTCGAGAGGCGGTGGGCAATCACCAGTGTGGTGCGGCTTTGCGCCACATTCTTCAAAGCCCCCAATATGGCACGCTCGGATACCGAATCCAGTGATGAGGTCGCTTCGTCGAAAATCAGCATGCCGGGGTTTTTGAGGATGGTGCGGGCAATCGCAACCCGTTGTTTCTCACCACCAGACAACTTAAGCCCACGTTCCCCGACCTGCGTGTTCAGGCCGTCCGGCAACTGAGCGATAAACTCGCCAAGATGGGCCAGCTGTGCAGCGCGCATCACATCGTCCTGGCTGGCACCGGGTTGGCCATATGCAATGTTGTAGGCAATGGTTTCATTGAACAGCACGGTGTCCTGTGGCACCACGCCGATGTTGGCGCGCAAACTCTGTTGGGTGTAGTCGGTGAGCGCACGGCCAGCAACCTGAATTGAGCCCTTTTGCGGATCATAGAAACGGAACAGCAGACGCGCGAGGGTCGATTTCCCGGCCCCGCTGCTGCCGACAACCGCGACGGTGTGTCCGGCTGGGATAGTCAGATCGATGCCGTGCAGGATGCTGCGCTCAGGATTGTAGCCAAACTCGACATGACGGAATTCGACATCAGCCGGACCCGCTGCAAGTTCAATGGCTGTGGGGCTGTCTACGACCTTGGCCGGCACATCGAGCAGGGCAAACATGCGCGCCATATTGGCCAAAGCTTGCTTGATTTCGCGGTACACGAATCCGAGGAAATTGAGCGGCACGAACAACTGAATCATGTACGCATTGATCATCACCAGATCACCCAGTGTCATGGTTTCACTGGCCACACCGCTGGCCGCCATGACCATCATGCTGGTCACGGCAATGGCAATAATCAGGGCTTGGCCACCATTGAGGGCGGCGAGTGACAGGCGGCCCTGCACCATGGCGCCCTCCCACTCGCGCAGGTTGCTGTCGTACTCGCGCGCCTCAAAGGCTTCGTTGCCGAAATATTTGACCGTTTCATAGTTGAGCAACGCATCGATGGCACGGGTGTTGGCATGCGAGTCCAGCCGGTTCATAGTGCGCACATGCCCGGTGCGCCATTCGGTGACCAACACCGACCAGGTGATGTAGACCACCACGGCCAGCGCGATGATCAGACCGTATTGCCAGCCGAAACTGGTCAGCAGAATTGCCGCCACCAGAGCAATTTCGAGCAGGGTGGGGATGATGTTGAACAGCATGAAGCGGAGCAAAAAGCGCACGCCGGACACGCCGCGTTCGATATCACGAGACAACCCACCGGTACGCCGGCTGAGATGGAAATCAAGATCCAGCCGATGCAGATGGTTGAACACCGAAAGCGCGATCTGGCGCATGGCATTTTCGGTGACCCGGCCAAACACCAGGTCGCGCAACTCGCCGAAGGCAACGCTGGCAAAGCGCAGAACGCCGTAACCCAGCAGCAGCGTGAGCGGAATAGCCAGCGCGACACCGGGTGGTGCGTTGCTCAGGTCGAGGCTGTCGACGATCAGCTTGAGCACGTAGGGCAGGGCCACATTGGCCAGTTTGGCACCTACAAGCAGGGCCATGGCCACGGCAATACGCCCCGGAAAATGACCAAGATAGGGCCATAACCTGCCGATCACGCGCCATTCTGCGCGGCTATCGGGGTTGTCGTCTGCGGGATGGTGCGAATGCGAGGCAGGACGTGACATAAAGGCTCCTGCTCGCACGGCCCCTTGCGGGGCGTTTGATCAGTTTTGGCTGATGACCAGAATGGCGCGCAATACGTCACGCCGGCTGATTTGTCCGACCAGTCGATTGTCATCGATGACCGGATAGCGTTTGTACGGCGAGTCGATGAACAGCTTGGCGACGCTCAGGATGCTGTCGTCGGCTTCAACCGTCTGCACGTCGCGGCTCATGAAGTCCTCGACCGTGCCCTGATTGTGCTGTTCGTAGGCCGCCTTGAGGGTGGCATTGATGCAGTCCTTCTCCGACAGCAGGCCAATCACGTTGCCCAAGCTGTCAGTCACCGGCGCGCCGGAGATGCCGTTTTCGATCAGCAGATGAATAGCCTTGAGCAGGTCCATCTGTGGTTTAAATGTGACCAGATTGGCCGCCATGTAATCCCTGACACTGGCTTTGTGAAGCATCAGCGCGTACTCCCCTCAGAGTGGTTTTGTCAGTTCTGGGTGCCGGATGTCTCGCACATGCGAGGTTTTCCGGCGGCTGCACAGGCACAGTCGAAACCATCACGGTTTGCGACGCCGCCGCAACTGCCCTTGATGGGCTTGTTCTGCACGAGCACACCGATAGCCATGCCGGCTACGGCCAGCAGCATGACGACAAAGGAAACAAGAATCATCGCTAGCATGGTGTCAGTGTACTCCTAATAAGATGTTGTTTAACCAGTGGCGCCCGGCCTTGCAGGCCTGTGGCGCCACATGGTCAGTGCGATCAGCCGCCGAAATCATCCAACATGATGTTTTCGTCTTCAACGCCCATGTCTTTGAGCATCTTGATCACGGCTGCGTTCATCATGGGCGGTCCGCACATGTAGAACTCGCAGTCTTCAGGGGCCGGATGATCCTTGAGGTAGTTCTCGTAGAGCACCTCATGGATGAATCCGGTATCGCCTTCCCAATTATCTTCGGGCTGCGGATCCGACAAGGCCACATGCCAGTCGAAGTTGTCGTTCTCGGCGGCCAGCATGTCGAAATCTTCGACGTAGAACATTTCGCGCTTGGAGCGGGCACCGTACCAGAACGACATCTTGCGATCGGTATGAAGCCGGCGCAGCTGATCGAAGATGTGCGAACGCATGGGTGCCATACCCGCGCCGCCACCAACAAAGACCATTTCGGCATCGGTTTTCTTGGCGAAAAATTCGCCAAACGGACCGGAAATGGTGACTTTGTCACCCGGCTTGAGGTTGAAGATGTACGACGACATGATGCCTGGTGGCAGATCCATCTGGCGCGGCGGCGGCGTGGCAATACGCACGTTGAGCATGATGATGCCTTGCTCTTCCGGGTAGTTGGCCATCGAGTAAGCACGCAGTGCGCCTTCTTTCGGCTTGGACTTCAGGTCCCACAGTTTGAAGTTGTCCCAGTCGCCACGGAAGCGCTCTTCAACTTCGAAGTTCCTGTAGTCAATCTCGTCTGCCGGACATTCGATCTGAATGTAACCACCGGCGCGGAAATCGACGTTTTCGCCTTCCGGAAGTTCCAGAACAAGCTCTTTGATGAAGGTCGCCACATTGTGGTTGGAGCGCACCGTGCACTCCCATTTCTTGACCCCGAACACTTCCTCGGGGACTTCGATCTTCATGTTCTGCTTGACCGCGACCTGACAGGACAGGCGGTCGCCTTCACGCGCTTCACGCTTGGTGATGTGCGATTCCTCGGTCGGCAGGATGGACCCACCGCCGTCGAAAATCTTGACCCGGCATTGGGCACAGGTACCACCGCCGCCACAGGCGGACGGCACGAACAGGCCGGCATCGGCGAGGGTGCCAAGAAGCTTGCCGCCAACCGGGGCTTCTATGGTTTTCTCGCCGTTGATTTCAATCTGCACGTTGCCGCTGGCGACCAGGCGCGAGCGGGCGAGCAGAATGATGGCCACCAGGGCCAGAACGATGCCGGTAAATAGGCTGACGCCCAGAATGATCTCTTGCATGGTGTTGCGTCCTTCGGCTTACAGCTGCACGCCAGAAAAGGCCATGAAGCCCAGCGCCATCAAGCCGGCGGAAATGAAAGTAATGCCCAGGCCCTGCAGGCCATCGGGAACGTCGGAGTACTTGAGCTTCTCGCGCACACCGGCCAACGCGGTAATGGCCAGGGCCCAACCCACACCGGAACCGATCCCGTAAGTGATCGATTCGGCCAGGTTGTAGTCACGCTCGACCATGAACAGCGAGCCACCCAGGATGGCGCAGTTCACGGTGATCAGCGGCAGGAAGATGCCCAGCGCGTTGTATAGCGCAGGAAAGTACTTGTCGAGGGTCATTTCCAGAATCTGCACCATCGCAGCGATGATGCCGATGTAGGAAATCAGACCGAGGAACGACAGGTCCACCTCGGGCAGGCCGGCCCAGGCCAGAGCGCCGTCCTTGAGCAAGTAGGTATAGACCAGGTTGTTGGCCGGCACGGTGATGGTCTGCACAACCACCACGGCGATGCCCAGACCCAGCGCGGTCGAAATCTTCTTCGATACGGCCAGAAACGTACACATGCCGAGGAAGAAGGCCAGGGCCATGTTCTCGACGAACACGGCCTTGAGGAACAGATTGATCAATACATCCATCAGATGACCTCCGTGCGGTGAACCGCATGGATCTGGTAGTCAGGCTTTTCGACTTGCGCCGGTTTCCAGGTGCGCACGGCCCAGATGAACAGGCCGATGATGAAGAACGCTGACGGCGGCAGCAGAAGCATGCCGTTGGCTACGTACCAGCCACCATCCTTGGCCAGGTGCAGGATTTCCACGCCGAACAGCGTGCCGGCGCCAAACAGCTCACGAATGAAGCCGACGAACAGCAGAATGACGCTGTAGCCAAGGCCGTTGCCAAACCCGTCGAGCAGGCTGGGAATCGGCGGATTCTTCATGGCAAAGGCTTCGGCGCGGCCCATCACGATGCAGTTGGTGATGATCAGGCCGACAAACACCGACAGCTGCTTGGACACGTCGTAGGCGTAAGCCTTGAGCACCTGGTCAACCACGATCACCAGCGAAGCAATAATGGTCATCTGCACGATGATGCGGATATTGCTCGGAATGTGATTGCGGATCAGGCTGATAAAGAAGTTCGAAAAGCTTGTGACCGCGGTCAGTGCCAGACACATGATCACCGCGGTGTTCATGTTGGAGGTCACCGCCAGAGCGGAGCAGATGCCCAGCACCTGCAACGCAATCGGGTTGTTGTCAAAAACCGGTTCGATAACGATTTGCTTGGCGTTGTCCATCAGCCTTGTCCTTTCGTCAGATTGCGCAGGAACGGGCCGAAGCCCTGTTCGCCCATCCAGAATTTCACCAGATGCGAAACGCCGTTGCTGGTCAGGGTGGCGCCGGATAGGGCGTCCACTTTGTGCTCGGCATTCGGCGTGGAGGCATCCACGCCACCTTTGACCAGGGCCAGTTCAACTTCACCGTCCTCGCCGTAGACCTCTTTGCCCACCCATTGGGCTTTCCACGCCGGGTTGTCGACTTCACCGCCCAGTCCCGGAGTTTCGGCATGTTCAAAGAACGACAGGCCGATCACGGTGTTGCCGTCACCCTGCAAAGCAAGAAAGCCCCACAGCGTGGACCACAGGCCGTAACCACGGACCGGCAGGATCAGTTTTTCGATCTCGCCCTGGGCATCGCGTGTCAGATAGACCGTGGCATAGCGCTCGCGCCGCTTGATGCTGGCCAGATCGACATCGGGTGACAACTCGGAGCTTTGCGCCGGGTCTTTGGTGGCTTTGCGATGATCGTAGGTCTTGGGGTCAACCTGATCGGCAAATTCGCCGGATTCAAGGTCAACCACACGCGCTTCGATCTGCTCGAAAGCATCCGCAACGCTAAGTCCGTGAGTGTCGATGCCCGCGACCTGAACAATGTTCTTCTGCTTGTCCAGCAGCTTGTTCTTTTCCTGCAGGGGCTTGAGGAACACGGCCGAGGCCGACACGAAGATCGAGCACACCAGGCAGAGCGCAATCGCGACGATTACGGTCTTGGCTATGCTGTCATTGGGTAGGTCTTTGAAGGCCACGTTATGCCTCCTGCGTCGCAGCCAGCGCACCAGTGCGCTGCTTGCGGCGTTTGATATTGGCCCGCATCACACCGTAGTCGATCAGCGGGGCGAAAATATTGGCAAACAGAATGGCCAGCATCATGCCTTCCGGGAAGGCCGGGTTGACCACGCGGATAAGGACCACCATGAAGCCAACCAGGAAGCCGAAGATCAGGCGTCCGGTGTTGGTCATCGCAGCCGACACCGGATCGGTTGCCATGAAGATCATGCCGAAGGCGAAGCCACCCAGGGTCAGATGCCAGTACCACGGCATGCCGTACATCGGGTTGCTGTCGCTGCCAATGGCATTGAACAGCAGCGATGTGGCGACCATGCCGAGCATGACGCCGGCCATGATGCGCCACGAGGCGACCTTGGTCAGCAGCAGGAAGCCGGCGCCAAACAGACAGGCCAGCGTCGAGGTTTCGCCGAGTGAGCCCTGAATGGTGCCGAAGAAGGTGTTCATCCAGGTGATGCCGGCATCCTGAACCGCAGCAACGCCACCCAGAGCGGCCATGCCCAGTGGGGTCGCACTGGTGAAGCCGTCAACCGCTGTCCACACCGCATCACCAGACATGGCTGCCGGGTAGGCGAAGAACAGGAAGGCGCGGCCGGTCAGGGCCGGGTTGAGGAAGTTTTTGCCGGTGCCGCCAAACACTTCCTTGCCAATGACCACACCAAAGCTGATGCCCAGAGCCACCATCCACAACGGAATGGTCGGCGGGCAGGTCAGTGCAAACAGGATCGAGGTGACAAAGAAACCTTCATTGACCTCGTGATTGCGGACCGCAGCGAACAGCACTTCCCAGAACCCGCCAACCGCAAAGGTCACGAAGTACACCGGAACGAAGTACCAGAAGCCGAGCCAGAAATTGGACCACATATTGGTCGGATCATGCCCAATGCCGAACAAGGCAAGCAGGTGCCCGCGCCAGCTGGCGGCCTGGTCGATGCCCATGGACTGCATGGCCAGATTGGCTTGCAGTCCGGTGTTGTAGCAGGCCATCAGCACGCAGGGCATGACCGCCAGCCACACGTAGATCATGACCCGCTTGAGGTCGATGCCATCGCGCACATGCGGGGCGGCCGACGTGATGTCCGGTGGCGAATAGAAAAAGGTGTCTACCGCTTCATAAACGGCGTAGTACTTCTCGAACTTGCCACCCTTGGCGAATAGCGGGTGCAGGCGGTCGAGATAATCGCGAAGTGGTGATGACATTAGCCTTCCCGCTCAATCTGTTCCAGATTGGCCCGCAGATAGGGGCCAAAGTTGTACTTGCCGACGCATACGAAGGAGCACAGCGCCAGATCTTCTTCATCCAGCTCCAGGCAACCCAGGTCCTGGGCCGAATCGGTGTCCTTGACGACCAGTGCACGCAGCAGCTGGGTCGGCAGGATGTCCAACGGCATGACCTGCTCGTAGTTTCCGATCGGAACCATGGCGCGAGGGCTGCCATTCTGGCTGGTCGAAAAATCAAAGGTTCGGCTGGCGCGTTGCAGCGCTGAGACAAACACATTGATGGCCGAGAACTTGTTCGGGCCGGGGCGTACCCAGCCGAGGAACTCCCGGTCGCCGCCTTCAGGCAGAACCGAAAGCTGCAGATGGTAGCGGCCCAGGTAACTGGCCCAGCCAGCGGCACGACGACCAGACCACACTGCGCCGGAGATAACGCGGCAATCTTCCTGGTCGGTGAGCTGACCGTTAATGATTTCGTCGGTGCTGGCGCCCACGCGGGTGCGCATCAGGCGCGGATCAGAAACCTTGGGGCCGGCCAGGGCGATCACCCGTTCGGTCGGGTAGCGACCGCTGGTGAACAGCCGGCCAATGGCCATGACGTCCTGGTAATTGATATGCCATACGGTGCGGCTGGCGCCGACCGGATGCAAATAATGAATATGCGTGCCAACCAGACCTGACGGATGCGGGCCGGAGAATTCGGCAACCTGCAAACCCTGGAGTTGCGGGGTTTCGACCGAAGCGCCGGCCGCCTTGCAGACATACAGTTTGTCGCTCAGCGTGGCCAGAATACGCAGGCCGCGCTGGAAGCTGGCCGTATCCTCGGCGATGACCGTCGCAGGGTCAGCTGCGAGCGGGTTGGAGTCGGTGGCAGTGACGAAAATCGCAGCAGCGGAGCTGTCGATCTGTGGCACTTTGCTGTACGGACGTGTACGCAGGCTCGTCCACAGCCCCGATTTGATCAGGTTCTGGCGGACGATGCTGCTATCGATGCTGTCCAGTTCGGCGTCATCGAAGGTGTCAAAGCTTTCGGCATCATCGCCGTCGAGCTTGACCACCACCGACTGAAGAACGCGCCGGGCGCCGCGATTGATCGCTTCGACCACTCCGCATCCTGGCGAGGTGTAGATGACACCGGGGTTCTTCTTGTCTTCGAACAGAGGCTGACCGAGTTTGACCCGATCGCCTTCGGCCACAAACATGGTCGGTTTCATACCGACGTAGTCTTGGCCGATCAGCGCAACCCGGGTAACCTCCGGGCCGTCCTCGATACTCTGGCGTGGCGTGCCGTTTATTGGCAGCGTCAGCCCTTTCTTGATGCGAATGTGCATGGGCGCGGATTCGACGTGTTGGCGTGTGGAATGGAAGCCGCAATAGACGGCCAGGGAGAAAGCGAAGTGTCTCTCAACGAACTCCCAACCCTCAAATAATAGTCCATTCGGGGTATCCCGCGCCAGCCAGTCCTGCCTTTGAGTGGCGAGTTTGCGGCATAAAAAAAGGCGGAGGTGATGTCACCTCCGCCTTAAGCGTTACCGGGATGGCGTCCCGGTTACAGCACGGGACTGATACTTAGGACTTGGTGAAGTCCGGGTAGGCTTCAAGACCGCACTCGGCGATATCAACGCCTTCCATTTCTTCCTCTTCGGTGACGCGGATGCCCATAACAGCCTTGAGCACGCCCCACACGATCATGCTGGTCACAAAGACCCAGATGAAGATGGTGGCAGCACCGATCAGCTGACCGCTGAAGGTTGAGCCATCATTGGTCAGCGGTACAACCAGCAGGCCGAGCAGGCCGCAGGTGCCGTGGACCGAGATGGCACCGACCGGATCGTCAATCTTCAGCTTGTCCAGCAGCAGGATGGAGAACACCACCAGCACGCCGCCAGCCGCACCAAACATGGTGGCGGTCAGAGCGGTCGGGGTGCTTGGCTCAGCGGTGATCACCACCAGGCCGGCCAGGGCGCCGTTCAGGGCCATGGTCAGGTCAGCCTTGCCGAACAGCAGGCGAGCGGTCAGCAGAGCAGCAACCAGGCCGCCGGCAGCCGCGGTGTTGGTGTTGAGGAACACCATGGCCACAGCATTGGCGTTGGAGATGTCACCCAGCTTGAGGACCGAGCCGCCGTTGAAGCCGAACCAGCCCATCCACAGGATGAACGTGCCCAGCGTTGCCAGCGGCAGGTTGGAACCCGGAATCGGGCTGACTTTGCCATCGGCGCCGTATTTGCCTTTACGTGGGCCCAGCAACAGTACGCCAGCCAGAGCAGCCGCAGCGCCAGCCATGTGCACAATGCCGGAGCCGGCAAAGTCGGAGAAGCCAAGGTCACCCAGGGTGTACATGCCGAACACGGAGCCACCGCCCCAGGTCCAGTTGCCTTCCATCGGGTAGATGAAGCCAGTCATGACAACGGCGAAAGCCAGGAAGGCCCACAGTTTCATGCGCTCGGCAACAGCACCGGAGACAATCGACATCGCGGTGGCGACAAACACCACCTGGAAGAAGAAGTCCGAAGCGCCCGAGTAGATCGAGCCGCCGCGGAAACCGTCTTCGCGGCCAGCAAAATCAACCAGCACAGCGTCGGCGTCAACTTCTGCGATGCCCGAGAGGAACAGGTCGCCGCCGTACATGATCATGTAGCCGCAGACCATGTACATGATGCAGGAGATCGAGAACAACGCGACGTTCTTGGTCAGAATTTCGGTGGTGTTCTTGGCCCGTACGAGGCCGGCTTCGAGCATAGAGAAGCCCGCTGCCATCCACATCACCAGTGCGCCACAGACCAGAAAGTAGAACGTGTCTATGGCGTACTGCAGTTCAAAAATATTGTTTTCCATGATTCAAAAACTCCTGTGTAGGACTCCGCGGCTTAAAGCGCTTCGCTGCCGGTTTCACCGGTGCGAATGCGGATGGCCTGTTCCAGGGCCGTAACAAAAATTTTGCCGTCGCCGATCTTGCCGGTCTTGGCGGCTCCATTGATGGCTTCGATTGCGCCGTCAAGCTGGGCGTCATCGACAGCAACTTCAATTTTGACCTTGGGCAGAAAATCCACGACGTATTCCGCGCCGCGATACAGTTCGGTGTGTCCCTTCTGGCGGCCAAACCCCTTGACCTCCGTCACAGTGATGCCCTTGACTCCCACGTCAGAAAGGGCTTCACGCACCTCGTCCAACTTGAAGGGCTTGATGACAGCAGTGATTAACTTCATCGTTATTGCTCCTGATGTGTGAATTCCGAGGGCGCTGTGCCCGCGATCCATAAGCGTTGAGCTTCAAAGCACGCGACGTGCCAACTTTTGCGGAGTGCAGTGCGAAAAGGGATAATCCAACCGTGATTTCACCCCAGGTGGGTGTTGGCCCATGAATCTGCGCACCAAAATAGTGCGCGCATTAAAAGAGTGCAGCAAGCATGAGACCCAATCCAGTGCAGGAACTCGCCGAACGGCTGAGTCAGGTACTTCCACCCGGTTTGGCGTCGGTCAGGGATGAACTGCGTGAAAACTTTCGTGCGGTGCTGCAAGCTCAGCTGAGCGAGCTGGATCTGGTCAGTCGCGAACAGTTCGAAGTGCAGAAAGAGTTGTTGCTGCGCCTGCGTCGGCGTTTATCAGAGCTGGAAGCGCGGGTCGAAGAGCTGGAAAAGCGCTGAACTGACTAAAGTCGCGGTGGCGGCGGCCGATACCCGGGCAATCTTCCCTCGTATGGCTGCCCCATGCTGTCCACTGCGTATGTTCGCAAATATCTGCCGCTGGCGATCACCCTGATCGTTGGTGCGCTGGCGACGCTGTTCGCCTGGCGCATGGTGCAGCATGCCGATCGCGAGCGGGTCGAGCTGGAATTCAACCAACGGGTCGAGAACACCGCAGACGCGATACTCGACCGTTTCGCCGCCTACCAGCAGGTTCTGCACAGTGGTGCGGCGCTGGTGCATGCGTCTCGGCAGGTGTCGCGCAGCGAATGGCGCATCTATGTTGAACACCTGATGGTCGAGGAGCTGTTCCCGGGCATACAGGGGGTGGGCTATGCGGTGCACCTGGGGCCCGGTGATCTGGCCGCTCACGAGCGTGCGGTGCAGGCGGATGGCTTTGCCGATTATCGCGTGCGGCCACAGGCGCAAGGGCTTCAGCAGCCGTCCTCGGCCATTGTGTATCTGGAACCGTTCGATGAACGCAATCAGCGCGCTTTCGGCTACGACATGTATTCCAATGCGACCCGTCGCGAGGCCATGCAGCGGGCGCGCGACAGCGGCCGGCCGGCCCTGTCCGGGCGCGTTACCCTGCTGCAGGAAATCGATCAGGATCTGCAGGCGGGCACCTTGCTGTATTTGCCGGTGTACCTTGAAAGCGGTCCGCTGGACACGGTTGAGCAACGCCGCGCGGCGCTTGCCGGCTGGGTCTATAGCCCATTTCGCATGAACAATCTGATGCAGGGCATACTCGGCAGCGAACTGAGCGGGGCACGCCTGCGCCTGTTCGACGGGCTGGAAAGTGGCGACGAGCATCTGCTGTTCGATAGCGCCCCGACGATGCAGGCTGATGCGGCGTGGCTCACCACCCGGCGGGTGCTCGATGTTGCCGGCCGTCCCTGGACCATGACGATGTCGCTGGCGCCGGCCGCGGCGGCAGGTCTGGCCCAGCCAGCCGCCGTTCTGATCGGCGGGTTGCTGATGACCCTGTTGCTGGCCTGGGTGGTGCAGAGTGTGCGTGGGGCTGAGGCCCGCGCCGGGCAATTGGCGTGGGAGATGACTGATGCCTTGCGCGCCAGCGAGCGGCGTTACCGCGCCATACTCGAGCATTCAGCCGACGGCATCCTGACCATTGATGCGCGTGGCATCGTGCGCAGCTTCAACAAGGCGGCCGAGGCAATCTTTGGCTATTGCGCAAGCGATGTGATCGGGCGCAACGTGTCGCAGCTGATGCCGGAGCGCTACCGCGCCCAGCATGATTCGTATGTCACGCGAATGGAAACCAACGCTACCAATCGTAACCTGGGTATGCGCCGCGAGGTGGTCGGGGTGCGGCGTGACGGTGAGGAGTTTCCGCTGTGGCTGGCGGTCAATAAAATCCCCACCCGTGGCGAGCTGGAATATGTCGGCATGGTCAGTGACCTGACCGAGCGCAAGCGCATACAGGCCGAATTGCAATACACCGCCCACCATGACGCGCTGACCACTCTGCCCAATCGGGCGGTGCTCAAGGACAGGCTGGACCAGGCTATCCGACACGCCCAGCGTGAAGGGCGCAAGGTTGGAGTGCTGATGCTTGATCTGGATCATTTCAAGCGTATCAACGACACCCTGGGGCATCACGTTGGTGATGACTTGCTGATCAGCGTGGCCTTGCGCCTGGAGGCCTCGGTGCGTGACGTGGACACCGTGGTGCGCATGGGTGGGGATGAGTTCGTCATCGTGCTGCCATCGGTGCGCGGGCGCGAAGACGTGGTCGCCGTGGTCGAAAAGCTGATGCGCATACTGTCCCAGCCGATATCGGTGGTGGGCCACGAAATGATCATCACCCCCAGTATTGGCATCTGTTTGTGCCCGGATGATGGTGTCGACGAGCGCGCCCTGCTCAAGCATGCCGATACCGCCATGTATCAAGCCAAAGCCGCCGGGCGAGGCAACTATCAGTTCTTCGAGTCGCACATGCTGCGCACCAACCAACGCCGTCTGGAAACCGAAACTGCCCTGCGACGGGCGCTGGATCGTGGCGAGTTCTCGCTGCGCTTCCAGCCGCAGATCAATATCCACAGCGGTCAGCTGACCGGTTGCGAAGCGCTGTTGCGCTGGAATCATCCGCAGCTGGGTGACGTGTCACCCGCGCTGTTCATCCCCATGGCCGAGGAAATGGGCCTGATCGGTTCGATTGGCGATTGGGTGCTGGTCAATGCCTGCCAGCAGGCCGTGCACATGGAGGAGGAGCTGGGACGGCCGTTGACCATGGCGGTCAACATTTCCCCGCAGCAGTTTTTCCGCAACGATGTGGTCAACAGTATCAAGCGCGCTCTGGCGGTGTCCGGCTTTGCCGAATCACGCCTGGAGATCGAAATCACCGAGGGTGTGCTGCTGGAAAACTCCAAGGAAACCGTGCAGCTGTTGCACAAGATTCGCGCCCTGGGTGTGTCACTGGCGGTGGATGATTTCGGCACCGGCTATTCCAGCCTGTCCTATCTGACCCGCTTCCCTATCGACAAACTCAAGATCGACCAGAGCTTTGTGCGTGACATCACCACCGATGCCAGTGACGCGGCAGTGGCCAGCGCGATTATCGCGATGGCGCATTCACTCAAGCTTGCTGCGGTGGCCGAAGGGGTGGAAACGCTGGAGCAATATGAATTCCTCAGTCAACGCCATTGCGATGTCGCCCAGGGCTTCTATTTCGGTCGTCCGATGACCGCGCAGGCCTTCGTCAGCGAGGCGCAGCGTTTCGGTGGACTGGCGGGTGTGGAAGACGCGCCTGCCGCGGCTATCGAACACGTGCATTAGGGCCGCGCTGGGCGCATGGCGCTCAGTTCAGCCAGGCATCCAACAGGGCATGAACGCGCGGGTCATCGAGCAATTGCATGTGGTTGGTTTGGGTCAGCACTTCGCGCTGCAGGTTCGGGGCGTTGAGTTGCCAGTGCGGGTCCGCATCCAGGCCCAGCGCTGAGTGCACTGGCACCAGATAATCGTGGCGTGCGCGGGTGGCGGGCTGCGGAAGGGTGTTCGACAGGCTCGCCGCCACCAGCAGATACCTTGGGTCAGGTGGCAGGGATACCGGTTGGCGCAGATCTTCGGTGTGGTCGCTCTGTGGCGCCGTGCTCCAGTCGCCTCGGGTCAGGTTGCCGAAGCGCAGGTCACGTATGCCGGCCGAGCGCAGATCGCCCAGCCGTGCCAGCGGTGTCAGATACGGTGAAATCTTGAGCAGGCGGTTGGCCCAGTTGCCGATGCGTTCCAGCGGCGCACCATGATGTGGGCTGCCGAGCATGGCGGCGCGTTCAAGCTGTTGCGGCCAGCGGTGGTTGGCGCTCTCGGCCGCATGCAGGGCGCTGCGAATCAGCAAGCCGCCCATGCTGTGGCCAATCAGGGTCAATTTCTGGCCCGAGATCATGTTCGACTCAAGCAGTTGTGACAGCGCTTTGCCATTGTCCGAAATGTGCAGACCGCTGTTGTAGCGCAGGTACGCAATGTCACAAGCCGCGGATTCGCGCAATCGCTGACACAGCGCGAAGTGGGCCGGGTTGTGCCAGGCCAGTTCGCTCATGCATAGCCCATGCAGGAAGATCACTTGATGTGTCGGGTGCTGCGCGGCGGTGGGTGCTGGCGCGTGCGTGCGGTGCAGGCTCATGCTCAGGGCCAGTGGGCTGGACTGGGCGTGGAGCCGGTCTCCGAGTACACCATTGAGTGCGGCCTGAAACAGCAGCCAGCCGGCATCGCTGGGTGCGTCCGGAGCTTGCAGCACGCGCCCGGCTTCGGCAAACCCTTGGTCCAGATGATCAAAGCTGCCGCGAATAAGCCGGTAGACCAGTCCGGCAATACCAAAGGCGGCATCATTGCGCAGGCGGGTAACCGGGCCGGGCAGGCGTGAAATCGTGCCGTGCATGCGCGCCACCACTTCGACCACCTCGGTGGCCAGACTGCAACTCAGATGGGCCAGGGTCAGGCCGCGTCCAATCAGAGTGCGGGCGCGTTCAATGTCGCCGGGCTCAAGGTCGAAATAGGGGGCTTGGGTGGGGCTGAAATTTGCCATATGGAAACTCCTCAGACCCGGACAGCGTGCGGGCGTCGTGCATTATTGTCAACAACTGTACACAAACATGAAATTGGATCTGCTCTATTTAAGGTATTGACAGTCATTCAGGTTCGGGCATATTGACGCAACGTATGTACACCAATCCGTAGAGCGCCGCGGCATGCTCGCCGCAGCGCGCTCACATATTCCGCATCACGTGACCATAGAGATGGGCCGGCCGCAAAAAACCCACCGTTCAAGTAGGGATCGTTCTATCAACACCCGCCAGGCGCTGCGCGAAGCGGCTCTGGAGTTGATGGATCGCGACAACAGTTTCGACGGGCTCAGCCTGCGCGAGATTACCCGTGAGGTCGGCGTCGTGCCGACAACCTTTTATCGCCATTTCAGCGATATGGAATCGCTGGGCCTGGAACTGGTTGCGGAATCCTTCCGAACACTGCGTGAACTGCTCAAGGTTGCGCGACAGAATGCGGTCTCCGGCGATCGGATCATCCGGCGTTCGGTCGAAACCTTTGTGACTTACGTGCGTGCCCACAGGCGCCATTTCCAGTTTCTTGCACGTGAGCGCTTCGGTGGTGTTGCCGCTATCCGCGAAGAAATCCGCACTGAAGTTCGACTTTTGCAGAGCGAACTGGCTACTGATCTGGGCCGCTTTCCGCTGCTCAAGGACTGGTCGACCGAGGATCTCAACATGATCTCGGGATTGATGATCAATGCC
>JBFKEC010000043.1:0-15574 GCA_041619315.1 Oceanococcus sp. | reverse complement strand
CCGCGCATTGATGCGCGCAGCATTGATTTTTCCCAGTTGCGTGAACAGCCCGGCGATGAACCACGCCCGGTGTTTTCGTTCATGGGTTCGCGCGCCGATCATCCCGCGCAGGTGTCCTGCCACATCACCTACACCAGCGAAAAAACCCACGACATCATTCGCGGCGGACTGGATAGATCGCCCATGTATTCGGGCAAGATTGAGGGTGTTGGGCCACGTTACTGCCCTTCGGTTGAAGACAAGATCGTGCGCTTTGCCGACAAAGATCGTCATCAGATCTTCATTGAGCCGGAAGGCCTG
This sequence comes from Oceanococcus sp., assembly GCA_041619315.1. GTDB lineage: Bacteria > Pseudomonadota > Gammaproteobacteria > Nevskiales > Oceanococcaceae > Oceanococcus. Next base: position 15,274 of record JBFKEC010000043.1, on the reverse strand, counting down.
AACACCCATGAGGTCTATCCCAACGGGATTTCCACCTCGCTGCCGTTCGATGTGCAGGTCGAATTCGTACGCACCATTGCCGGGTTTGAAAATGCACATATCACGCGCCCTGGCTATGCCATCGAATACGATTACTTCGATCCGCGCGATCTGACCTATTCGCTGGAAACCCGCTACATGCCCGGCCTGTATTTCGCCGGCCAGATCAATGGCACGACCGGCTATGAAGAGGCCGCTGCGCAAGGCTTGCTCGCGGGACTGAATGCCGCCCGTGCGGTGGCGGGCGAACCGGCCTGGCATCCGCGCCGTGATGAAGCCTATCTGGGTGTGCTGGTCGACGACCTGATCACCCGCGGCGTGGCCGAGCCTTATCGCATGTTCACCAGCCGTGCCGAATACCGTTTGCGCCTGCGCGAGGACAACGCCGATCAGCGCCTGACCCCGGTGGCACGCAGTATGGGGCTGGTCGACGATCAACGCTGGCAAGCTTTTGAAGCCAAGCAGGTGGGTGTATCCGATGAACTCGAACGCATGCGAACCAGCTGCATACAGCCTGCCGATGTAGACCCCGAACTGGCTGAGCAACTGTTTGGCGAGCCACTGCGCCATGAATATATGGCGTTTGATCTGTTGCGCCGCCCCGGCGTGACCTATCGCGCACTTCATCAGATCGAGCGTCTGGGTAGCGGCCATGCGGATGATCATGTGGCCGAGCAGGTCGACATCGAAGCGACGTACTCCGGCTATATTGAACGCCAGGATGCCGAAATCGAGCGTCAAAAGGCCTTGGAGGACACCACGATTCCTGGCGACCTCGACTATGCCGCGGTGCAGGGTCTGTCCAATGAAGTCGCACAGAAACTGGCGCGGGCCAAGCCGCTGACCATTGGTCAGGCGGCGCGCCTGGAAGGCCTGACCCCGGCAGCAATCTCGCTGTTGCTGATTCACCTGCGCCGCCGCAGCGTTAAGCGCGCCTCATAAGCTGAAGTGGTGGCATCCGCTGCGTTGGCACAGGATAATTGGCCGACACACGGGGGAATACATGAAAAACGTCTATCTGATACTGGCGATTGCCGGTGCTGCGCTGCCCATGATCGCGCTGGGCGGCGTGTTCGGCGGCGAGCCGCTGCCGGCTCCGCAATTTTGGCTGCAAGCGCTGTATGTGAACGTCGGAACCGCGGCTTCATTTACCGATCTGGCCTGGGCCTCGCTGGTTTTCTGGCTGTTTGCCTTCAGCGAATCGGCGCGCCTTGGCATGCGCAAACCCTGGTTGTGGGTACTGCTCAACTGCTTTGTCGGGCTGTCATGTGCCTTGCCCCTGTTCCTCTATGCCCGCCTGCGCCGGATTGAAGCCGAGGAACAACATGCAGCGTTTTGAACGCATCAGCACACTCCCGGCACCCGCCGACGAGGTGATTGCGGCCATCGCCAGCGAAGACTATCTGCACTTTCGCTACGATGAAGATGGCGTTGAGCATTACGAAATCAGCATTTGCGAGGATTCACCTTCGCGCTTTGAAAGTCGCGTCGTGCGCCATGCCGGAACCGAGCGGATTCCGGCCTTCGCCCGCAAGTTCACCGGTGATCGCGTCATCATCATCCAGAGCCAGTTCTGGAACCGCTCGAGCACGCCCTACCAAGGTGAGTTGCAGCTGGAACTGCAGGGCTTGCCTGGACACATCCTGACCCGCCTGACCCTGCGCGACAACGGCGACGGCAGTTCCCTGCTGCAGGGGCATGGTGAAGTCGAGGCGCGCATTCCGCTGGTCGGCAAACAGATTGAGAAAATGCTCATCGAACGCATAGGCGACGGCTTCGAACACAGCGCCCAGAAGATTCGCGACTACCTTCAGCACAAGGGCTGACAGCGTGCGCCTGTTGCTGGCGCTGGCGGGGCTGGCCATGTGTGGCCTGGCCAGCGGGCAAAGCTGCCCTGCTGCACAGCACTGGGACTATCAACGCCTCGGCGAACAAGCCCGCGATAGCTCGCATTTCACCCAGGGGCTGACCTTTGTCGGTGACACCCTGGTTGAAAGCACCGGCCTGTACGGCCACTCCCGCCTCATCGTGCACCATCAAGACCACCCGCAAACCCTCAACTTGCCGGACCAGCTGTTTGGTGAAGGGCTTGCCCTGCACAAGCAACGCCTGTGGCAGCTGAGCTGGAAAGCCGGCCAACTGCGGATCTACACGCTGGATCCGCTGGCGCTGGAGAAAACCCTGCAATATCAGGGCGAAGGCTGGGGCCTGACCAGCAATGGCAGCGATCTGATCCGCAGCGATGGAAGCCCATGGCTGAGCTTTCACAACGCCACTGATTTCAGCCCGATCAAGCGCCTCAAGGTGCATGACGGGCAACGCCCGATCCGACGCCTGAACGAACTGGAGTGGGTTGATGACCAGATCCTGGCCAATATCTGGTTCAGCGACAAAATCGTCAGCATCGATCCCGACAGTGGTTGCGTGCGCGCCTGGCTGGATCTCGGCGCGTTGTGGCCACAGGCCGAACGAACGCCCGGTGCCGATGTGCTCAATGGCATCGCATGGCATGCTGGACGACAAGAATTGTGGGTGACCGGCAAGAACTGGCCGCGCATCTACCGCTTGGATGTTCCCGCGCTCAAACGCGCAGCGGCCATCCTTGACGATACAAAAATAAAATGACATTCGAGGACGACACATGGTGTATTCAACCCACCCGGCAGGAAGCCTGCTAAGGCCTGCTTTTGGCCCCGTACTGCGCAGCGCAATGGCGTTGTTGCTCGCAGGCATGCTCAGTGCCTGTACCGATGACAGCCGCCGTATCACCAACGCAACAGGCAGCGTGGGCCCGTCACCCAATCCCACGACAACACCGTCGGCCAGCCCAAGCGCAACGCCGACCCTGTCGCCAAGCCCGAGTGCGAGTGCGAGTCCGCAGGCCACAGCAACGCCGCAAGCCAGCGCGTCGCCAACGCCCAGCGCATCACCACAAGCCACACCCAGCGCGAGCCCGGCTGCCCCCCGCGAGATGCCGCTGGTGACCGTCGCTGACCTGTGCGATGTAAGCGTACCCGGCACACTGGCACCGCTGTGCGAAGAATTGGGCAAGGCCAGCGCAGACTTGGTCAGCCAGTGTGATTCCGCCAGTGCATCGGCCGCCTGCCAAACGCTTGACGGCAATCTGTATGCGCTGGTTCATGCCTGTTACCGGGACGGTGCTGCATTGTTTGGAGAGCAGACCCGCAGCTTCTGCAAAATCGCCGATACGCTGGTTTCCGGTGCGGCCGCTTATTGTCGCCAGTTGCCTGGCACACCGCCCGAATTGTGCAGCTTGATGTCGGAAGGTCTGATCGCCGACGCGGTCATACAGGAATATCAGGACTCGGTGCTGCACACCGCGCACCGCTTGCAGCGTGAGCTGGCTGCTGATTTGCCACTGCGCCACACCCTGTATGTGTCGACCCACAACAGCTTCAACGCCACCGACGCCAATACCCCGCCAAGTCTGTCAGGTTCAGACGCCAACCAGCGCTACGTGATTGTTGATCAATTGCGCATGGATGTCCGCGGGCTGGAAATTGACGTGCACTGGATGCCCTCGCTGCTTGATGGCGGCTTCCAGCCCACGGTGTGCCATGGCAATGTTCAGCATCTGGGCTGCACCTATGAACGCAGCTTTCGCGAAGAGCTTGTCGAATTGCGTAGCTGGCTCGATGAAAATCCGCAAGAAGTGGTGATTTTGGGCCTGGAAACCCGTTTCAGCGAGCCGTTCGATGACTATCTCGGCTCCGGCAAATATGCGGCCGCCTCTGCCGACATCGAAGCCACGGTTGGCGAGCGGTTGTTCCGGCCCGGGCTGGATACCGCGCATACCTGTGAACAGGGCCAACCACTTGAAGCCAGCATTGCCGAGGTGCGCGCCGCCGGCAAGCAGCTGATCATCTATGGCGACTGCAATTACGGCAACGATGGCGCCAACCTGGTTTTCGGCACCGATGGCACCCACACGCAACGCGGGGGCGGTTCCTATATCGGCATTCAGGCGCCAGATGCTTGCGGCTTCAGCCTGAGCGACCTGGAAACCAAATGGGTGCGCTACTACGAGGATGGCACTTTGGTCGGCGCGCTGAGCGGAGTCGATCGCCAGGCCAATGTCGACGAAGTCACCCAGATGGCCCGCTGCAACATCAACATGCCATCGCTGGACCATCTGCTGCCCTTTGACGGCCGCATGCAGGCCCTGATCTGGAGCTGGGATGTGGGCGAACCGGCGTCGCTGGCGGGTGCATTGCGCGCCGTGCACAATGCCGATGGTCGTTTTCAGGCTGTGTCGCTCGACAGTGCGCCCGCAATCAAAGCCTGCGCCAACCCGCAGCAAACCGTAGTTGTCGACGATGCCCTCAATCCCTTGCGCTGGCGTATTGCCGATACCTGTGAGGCGCCCTATACATGGGCGACACCGCGCCATGGCCTGGACAATGAAGCCCTTAAGCAGGCCAAGCTGCAGGCCGGTGTTAGTGATGTCAGCCTGTCATTGCACCGCCCCGAACAAGGCCAATGGAGCGCCGATTGAATGAACGCCGGGCGGGCCGCTTGTGCATGCCGTGCCCGGCGCACCCGGATGAGCCGGCAACTTCAACACAAACGCCGTAAAATGACGTTTTTTCGAGCGTTTTATCGCGATGTCTCAAGCTGCCGCCCTGGATCCTCGCCGGATCAAACTGGAACAAGACAAGCTGGCCAAACGCCTGCGCCGCCAGGTCGGCCAGGCTATAGCCGACTACAACATGATCGAGGATGGCGACAAGATCATGGTGTGCCTGTCCGGTGGTAAAGACAGTTACACCATGCTCGACATCCTGCTCAATCTGCAGAGCAGCGCACCGATTCAGTTTGAGCTCGTCGCGGTCAACCTCGACCAGAAGCAACCCGATTTCCCCGAGCACATCCTGCCGCAGTATCTGAGCGATCGAGGCATCCCCTTCCACATCCTCGAGCAGGACACCTACAGCGTGGTCGAACGTGTGGTGCCCGAAGGCAAAACCCAGTGCGGACTGTGCTCACGACTGCGGCGCGGCGCGCTTTACAGCTACGCGCAGGAGCAGGGCTTCACCAAGATCGCCCTTGGTCACCATATGGATGACATGGTTGAGACGCTGTTTTTGAATATGTTTTTCGGCTCACGCCTGGCCGCCATGCCACCCAAGCTGCGCTCCAATGATGGCCGCAACGTGGTGATCCGGCCGCTCGCCTACACGCGCGAGAAAGACATCGCCGAATACGCCCGCATCCATGAATACCCGATCATCCCGTGCAATCTGTGCGGCTCGCAGGACAATCTGCAAAGGGTTCAGGTGCGACGCATGCTTGATGAATGGGAACGCAGTCACCCCGGACGTACCCAGCACATTTTCAAGGCGTTGCAGAATGTTGCGCCTTCGCAATTGGCCGACCCGCAATTGTTCGATTTTGCCAATCTGAGCCAGCAGCCCGCTCAAACCGCCCGCGAACAACCGGTCAGCTGGCTCAAAGTCAGGCCATGAGCACACCGCTTGCGATCCGGCGCATGCAGCCTGACGATGAACAAGCGGTGGCTGAACATTTCATCCGGCACAGGGCCGAATCCGGCCAAGGTGACATTCATTTCATGCCGTATGAGGCGCATGCGAATGAAGGCCCCAGCGGAGTCAATCTCGATGCCCTGAAGCGCGCTCTGGATCAACCCGGCTGGCAGCGCTGGTTCGTCGCTGTCGATACACACGGACAGATCGTTGGACATCTGGACCTGCGCGGTGATCGCTTACGCAGTGCAAACCATCGCTGCACGCTGGGCATCGGCATAGAGCGCGCATACCGTGGTCAGGGTGTGGGCCGCCAGCTGATTCAACAAGCCATAGACTTCGCCCGCGCCCAGCCACAGCTTGTGTGGCTGGAATTGTGGGTATTTGGCAACAATTTCCCGGCTATCGCACTGTACCAGCGCATGGGCTTTGAGACAGTCGGCACCACCCCGGATCAGTTCCGCCTCGGCGGCGAACCGGTGGATGACATCCACATGGTGCTCAAGCTGTAAACAGCAATCTGTCGGTGCAATTGCGAGTCAGTCGTTAACGCAAGCACTTTGCCTCCATCAATACCGGCGTTACAACGCGCGCTATGGATTGGAGCGCTGATCGGGTGGAGGCTGCATCTCTGAACGCGCGGACTGTCAGAGGCCTGGACGGTCGATGACAAGCGATACATGGATGTACTTGAGCGGGTCTGCGCGTTCAGAGATGCAGCCCCTGGTCCCGCCGCCTGCTGGCAACTCAAGTAGAATGAACGGTTTTCATCGTCGCCAAGACCATGCCCAGCATCGCGCAAGAAGCAGCCAAGCGCCGCACCTTTGCCATCATCTCGCACCCTGACGCGGGTAAAACCACACTGACCGAAAAGTTGCTGTTGTTCGGTGGTGCGATTCAGTTGGCCGGTACAGTCAAAGGCCGCAAGGCCGCACGCCATGCGACTTCGGACTGGATGAAGATGGAGCAGGAGCGTGGTATCTCGGTCACCACCTCGGTGATGCAGTTCCCGTACAGAGACCGCATCGTCAATTTGCTCGACACCCCGGGCCATGAAGATTTCTCCGAGGACACCTACCGCACCTTGACCGCGGTGGATTCCGCGCTGATGGTCATCGACGCCGCCAAAGGCGTGGAAACCCGAACCATCAAACTGATGGAAGTGTGCCGTTTGCGCACCACCCCGATCGTCAGTTTCGTCAACAAGCTGGACCGTGAAGGTCAGGAGCCGATGGCGCTGCTGGATGAAATCGAGGACGTGCTGAACATCCGCTGTGCACCGATCACCTGGCCGATCGGTATCGGGCGCGCGTTCAAAGGGGTCTACCACCTGCAGGAAGATCGTTATTACCTGTACAGCGGCAAAGGCGACAAGATTTCCGAGATCGAAGTGGTCGATGGGCTGCACGCCGAGGGCATAGAAGCCAAACTGGGCGAGCCCTACGCCACCTTCATGGACGAAGTGGAACTGATCAAGGAAGCCGGCACGCCGTTTGATCTGGACGAATATCGTGCAGGGCGCCTGACCCCGGTGTTCTTCGGTTCCGCGATCAGCAATTTCGGTGTGCGCGAACTGCTCAATGGCTTTGTCGATTGGGCCCCCGAACCCCAGCCGCGCGAAGCCGATACCCGTCCCGTACCCTGTGATGACCCCAAGCTGTCCGGCTTCGTGTTCAAGATTCAGGCCAATATGGACCCCAACCACCGTGACCGTATCGCGTTCATGCGGGTATGTTCCGGGGAATACAAAAAAGGCATGCAGCTGTACAGCGTGCGCCAGGGCAAGTCGGTGCGTATTTCCGATGCGGTCACGTTTCTGGCCTCAGAGCGTGATGCGGCGCAAACCGCCTATCCGGGTGACATTATCGGCCTGCATAACCACGGCACCATTGCTATCGGTGACAGCTTCTCCGAAGGGGAAAACCTGAGATTTTCCGGGGTGCCGAACTTTGCGCCGGAACTGTTCCGCCGTGTGGTCCTCAAAGATCCTCTCAAGGCCAAGGCCTTGAACAAGGGGCTGGATCAGCTGTGTGAAGAAGGCGCGACCCAGGTTTTCCGCCCACTCATCGGCAATGACGTGATCCTGGGTGCAGTGGGTGTTCTGCAGTTCGATGTGGTTCAGAACCGGCTGAAGGATGAATACCGGGTGGATTGCGTGTTTGAAGCGGCCCAGATCCACACGGCACGCTGGTGCTACGCCAAGGACGACAAGACATTGCGCCAATTCAAGGACAAGCAGCAGGACAAATTGGCGGTCGACCATTCCGGTGCGCTGGTGTACCTGTCGAGCAGCCGGGTCAATCTGGATATGGCCATCGACCGCCATCCGGATGTGCGTTTCGAAGCCACCCGCGAGCATGGCTGATCTTGCCATGCGGGACATTCACGGAAGCTTCAAATATACAATCGTATAATGTTGTACGGCGCACACCGCAAACTCATCAACACAGCACAAACCTATGACAGATCGCCTGAAACGCTCAATTGACCCTTCCAGTCTGCCCATGTTTTCGATGTTCATCGGCTTGCATGTGGCCTGTTTTGCGGTGTTCCTGACTGGCGTCAATGCGATTGATATCGGCATTTGCCTGGGCTTTTTCGCCGTGCGCATGTTCGGCATCACCGCCGGCTATCACCGCTACTTCGCCCATCGCGCATACAAGACCGGGCGGGTATTCCAGTTCATTCTGGGCTTCATCGCGCAAAGTTCGATGCAGAGCGGGCTGATCTGGTGGGCCTCCAAACACCGTGATCATCACAAGTTTGTGGACACCCCCAAGGATGTGCATTCCCCGCGTGAGTACGGTTTCTGGTTCTCGCATCTGGGCTGGATTTTCAATAGCAAGGCGCAACATACCGACTACAGCAATGTGCCGGATCTGACCCGCTATCCCGAGTTGGTCTGGCTGGACAAATACCACTGGGTGCCTGGCGTCGTGTTTGGCCTCGCCATCTGGATGTTTGCCGGCTGGTCTGGCCTGGTGGTTGGCTTCTGTCTGTCGACCGTGCTGTTGTGGCACTCGACCTTCGCGATCAATTCGCTCGCCCATGTGTACGGCACGCAGCGTTATCTGACCGGCGATGACTCACGCAATAACTGGTGGCTCGCCCTGCTGACCTTCGGCGAGGGCTGGCACAACAACCACCATTACTACATGGCCTCGGTGCGTCAGGGCTTTTACTGGTGGGAAGTCGATATCAGCTATTACCTGCTCAAAGGCCTGCAGATGGTGGGTCTGGTGCATGACCTCAAGGAACCACCTGCGCACGTGCGCCAGGGTCAGCGCAAGATTTCACCGGAAGTGCAGGAACGCATTGCCGGGCGTCTGGCCCAGACCTTTTGCATCGACAGCATGATGAATGACCTGCGCCTGCGCTGGGAGGCAGAGAGTGCTCGCGGTCGTGTGGCTTGGGATGAATTCCGCGAGCGCGTGTCTGTGGCGATTGATCAGGCCATGGAGGATGGGCGTGAATCGCTGGATCAGCTGCATTTGCCAGAGCTGCCCAGCCTGGACGAACTGCGCGGCAAGGCCGAAGCCATGTTTGCGCGCTCTCCGGCCATGGATGAAATCATCGCCCGCGCACGTATTCAGCTGGCTGATGCGCTCAATCGCAACCTGATGCGCGGCGGACCGCTCCCGGCCTAAGCCGACGCCTCAGATTTGGATGTGCTGCCAGCGCCGCCGTTGCCATACCCAGGCAAAAATTGCGGCCTGAGCAGCACGGTATAAATTCATCGCGATCCAGATTTCGAGCAAACCGAATCCGAGCAGCGGTCCGAGCAGATAGGCCAGCGGCAGAAACACCAACCACTGCATACCGACGCCGACCATCATCACCACGCCACTGGCTCCGACACCGAGCAGGGCCTGCATCAGAATCAGGCCCAGACCATCGATGAGGATGCCAATGCCGACCAGGCGCAGTGGCCACACGCCAAGCTCAAGCAAGGATGGGTCAGTCAAAAACAGGCCCAGTACCTGACGGGTTGGCACCAGCATCAACAAGCCCAGAGCCACAAACACCACCCCGCCAACGCGACACACATCCCAGGCCCAACGGTAGGCATCGCGCGGATCTTCGCGGCCCAGCGCTTGGCCGGACAAGGTGGCCGCAGCCATGCCGAAACCCATGCCCGGCAAAATCGCCACCAGGGTGATATTGATCAGCACGTTGGCCACAGCCAGTTCCCGCGTACCAACCTGACCGATAATCCAGAACAGCACCGCAAAACCACCGGCAAACAGCACCTGCTGTATCGACGCCGGCAAACCCAGACGCAGCAGACTGCTCATCTGCGCCCGGGTCGGCAGGCGCTCCAAAAAGCCGCTGCCGCGCGCATGGCGCAGGGCCAGAAAGAAATAGATGGCGGTGCCCACCATCATGCTGATCGCCGTGCCCAGACCGGCACCCTGGGTACCCAGCGCCGGAAAGCCGAAATTTCCAAAAATCAGCGCGTAGTTCAGGAACACGTTGATGATGTGCATGATCACCAGAGTGCGCATGTACAAGCGGGTCTGATTGACCGCGCTCCAGAATCCGCGAAAGGCGAAATTCATGCCCACAAACAGAATCGCCAGCACGCGCATCTCGAAATATTGCGCGCCTTCGCTGGCCGCACCGGCGTCATCCAGCAGAGCAGAGACGATGGGGCCGGCTGCGAACCACAGCAGTACGGTCATGGGCACCGCGTAAACCAGCGCGATAAGCAGGCCACCATTGAGGGACACCGCGCTGTTGCGCAAATCTCCCGAACCCACCCGGCGCGCCGCCTGTGCCTGTACGGCCGATGACATACCGGTCACCGCAGCGACCGACAGAAACGACAGAAAACTCACCATACCCACCCCGGCCAGAGCTTGCGCCCCGAGGCGTCCAACCATCGCGGTATCAACCAGGTTGAGTATGTTCTGCGAGGTCATGCCGCCGATGATGGGCAGAGCCAGCGCCAGAATTTCCCGGCGCCGCCCAGCCTCCACCGTCAGCATGCGGGTCACGAAGGCGCGACCTGCCCCTGCAGCAAATCCAAGATGCGCTGGCGCGCCTGATCGACGCCCTCACGGGCCGTCGACGAGAACAATTGCGCGCTGTACAGAGGATTTAGCGCGGTCAGTTCTCGTTCGATCTTGAAAAGCGCCTGCTTGGCCGCGTTGCGACTGAGTTTATCGGCCTTGGTGAGCAGAACATGAACCGGCAAAAAGCGCTGGCCAACCCAGCTCAACAATTGCTCATCCAGTTCGGTCAATCCGCGCCGGATATCCACAATCAGCACCACCGCGGCCAGTTCATCGCGGTTGGCGAAATAGCGCTCGATCAATTCAACCCACTGAACCTTGACCGCTTTGGGCGCAGCGGCAAAGCCGTAGCCGGGCAAATCCACCAGATGGCCGATCTCACCAAGCGAAAACAGGTTGATCAACTGCGTTCGGCCGGGGGTTTTACTGGTCCGCGCCAAGGCGTTCTGACCGGTCAAAGCGTTCAGCGCGCTGGACTTGCCAGCGTTGGATCGGCCAGCAAATGCAACCTCACCACCACCGCGAGGCAAATCCGGCAAACGCGCCGCAGACAGGATAAAACCGGCGCTCCGCCACAGGCGCTCCAATTCCGCGTTTCTCGCAGCTTCACTCATAGGTTAAAATCTCGCATCTGCATCACAATAATTGAAAAACGGGTGGCCGTGGCCACCACGTTGCTATTAGGAGTTTCCTCACGATGACGCGTGTTTCGCTGGTTACGGCCCTGATCCTGGGTCTGGGATGTACAACGGCCATGGCCGCCGAATCTTCTCATGCTGCTCAGGGTGGTGATGCCGAGGCCGGCAAATCCAAGGCCGCAGTGTGTTCCGCCTGTCACGGTGCTGATGGCAACAGCAGCAACGGTGAATGGCCGAAACTGGCTGGTCAGCATGCGCACTATCTGGAAAACCAGTTGCACGCGTACAAGTCGGGAGAACGCAACAACCCGATTATGGCCGGTCAGGTCGCTGCGCTGTCGGATCAGGATATCAAGGATCTGTCTGCGTATTTTGCCGCACAGGCGCTTAAGCCCGGCGTAGCCAACCCTGAACTGGCAAAACAGGCCGAAGCGCTTTATCGCGGTGGCCGCGCCGAGGCCGGTATTCCGGCGTGTAGCGCCTGTCACGGCCCTCAGGGTGCGGGCAATGCAGCGGCTGGCTATCCCGCCATTCATGGCCAGCATGCGCAATACACCGCCATTCAGCTCAAGGCTTATCGCAGTGGCGAGCGTGCGGGAACCGATCTGGCCAAAATGATGTCACAGGTAGCCACACAGCTGTCTGACGCCGATATCGAAGCGCTGGCTTCCTATCTGTCGGGTCTGCATTGATAGCTATCTGCTGATCACCACTTCTTTTACGGGATTCCATCACATGTTTCGCCAGTTACTGATAGTCGCTTGCGCGGCCTTGCCGATCGCCTGCAGCGCCGCAGACGAAGCCAAATACCGCTACAAGGAGCACTATCAGCCAACTCGCTCGGCGATCAGTGATCCCAATCCCGATCAGCCCAATGTGTTTGAAGTGTTCTGGTATGGCTGCCCGCATTGCTACCACTTCGAACCGCTGATCGAGAAATGGAAAGCCGGCAAGGCTGATGACGTCCATTTCCAGCGCCTGCCATTCTCGCTCGGCCGGCCGCAAGGGATGTTGCACAGCCGCGCCTACTACACGGCGGAAACGCTGGGCATACTCGACAAAATGCACCCGATCCTGTTTGAAGCGATCCACGAGAAGCGTAATCCGCTGGCTTCCGAGGCCGCCATTCAGCAGGTTTTCGTCAATCAGGGTGGTGTACTGCCGGAAGTGTTCAGCGAAACCTTCAACAGTTTCGCGGTTGAGAGCAAAGTGCAGCAGGCTGAAGCCACCATCCGCAAACTGGGCCTGAATTCAGTGCCATCGATGAGCGTGGACCTGAAATACTGGACCGGTGGGCGTGAAGCCGGTGGTTTCCAGGGCATGTTGGATGTGGTCGATTTTCTGACCGAACAATCCCGCAGCAGCAAGTAGCAGCAAGGTATGCGAGCAGTCCAGGCCATCCGCGCGCGCGGATGGCTACGCAACACGGTACTCGGCCTGCTTTGCGCTTTACCGGTTCTGGCACAGGCGGACGCGGCCCCGCCGGCGACCCAGTCGGATGCCGAGTCACACTGTCGCAAGTATGCGGCTCGACTGGGCAGTGTCTACTCCAGCGACTGCGATGATCGGCTGTTTTATTTCAGCGGCCATCATTCGGTCCAGGGCGAACCCATACTGCTGCGCGACTTTCCTACCCAGCACAGCGATGCCCCGCGGGTTCTGGTTGTTGGCGGCATACATGGCGACGAACTGAGCTCAATCAGTATCGTGTTTGCCTGGATCCGCGAACTCAAAGCCAGCAGTGGACAGGACTTTCACTGGCGCATCACCCCGAGCATGAACCCGGACGGCCTGCTGCGACGCAAGGCCCAGCGCGGCAATGCCAACGGGGTTGATCTCAACCGCAATTTTCCTACCCCCAACTGGGAAGACGAATCGCGCGAATACTGGGTGGAACGCACCCACCGCAATCCGCGCCGCTATCCCGGGCCGGAACCGTTGTCGGAGCCGGAATCACGCTGGCTGCACGCAGAGATCGAACAGTTTGATCCGGATGTCATCGTCGCAGTACATGCACCCTATGGCATCGTGGACTTCGACGGCCCGTCGATTCCTCCCAACAAGCTCGGCCATCTCTATCTCAACCTGCTCGGCACCTATCCTGGTTCACTCGGTAACTATGCCGGTGTCGTGCGCGGTATACCGGTCGTTACGGTGGAACTGCCATCGGCCGGAATCATGCCCAGCGCCAGGCAGCAAGAAAAAATCTGGCAGGATTTGCTGCACTGGCTGGACGAAAAAATTGATCGTCCGATAGAGCGCACCGCCAAAGACACGCACTGATGCCTTGGGCTGCGCCCCGTCGCTGGCGCTGCACTTCGGCCTTGCTGCTGGGCCTGGCGCTGCACACGCCGGCTCAGGCCGGTGTCAGTGTCAACGGTCTGGACAAGGCTCAGCACAGCAATGTGATGGCCTGGCTCAGTCTGGCCCAGGTGGCTGAAGATGCACAAAGAAGTCTGATCAACCGGCGTTTCCGCCAGGCTGACAAAGAAATCCGCAGCGCCCTGCAGGCTCTGGGCTATTACAGTCCCACCATCAGCCGCGAGCTGAATGTCGAAAAAACGCAGTGGCAGGCACGTTTTGATATCGATCCCGGCCCGCGCACCGAGGTGCGCAGCACGGATATCCGCTTCGTCGGCCCGGGCAGTGAAACATTGCAGCCGCTGTTCGGTGACGACGGGCTGACCGGTTTGCCCCTGCATCACGACAAATATCGCGCGCTCAAAGACCGTCTACTCAATGTCGCAGTCAATCGCGGCTATCTGGATGCCGAAATCAGCAGCGCCAAGTTACTGATTAACCGGGAACAGGCGGCGGCCGATATCGAACTGGAAATCAGCACCGGGCCGCAATTTCAGTTCGGCAAGATCGATATTCTGCAGGACATCCTCAATGACGATTTCGTGCGCCGTTATGTGCGCATCCAAAGCGGCGACGTGTTCGACGCCGAACGCCTGCTGGATCTTCAACTGCGCCTGTCCGATCTGGATTATTTCCAGTCGCTTGATGTATCCAGCCAACGGCCTGAGGGCGAACAGGCCATTATTGACGTCGAAATTGTGGCCACACCACGCCCACCCCAGCGCTATCAACTGGGGCTAGGTTATGGCACGGACACCGGACCACGAGCGTCATTGGCCACAGAATTCCGCCATCTGAACAAGCGCGGCCATCGTTTGCGCAGTGATCTACGCATCGCAGAAACCCAACAGGACTGGAGTGCGCGCTACCTGATCCCCACGGGTACGGAAGTCGGCACCAATTGGTCGCTGAAGGCGGGTTTCAGTGCCGAGGAACTGGATGATTCGAAATCTGAGATCTGGCAATGGCAGCTTGCCCTGACTGAAGTCAGCGGACCGCGCCTGTGGCAATACTATCTGGCCTACGAAATCGAGTCCTATCGGGTTGGCGACGATGCGCGCAGCCAAAGTGAATTGCTGATGCCGGGCACCAGTCTGACACTGCGCCGCGCTGACAATGATCTGAACCCGCGCCGTGGCTTCAAATTCTATGCCGATATTCACGGTGCGCAGACCGAACTGCTGTCCAGCGACAGCTTTCTGCAGATGCTGGTGCAAACGCGCTCAATACTGCCACTGGGCAGCAAAAGCCGTTTGCTGTTGCGTGCGCAGGCCGGCTACAACATCGTCGGCAAGATTTCAGAAATGCCATTGTCGCAGCGTTTCTTTGCTGGCGGCGATCAATCCGTGCGGGGTTACGCCTATCAATCGCTGGGACCGACCAACGATGACGATGAAGTGATTGGCGGACAGTATCTCAGCGTGGCCAGTATCGAACTGGATCGGCTGTTGTACAAAAACTATGGCGCGGCAGTGTTCTTTGACTATGGTGGCGCCAGCGACCAGCCCGCTGAAGACCTGGTGCGCGGTGTCGGAGCCGGGTTGCGCTGGCGCACCGCCATCGGCATGGTCCGGCTTGATTTTGCACACCCGCTGGATGGCGATGAGCGCGGTATTCGTCTGCACATTGGTATAGGAGCCGAACTGTGATTCGCTGGCTGCTGTATCGCTTCGTACCGTACTACATCGCGTTCACCGCGATTCTTGCGCTGGTCTTG
>JBFKEC010000042.1:0-15710 GCA_041619315.1 Oceanococcus sp. | reverse complement strand
TGACCGCACACCGGCACGCCGCGATCGGTCAGAAAACGCACGATTTCGGCCTGCACCGCCCCGCCTTCAAGCTTGACCATCTTGGCAAAGCCTTCTTGCATCAAGCGGCGCGCGTTGAAAATCGCTTCGTCGGTGGTGGAAAAACTCAGAAACGGCATGTCCGCGACCAAAAAGCCGCGCTGCAGCCCATGCGCCGTGGCCCGCGTGTGATACACGATGTCATCAATGGTCACCGCAACCGTGCTCGGCTGGCCATGGATCACCATCCCGAGAGAATCGCCAACCAGCACCAGCTCGACACCCGCGGTGTCCTCCAGCTTGGCGAAACTGGCGTCATACGCAGTCAGGCAGGCAATCTTCTCACCCTTCTCGCGCATCTTCGCGAAGTCCTGCAGGGTCAGCGGCCGAATGCTGTCGTCAGAGGTGGAGGGGTACATAGGAGTCTCCGTAGGGGGCGCCTATCATACTGATCTTGAGCGCCGGAATGTCAGGCTCAGCGCGCCCACAACGGCGGCGCCACACAACCCAGCGCCTGACGGCACTGGTCGACCCGCCCCTGCCCCGGTATCGGCGCAGATGCGGCAATGTCATGCCATGGCTCAAGCACAAAGTTGCGACGGTGAAGCTCAGGGTGCGGCACGCTCAGTCCCGGCTCGTGGATAACCTGATCCGCAACGCACAGCAAATCAAGATCAAGCTCGCGCGCTTGCCAGCGCACACCCGCCGCGCGCACCCGTCCGTGTTCGCGCTCAATTCCGAGCAGGGCTTTCAGCAGTTCCGTCGCACCCAGCGCGGTTCGCAACGCCGCCACTGCGTTGCAGTAATCCGGCTGTGGCGTCGGATCATCGGCACAAGTCAGTGCTGGTGTACGGTAAAACGCAGAACTGGCGAGCAATTCGGTATGCGGCAATGTGTGCAAGGCGCGCAGCGCCGATCGCAGCAAGGCCGAGGAATCCCCCAGGTTGCTGCCCAAGCCAACCCAAGCGATCTGGGTTGTCATATCAACGCCGTTTTCGCCGCCGCCGACGTCGCCCGGCGCCACCACCCGCTTCAGGTCCGGCCGGGGCCGCATCCGCCATCTGTTTGCGCTCGTCATGGCCGACTTCCTGGAATTGGGTCCACCAGTCGACCAGTTCCTGATCAGCCTGCCCCGCCTGGGCACGCAGAGCGAGAAAATCATATGCAGCACGGAAACGCTTGTTTTCGAGCAGCCGGAACGGGCGCTTGCCACGGCGTGATGCAAAGCGCGACTGCAAATGCCAGATATCCGCCTGCATGCCGGAGAAACGGCGCGGAATCGCCACCGAGCGGCACTGCAGCGCGATCACTTCACTGGCGGCCTGAGCCAAAGCCGGAGCCGGCGGAACACCCTGCTCACGCAGCGCTGCGCAGGCCGCACAGGCCGGCGCCCACAACATCGCGGCGAACACGAACGCGGGGGTGACCGGTTTGTCGGCCGCCATGCGCTGAGCCGTGCTGCGCAAGGCCAGGCGTATCAAGGCTTCGGTCTGCCCACTCTCATCCGCGGCCATGGCTTCGGCAACCTGCGGGAAGAGCACGTCAAAAAGCCCGAAATCAAGCAAACCGTCGAAGTTGGTTTCGGCCTTCTCCGACAAAAACATCTTGAGCACTTCATCAAACAGACGTGCCGGTGGCACATCCGCAATCAGGTCGGTCAACCCCGCAATCGGCTCAGCCGCGGACTCATCAATGGTGAAATCCAGCTTGCTGGCAAAGCGCACCGCACGCAGCATGCGCACCGGGTCTTCACGGTAACGCGTGACCGGATCGCCAATCAGGCGCAGGCGCCGCTCGGCCAGATCCTGCATACCGCCAACATAGTCCACGACGGCGAAATCCCGGATGTCGTAGTACAAGGCGTTGATGGTGAAATCGCGCCGGAAGGCATCTTGCTCCATCGTGCCGTAGACGTTGTCACGCAAAATGCGCCCGCTGTCGTCAAGCATGTGCGCGGCTTCTGAACTCGAATCGTCGTCATCGCTGGACGCCAGTTCGGCATCCGCTTCGGCCATTTCGTCGGCATCGATCTCGTCCGGGCTGCGTGGCGCCGCACGAAAAGTGGCCACTTCGATAATTTCGCCACCAAAGCGCACATGCGCAAGGCGAAAGCGACGACCGATCAGACGGCAACGCCTGAACGTTTCCTGCACCTCTTCAGGGCTGGCGTCAGTGGCGACGTCGAAATCCTTGGGATCAAGACCCACCAGCAAATCGCGCACACCGCCACCAACCAGCAGGGCCTGGTAGCCGGCATCCTTGAGTCCGTAAAGTGTCTGCAACGCCGCGCGACTAAGGCGCGAACGCGAAATCGTGTGTTCCGGGCGTGGCACCCGAATGGGATCGCTAATGGAACTGCTCCGCAAACAAAAGAACCCCGATACGGGGTTCAGATGGCGTGATTATAGGGAAACTCGCGTGCTTTTCGCAGCATCCGGAAAAGCCGCGATCAAAACAGCTCCACGGCCCCGCTATCCATGGAGACCTGCTCGACAGGTTTATGCGGCTTTTGCTTCCACTCTTCCTGCTTGGGTTCAATCCGCGCGCGCGCCTCGGACAGCTCGGTGACACTGGCCGTCACGCCCGAAGGATTGGCCATGCCCCGGCTGAGAGTGCGCGCCTCTCCGCCCATGTCTGACAACCGGTCCAGATGGACATAGGCCGCGTTGACCGCCTGGGTGGTGATATCGCCAAACTGCAGGGAGCGCACCGCGCGGTTCACCGCCGCTGCAATCCGCTCGCCACAGGCCGACACCTGACCGATGCCTTCGGCCAGCGTGCGATTGATGCCTTCGGCCTGGCCGACCAGGGTTTCGACCCGGCTGCGTGCATCCTCGCTGGCCGCCATGTCACGCGCAGCCATGTCCTTGACCGCGTTGCGCACTTTGGCCATGGCTTCACGTGAGTCATGCACCCGCTTGCGAATCTGGTCATTGAAACTGGTACTGCGCTCGGACAGGCTGCGCACTTCCTCGGCGACCACCGCGAAACCTCGTCCAGCATCGCCGGCGCGGGCCGCTTCAATCGCCGCATTCAAGGCCAGTAGATTGGTCTGGTCGGCTATCGACTTAACGTCTTCAAGCAATTCGAAAACGGCATCCAAGTGGCCGGCCATGTCATCAATGCGATCCACATTCTGAGCGCTGTGATTACTTTCCTGCGCCAACACATCAACCAGCCGGCTCATCAGTTCACCGGCGCGCGAGGCAAACCCGCGCAAGTCCAGTGCGCCACTGTCATCGCCAGCTTCGACAATGCGCCGCATTTCACCTTCTTGGGCATTCGAATGACGTTGAATTTCATCGAAGCTGGAACCGATATCCGTAACCGCTTCGGCGACCAGATCATGGACCCGCTGCATTTCATTGCGCAGATCATTGATTTCGCCCTCGGCCATGTTCTGGGTGTCACGCAGCAACTGGCGATAGCGCTCGACCTCACTCGTATTCACCGCCTTGCTGGCACCGCTTTCGATGCGCAGATGTCCGGCAGACACGGCCCACAGCAGATAGCCCCAAGCTGCGGCCATGGCCGCCATGACCATTCCCAGCAAGGCCGGATGCACAGGCGCCAGCGCACTGATACACACCGCAAGCGTGGTCATCAGCGGCATTACCAGAGGTTTGAAATCGGCTTTGATCATTGCTGTGTTCTCCATGACCTTAGTCATCGGCTGTTGTTTATGAGTCTTGAGCCCACGCGGGCAAATTCACCAAGCAGACCGGCAATCTCGCCCAGGCTGGCTTGGGCACAGTGCGCATCCAGACGATGTGCGGCTCCGGGCATGCCCCACACCACGCTGCTGTCTTCGTCCTGAATCAGGGTGTAAGCCCCTTCGTCGCGCATATGCTTAAGACCACGCGCGCCGTCCTCGCCCATGCCGGTCAGCAGGACGCCACATGCATTGCTGCCGCAGTTGGCGGCCACCGAGTCAAACAGCACGTCGACACTGGGTCGATGGCGATTAACCACTTCCCCCTTGTTGAGACGGCAATACCAGCGGGCACCACTGCGGGCGACTTCAAGATGGTCATCACCAGGCGCGACATAGGCATGTCCCGGGCGAATCTCCTGACCGTCACTGGCCTGGCAAACAGCCAACGCCGAGGCTTTGTTAAGGCGCTCGGCAAACGACGCGCTAAAGGCCTCGGGAATGTGTTGGGCAATGACGATCGCCGGTGAATCCGCAGACACCTGCGCGAGCACCGCGCGCACCGCCTCGGTACCCCCGGTGGATGCACCAATCGCAATCAGGCGATCGGTGGTTTCGTAACGAATCTGGCTGACCGCGGGCGGCCGGGCGGCGGGCGCATCGGCAATCCGAGGACGGCTGATAGCCGCGATTTTGACCTTCTCGATCAGCTCGGCGGCGCTGGCTTCCAGCCCTTCGGACACGCCCAGAGCCGGCTTGGCCACGAAATCGACCGCGCCCAGCTCCAGCGCGCTCAAGGTGGTCGCGGCGCCCTGCTGAGTCAGCGACGACACCATAATGACTGGCATGGGTCGCAAGCGCATGAGGTTTTCGAGAAACTTGAGCCCGTCCATGCGCGGCATTTCCACGTCCAGCGTGAGCACATCCGGATTCAGCGCCTTGATCTTTTCTCGCGCGACAAAGGGGTCCTGGGCAACACCCACCACTTCAATCTGGGCATCCTGAGACAACAGCTCGCTGAGCAGCTGCCGCACCAGCGCCGAGTCATCGACGATCAGGACTCGAATAGGCCGACTCATGTGAACAGCTCCACCGCGCCCTGACTGGCATCTGTCTTGCGCTCCAGCGCGCTTTCGACTTGCTCGATATCCGGCACCTCGGCCACCGCCAGGGTGCGCACCATGACCTGGCCGGTACGCGGAAAGAAATGAATACGCCGCGGACAGTCGCCGCCCATATCCTGAGCCGTGACACGAATCTTTTCGCGCTCAAGAAAGGCCAGCACAAAATCGACGTTCTGCTGACCAACCAAACTGCGCGTCATACTCCGGGCGACATTGCCACCGCCAAAAACCTTGGCTTCAAGCCCATCGCGCCGCGCCCCCAGACGCAGCAAACCATTGATCAGCAGTTCCATGGCATGAACGCCATAGCGTGCTGCGCCCACGCCATCATCCAGACGGTTCTGCGGAAGCAGGAAATGATTCATACCGCCGATCTGGCGCTTGGGATCATGTATGCAGGCGGCCACGCACGAACCCAGCAAAGTCACGATCATCAGTTCGCTGGCGGTGGCGTAATACTCACCGGGCAGAACCTTGATCGCTTCGGTGCGGAAGTGACGGTCGCGGTAGAGGAAATGGGCCGTGCCCAGCCCGAGCATTTCGCTGTCACTGGGAAAACCGTCTGGACGCAGGAGCGCACTCATGCGGGCAAGCGCCGATAACTGGTCCGCCCGACCATCTCGAACATATCCTCGCAGTGAAACTGGCTCTCGGAGTGGCCCACATACAAAAAGCCGTCCGGCCGGATCAGCGCGCCGAAACGGCGTACCAGATCGCGCTGCGACGGCTTGTCGAAGTAAATCATTACATTGCGACAGAACACCGCATCCAGTGGCGCCTCAACGGGCCAGCTCGGCGCCAACAGATTGACCTGACAGAAACTGACCCGATCGCACACGCCTGGCCGAATCCGGCAAAGCCCCGTGTTGGGCCCGCGACCTTTAAGAAAAAAGCGCTGACGTCGGGCCATGCTCAGCCCCTCAATCCTGTCGAGGGGGTACACGCCCTGAGCCGCGGTGTTCAGCACCTGGGTATCAATATCGCTTGCGATAATCTCGACCCGGCGCGGCCCCTGACGACCAACCTCGTCTGCGATCATGGCAATAGACCAAGCTTCCTCACCCGTGGAACTGGCGCTGCACCAGATGCGAAACAGCGCCTGATCACGGGCCTGACGCAACTGCTCTGCAAGATGCTCGAAATGATGAGGCTCACGAAAAAATGCGGTCAGATTGGTGGTCAGCGCATTGGTGAAGTGCTGCCACTCATCCGCCTGCGGATCGCTGTCCAGTCCGTCCAGATAGGCCGGCAGCGAGTCCATGCGCAAAGCCCGCAGGCGCTTGGCCAGCCGCCCTTGAACCATGGCGTGCTTGCTGTCGCCCAACGCGATGCCGGCGCGCCGATGAATCAGCCCACGCACCCGCTCGAAGGTTCTTCTGTCCAGTTGCTCGGTCACAGTCGTCATGCACACTCGGCGCTAGAGGAAAAAATGGGCGGCCGCGCCTGGCGGCCGCAAACCTGAGCCTAAAATTCAGTCCAGTGCTCATCGCCATCGGCCGCAGCCTGGGGCAGTGCCACACTGACCGGCTCACGCTCTTCACGCGCAGCGCGCTGACGCTGAATGACCTGCGGATGCACCTTGCCCGGCTGTGGGCGTGATTCCCGCTTGACCGGCTTGGTCACCACAATGGCGTGCTCGCGCTCGTCCATGCTGATGCGGAAACGTGCGACCTGACTGGCCAACTCGCCGCCCTGATCGAGCATCGATTTGGCCGAGGCCGAAGACTGCTCGACCAGCGCTGCATTCTGCTGGGTCGCGTCATCCATCTGGGCGACCGTCTGGTTGATCTGCTCGATACCGCTGGATTGTTCCTGCGAGGCTGCGGAAATCTCCGCCATGATGTCGGTCACACGCTTCACCGCGGTGACGATTTCTTCCATGGTCACGCCCGCCTGCTCGACCAGTTTGGAACCATCCTCGATACGTTCTACCGAATTGGAAATCAGTGACTTGATCTCCTTGGCCGCACTGGATGAGCGTTGCGCCAGCGAGCGCACTTCACTTGCAACCACCGCGAAGCCACGCCCCTGCTCACCGGCACGGGCAGCCTCGACGGCCGCATTCAAGGCCAGGATGTTGGTCTGGAAGGCAATGCCTTCAATCACGCTGATGATGTCTTCGATCTTCTTGGACGATTCGGTGATTTCGGACATCCGGGTGACCACATCACCGACCACCGCGCCGCCCTTGGTGGCCACATCCGAAGCCCCGATGGCCAGCTGATTGGCCTGCTTGGCGTTGTCCGCGTTCTGCTTCACGGTCGAGGTCAGCTCTTCCATGCTCGAGGCGGTTTCTTCCAGGCTGGCCGCCTGTTCCTCAGTGCGGCTGGACAGATCTTCGCTGCCGGCAGAAATATCCGACGCTGCCGAGTTGATGTCATCCGACGCGGACTTGATCGCAACCACCATGTCGCTGAGCGAGTCGATGGTCTGATTCAAGTTGTGCTTGAGTTCGGCAAAGGTGCCGCTGTATTCGGCATCCATGCGCTGGGTCAGATCGCCCTGGGCCAGCGCGCCGAGCACCCGGATCACGTCGTTGAAACCGACCTGGCAGGTATCCAGCAACTGGTTGATGCCCTTGGCCAGCGCTTCAAAGAATCCGCTCTTGCCATCAAGACTGACGCGATTGTCGAATTCGCCACGGCTGGAGGCCTCGACGATGGCGCCGATTTCGTCCTCAACCGCAACTTCCGCGGTACGGTCAATCCACTCCACCACGGTGCCGGCGTGCTCACCGCTTTCAGTCATGATCGGGCTGGCGATCAGCCCAAACGACAACGGGCCGACCTTGATCTGGGTGTGATAGGTTTCGCGCAAATTGGCCAGCATGCCCGCCTGATGGGCCGGGTTGCGGTGGAACTGGTCGATCGAATTGCCGATGAGATTGTCGACATTGAAACTCGGCAGCACTTTGCGCAGTTCGTCCTGATTGCGCCGCATCATGCCCATCACGGCATCGTTCATGTAGGTGATGGTGCGCTCAGCATTGGCAATCATCACATTGCCGCTGACATTGTCCAGGGCATTGCGGATCTGCATGTTTTCCGCCGCCACTTTGCGCTCACGCTCGGCCTTGGCATCCAGTTCGGACTGCAGCTGCAGTTCAGCCGTACGATCCTGCCATTCCACCACGGTACCCAGGCGTTGGCCGTCCTGGTCGATGACCGGACTGGCAATCAGCCCGAAGGTGCGTCCACCCAGACAAATCTTGGCGCGATGCGGCTGCTTCAGAGCTTCGAGCATCTTGATCTGATGCTCGGGATTCTTGTGGAACGCATCGATGTTGCCACCCAGCAATGCGTCAACACGAAAACCCGGAAGCTCTTTCTGAATGTCCGCTTCGGCTTCGCTCATCATGGCCAGCACGGACTGATTCATGTATGTGATCTGGCGATCATTGTCCGCAATCATCACATTGGTGGTGACATTGTCGAGCGCATTCTTGATGCGCAAATTGGTGCGCCCGATCTCTTCCATCTTGTCCTGGCTGACGGCAATGTCATCCAGCATCTGGTTGATGCCCTGACACAGTTCGCTGATCGGACCGTCCTTGCCACTGGCGTCGATGCGCCCGCTCAGATCACCACTGCGGGCCGCACTGACCACCGCATTGGTCTGGTGAACAGCGTCTTCAATCGCCGCGTTGGCGGCAACCTGTGCGCTGATGTCGGTGGCGTACTTGACCACCTTGAGTGGCTGACCGGCCGCGTCGAACACCGGGTTGTAGCTGGCCTGAATCCAAACATCCTGACCGTCCTTGCCAATCCGCCGATACTGACCGGCATCAAACTGACCTCGGCCCAGATGGCTCCAGAACGCGCTGTATTCCGGTGCGGCGGCGTCTTGCGGATCAACAAACATGCGATGGTGCTTGCCAACCACTTCATCCAGCCGATAACCCAGCGCCGACAAAAAATTGTCATTGGCGTTAAGAATGGTGCCATCCAGATCGAATTCGATCACCGCCTGCGAACGGTTGATCGCGGCGACCTGACCCTCAAGGTCGGCCAGATGTTCAGGCGTCACGCTGCTCGCCCCGCCAGCCATGCCATGACGCAGTGCCAGGACGCTGCCCGCCGCGACTGCAGCCAGGGTCATCAGGGCCCAGGCCACGAAACCGGACAGCGGCATCTGGCCGCTGCCAAACAGGCCGCCACCGACAGCCAGAGCCAGCGCCGCTGCAGTGGGCAGCACAGCCCAGCCATTGAAGCTTGTGGAAGAGTGTTCAGATGATGTCATTGGGGGCTCCTGCCTAGGCGGCGTTTTCCAGTACGGTCATATCGGATGCACTCATCAGGCATTCGATATCGACCAGAATCAGCATGCGGTCATCGACAGCGCCGAGACCGGTGATATAGCGGGTGTCGAGAACACCACTGAATTCAGGGGGTGGGCGGATCTGCGAATCCGCCAGGGTGAGAACATCCGAGACCCCGTCCACGATCATGCCGATGACCTTGTCGGCCATGTTCAGAATGATCATCACGGTGTGCTTGTCATATTCGGCTTGCTCAAGCTTGAGCTTGAGGCGCAGGTCCACCACCGGAACGATGGTGCCGCGCAAATTGATCACGCCCTTTATGTAATCAGGTGCCTCGGGCAGACGGGTCACGCTGTCGTAACTGCGGATCTCCTGCACTTTGAGGATGTCCACGCCATATTCTTCTGCGCCCAGACGGAAGCTGAGAAATTCGCGGCGCAGACCATCACCCTGAGGTGAGGGCTCAGCCGCGGCGCCCGCGGTTTGGTGTTGCATGTCGTTCATGACTTTGCCTTTTGTCCTTGGATTTACGCAGCGGCCGCGATCTGGCGGCTACGTATGACTTCGCCCACATCAAGAATCAGAGCGACCCGGCCATCGCCCAGAATGGTGGCGCCGGATATGCCGCTGACCCGGCGGTAGTTACGCTCCAGACTCTTGATCACAACCTGTTGCTGACCCACCAGTTCGTCGACGATCAATGCCACCTGACGGCCTTCGGCCTCGACGATGACCACGATGCCGTGGTCGAGTGGCAAATCTTGTCCGGCCACGCCGAACAACTCACGCAGCGACAGCAGCGGCAGAAACTCACCGCGCACCTGCATCAAACGGGCGGCACCGGCCATGCTCCGGATGTCGTCAAGCTGGGGTTGCAGCGATTCGATCACGCTGTCCAGCGGCAAGATGTATATCTCTTCGCCGACCCGCACCGACATGCCATCCAGAATGGCCAGCGTCAGCGGCAAGCGGATGGTGACCTGCGTACCCACACCGGTTTGCGACTCAATGTCGACCGAGCCACCCAGCGACTGTATGTTTCGGCGCACCACATCCATGCCCACGCCTCGGCCGGAGATGTCAGTGACCTCTGCCGCGGTCGAAAGCCCAGGCGCAAAGATCAACTGCCACACTTCAGAATCCGGCAGGTTGTCCGCCAAACTCATGCCCGCATCGCGTGCCTTGGCCAGTATCTTGTCGCGATCCAGGCCCTTGCCGTCATCACTGACCTGCAGCGCGATGTGTCCGCCCTGATGCCAGGCGCTCAGTCGGATACTGGCCTGCGCCGGCTTGCCGGCCGCCGTACGCTCTTGCGGCATTTCGATGCCGTGGTCGATGGCGTTGCGTACGATGTGGTTGAGCGGGTCTACGATTTTTTCGATCACCCCTTTGTCCAGTTCCGCGCCCTCGCCCGAGGTTTCCAGCACCACTTGTTTGCCCAGGCGGGTGGCGGTGTCGCGGACCACGCGGGGGAAGCGACTGAATACAAAATCGACCGGCAACATGCGCGTCGACATCACCGCTTCCTGCAAGTGTCGGGTGTTGCGCTCAAGCTCGGACAATCCACTCAGCAACAATTCGTTGGTCACCGGGTCCAGCGTGCGTGCGGTCTGCTCAAGCATCGACTGGGTGATGACCAGTTCGCCAACAAGATTGATCAATTGGTCGATCTTGTCGGTGGCCACACGAATAGAACCTGCGTCCTTGCGTGGCGGCTTGCTGGCCGGAGTTGGTTGTGCAGCAGGCGCACCCGCCAACGCATCTGGTGCGCTTTCAGCCACCTCCTCGGGCGGCTGGCTGGCACGCTCGGTCTGAGATTTTTCGACCTGAGCCTGTATGGTCAGGTCACACTCGTCATCGACCCAGGCGAACACCTCACGAATGTCGTTTTCGCTGACCTCGCCGTGCAGCTCGATAGTCCAGCGCAGATAGCATTGTTCCGGGTCGACATCGAGAAGACTGGGCAAATCGCTGGCATCTGCGGTCACCATGGCGTCACCCAAGCGCGCCAGTTCACGCAGGATGCGCAACGGATCATTGCCGGTCAGCATGATGTCGCGGTGCGGGGCAAATCCGATCTGCCAGTGCCCGCCAACGCCGGATTCAGTCTCTGAGGTCGCGTCTGCCGGCGTCGCCGCATCGTGTTCAAGCAGGGCCTGAATTTCGCCGCGCAATCCGGACGCCGCGGTGATTTCCGCCTGATACCCGTCACGCGCGCATTCAAGCATCTCGCGCAACACATCAACGCTGCGCAGGACCACATCAACTAACGCCGTGTCAGTCGCCCGCTGACCACTGCGCACCTGATCGAGCAACGTTTCCAAATCATGCGTAAAAGTCGCGATTTCGTTAAAACCGAAAGTGCCCGCACCGCCCTTGATCGAATGGGCCGCACGAAAAATCGTATTGACGGTTTCGCTATCTGCCGAATTGGGGTCGAGCGCCAGCAATGCCGCTTCCATCGCCTGCAACCCCTCGAAACTTTCCTCGAAGAAAGCCTGATGGAATTGCTTCATGTCGATGCTCATGATCGCCGTCTCCGCGGGATGTCAGCTCAGGACACGATTGACCGTGGCAATCAGCTGCTCAGGATCAAACGGCTTGACCAGCCAGCCCGTGGCACCGGCAGCCTTGCCTTCCATCTTCTTGTCCTGACCCGATTCGGTGGTCAGGATCAGCAGCGGGGTAAAACGGTAATTCGGCAGCTGGCGCAGTTCCCGGACCAGACTGATGCCATCCATGTTGGGCATGTTGACGTCAGCCAGCACCAGATTGAAGGCGCCATCGCGCGCTTTGCTGAGGGCATCGACACCATCTTCGGCCTCGGTCACGTCAAAGCCGGCGGACTTGAGCGTGAACGCCACCATCTGGCGCATGGATGGGGAGTCATCAACGGCGAGTATGTTGGCCATCGTCAATCCTCTGAGTTCGGAAGTTGAAGTTGCAGGGCCTGTGCAAGTCCCAGGCCAGAGGCCCCATCCATCAGCGTGGCGCTCACGGATGCCCATGACACTGTCATCGGGCGGGCCTCGCACTGACGCACAAATGCCAGCAGCAACTGCAGACCGGCCGCATCAACGCGCTCGACTGCCTGGGCGTCAAAAACCAGTTCCTCGCAGTCCTCGGGACTGGCGCTCAGAATGGCTTTCAGCTCACCGGCATGGGCGATGTCCAGCGCCGGTTCCAGTTGTACGGTATGGATACTCATGTCTGTCTCAGTGGGCCGCGGTCTGTTGATGGATACGCTGCAGCAGTTCGGCCTCGGCCAGAGGCACGCCGCAGCGCCGCGAGACATCGATTGCCGGAATTCCGTCACGCACCAGTTGCACCGCTTCGTCAAAACCCCGACGCCGGCCGAATTGGATCGCCATGTCGTCAAACTTGCGCTGCCGCTGATCCACCGTGCGCATGCGCAATTCCAGATTGGCCAGACAAGTCGCCAAACCTTCAACGCTGGACTTCAAATCATTCATCGCCGCTTCGGTGGCGCCAGCAAAGGCCAGTTCGGCCTGCTGATGCTCGTGCATGCGGGCGCGAATCTGCGCTTCGCCACCATCCAGTGTGCGCTGGCGGCGCAGCAACACAGCAAGAACCAGCGCGAGCACCACAACCAGACCAAAGGCCAGCGCGGTGTAGCGATCCAGGTCGAGTACGGCAAAGGCATCAAACATCGGATTTTTCCTCCAGGCGGCGCACGAGCGCAGCCGGCTTGAGCAGAAACAGGGGGCCCTGAGGCCGTGTGACGACACCATCCAGCGGGACCGGCACCTGATTCATGCGCGGCGCCGACTCGATGTCTTCATCAGCGATGCTTTGCAGTTCCAGCACGCGATCAACTTTGAGCGCCAGCATGGCGTCGTCGTAATCAATAACCAGCAGGCGACTGGTCGGCGTTTCAGCGGCCACGCCCAGGCCCAGAATCTGACGCAGATCAACCACCGACACGATGTGTCCTCGCAGGTTGATCACGCCCAGACAGGCATCGGGGGCACCCGGAACCCAGGCCACCTCGCAAGGGCGCAGAACTTCGCGCACCCCGCTTACGGCCACGCCGTAGCACTGGTCTTCGAGCATGAAGCAGACATAGCCTGCACTCGGACGAGGCCTCGGTATCGCTGCCGGCTCGGCGGATGGGAAGAGCAATTCGGTCATGCCCGCCGCGTGCAGGATTCAGGCCATGACGTACGGCACTGGCAGCGCACGCCCGACTGGCGTTAAATGGCAGTTCAGTTTGACAAGGAGACACGCCATGACAGCGCGCAAGCTCGCACTCATCGGCACCCTGCTTGGCTCTGGGCTGCTGCTCAGCGCCTGCGGCGAGCGCAGCGGGGATGCCGGCTCAAGCCTTGAGGGGCGCGAAGAAACCCGCACGATTCGTAACACCCAGGCCATTGGCTATTCCGGCGAGGCCATCGCCGATCAAATTGACGCAGCGCTGGATGCCAACGATGCGCGCAATGAGCGATTGCGAGACGTGGACTGACGTCAATCTTCAGACCTTAGCCACCAGGAGCACGCTCATGCCGCCATCTAAAATCAACCTCAGCTCGAATGAACTGCTTTTTCGCGAAGGCGAATCAGGACAGTCTGCTTACCTGATAGAGCGAGGTCGCATGGCGATCCTGCGCGAGCATGATGGCGAATATCAGGTGCTTTCCGAACTCGGTGCGGGCGAGTGTATTGGCGAGATGGCGCTGATCAGTCACGACCCACGCATGGCATCGGCCATGGCTCTGGAAGACACCACCCTCACCGTGATCACACGCGTGCACCTGGCTGAGCGCATGGCGCATTCCGATCCCTTGATCCGCCATCTGCTGCAGCTCACCCTCAAGCGTTATCGCCATTCCATGGGGCAGACCCTGCCCGACACCTCCAGCACCCTGGAGCTGACCTACCTGGAAGATGAGCAGCAAGCCATGCAGCGCATGCGCACAGAACATGCGCTGAGTCAGGCTCTGAACAACCAGGAACTGGAACTGCACTATCAGCCGATCGTGCGCCTGTCGGACCAGGTGACCACCGGCTTCGAAGCGCTGTTGCGCTGGCGCCGAGATGATGGCGAGTTGATGGCACCGGACCTGTTCATATCGGTCGCTGAAGAGTCACGCGTGATCGAAAAAATCGGCCACTGGATCATTGATGAAGCCAGCCTTGCGCGTACGCGTCTGGCGCAGAGCTATGACGCCGCCTTGAGCAAAGATTTTTACGTCAGCATCAATCTGGCCGCACGCCAGTTCATCGACCCGGCCTTGCCGGCGGTGGTCAAGGACGCAATCAAACGGCACCAGTTGCAAGCCCACCAGTTACAGATGGAAGTTACCGAATCGCAGATTCTGGAAAACCGCGAACAGGCGGTCAGCCTGTTGGAGAAGCTGCGCGGTCTGGGCTGTCGTGTGGCTCTGGATGATTTCGGCACCGGCTACAGCTCACTGGCATATCTCAATCGCCTGCCGGTCGATGCGCTCAAAATCGACAAGATGTTTCTGGATGACATGCTCGACGATGAAGCCAGCCGCAAGATCATTGCAGGGATGGCCCGCCTGGCCCGCGATCTGGGCCTGGGTTTCATCGCCGAAGGGGCCGAAACACAAGCGCAGATCGAGGCGCTAAGCGCGCTTGAAGTCGAGCATGTTCAGGGCTTCTTCTTCGGACGCCCATTTGCACTGACCGAATAAAAAAGAGCCGGCTTAGCCGGCTCCTTAACTAGCGCGCGAATAACTACTCGCAGGTCTGCGGATTTTCCATCGGCATGGTCAACAAAATACCCGGCATGCCAGCGAGGGTGAAAAAGGACGTGCCGTTGGTCTGAACGAACTGACCGGGGTCGACATCCAGGGTTTGCCCGTTGTTCAGGTTGGTCAGCGTTATGCCGCCATCGTAAACACCGACCACCACGCTTGATTGATCCTTGGAACTGCCTGGCCCCAGATCATTGCAGCGGCCATCCGAACAATCCACATACACCGCATCGGTGCCGCGAATCCCGATCGTGGCGACCGAGGTGCGCACCGAGTAGTTTTCCCGCCGAGTCTTGCCAATCAGCCCGGTAACAGCGCGAAACCCGCCCTTGAGCAGCGAGAACACGGAACGCCCCGCATCGGCCTGGACCACGCCAGCACCACGATTACGCGGCCCACCGGCCGGTGGCTTATAAGTGTATTCCTCAATCTTGAGCTGCGAGTTCGGTCCGATCAGGGTGCGCCCCTTGTCGGTGTACTCGACATTGACGTAGCTATGTCGCTGGGTGGTAATGGTTTCTCCGGAAAACACCACATCACCGCGACGCAGTATGCGTTGCGCGCCATTGCTGTTGGCCGCGAAAGCCTGACCCACGACCAGCACCGCGCGACCAGCCATGTCCTGAGCGAATGCCGGCACACTGATCAGGGCCAGCAAACATGCAAAAACAAAATTTTTCATGATCTGCCCCTTAGAACTTGAAGATCAGCGACAGACGCAGCATGTCAGCTTCGTTGTCGTTATCGCCGCTGGCCATGGTGTAACTCACGCTACCCTTGATGAAGCTCGTGACCACCTCGCCCGTGGTGTTCAGCTTGCCAAAGTTGATCCCCACTTCCTGCGAGTTGTCAGTAAACAGATCATCCCCGGTGTAGCGGGTGTCGTTGATGAAATACTCCATCACCAGATCATT
>JBFKEC010000041.1:0-15876 GCA_041619315.1 Oceanococcus sp. | reverse complement strand
GAGGTGAAGTTCATGGACGGTGAAGTGTCCGCCCGTACTCCAGCGCCCTAGCTGAACCAATCCGGCCAATACCGCTTCAACGCGCTGTTGCGTGCAGCTTGTGTAATGCGGTTGATAGCTCAGACAAACGCCCCGGTTATTGGTTTCGAGCTGAGCCTGGCCTCCTTCGCCAATGATCGGCAGGTAGTCAATCAACGCGTCCAGCGCCTCGCCACAGGTTTCACAACTCATCAGCAACAAACCGGCGATGTCGAGATGCCCGACCTGCAGACTCAGGCCCAGTCGAATCCCGATCAATGGGTCATCGCTGTGTTTGCACAGATGTTCCCACAGCGCATCCTGAGTGCTCAGGGGAACACGTTCGCTATCCAGCTCAAGTTGCGGGGCAGGCAGGCCAAGGCGCTGCGCGGCCTGCAACAGTGCCTGGCTGTATCGCAAAGTGACGGTGGCAGTGCTCATGGTCCCGTTTCGACCGAGGCGTGTCCCGAATCAGCCGTGACCCGGCCGCGCCCAGCCCTTATTGTGCAAGGATCGAATTGTTGTGGTGGAGCACTATGTACGCAGTGATCGGCGCGGGCCCCATGGGGCTGAGTATGGCACGCAACCTGAAAAAATATGGCCTGGATTTTGTCGGTTTCGAGATCCATTCCGATGTTGGCGGCCTTTGGGATATCAACAGCCCGACCAGCACCATGTATCAGTCGGCGCATCTGATTTCGTCCAAGCGCATGACCGAATTTGCCGAGTTGCCCATGGCCGACGAGGTGGCGACGTATCCGCATCACTCCGAGATGCGCAAGTACTTTCAGCACTATGCGCAAACATTCGGTTTGTATGAAAACTACGAATTCGATACGCAAGTGCTTTCGATTCAACGCGAAGCTCAGGGCTGGCGTTTGACCAGTCGCCACAATGGGGAAGAACGCAGCCGTGTGTTTGACGGCATCTTTTTATGCAATGGCACACTGCACAAGCCCAATCGCCCGCAGTTGCCGGGTAATTTTACTGGCGAAATCATGCATTCGGCGGAGTACAAAAGCCCGGACAGCTTTAGAGGCAAACGGGTGCTGATGGTGGGTTGTGGCAATTCCGGGGCCGATATCACGGTGGATGCGGTCCATGCGGCGTCTTCGGTCGATCTGTCGGTACGACGCGGCTACTACTTTTTGCCCAAATTTCTGATGGGCAAGCCAATTGATACATTCGGCGGCCTGATCAAACTTCCTCGCCGGGCCAAACAGTGGCTGGACGGCGCGCTGATTCGGGCCGCGGTAGGCAAGCCATCCGATTACGGTCTGCCCGACCCGGATTACCGCTTGTATGAATCACACCCGGTTATGAACACCTTGCTGCTGCATCACATCGGGCATGGCGACGTGCGGGTGCGTAACGACATCGCAGATTGCCAGGGCAACACCGTTACTTTCAAAAACGGCGAGCAGGCCGACTATGACCTGATATTGCTGGCCACCGGCTATGATCTGGACTACCCGTTCATAGACCCCGCGGAAATCAACTGGCAGGGTGCTGCACCGCAGCTCTATCTCAACACCTTTCACCCGCAGGCCGATGATGTGTTCGTCATGGGTATGGTGGAGGCGTCTGGTCTGGGCTGGGAAGGGCGCAACAAGCAGGCCGAACTGGCCGCGCTGTATCTGCGTCAGTTGCAAGATGGCGCACCATCGGCGCAACGATTCAAACAGATCAAGCAGGAGCGGGCCGGTCAAAAGCTGGATGGCGGATATAACTATCTACAACTCGACCGCATGGCCTATTACGTCAACAAACAAGAGTATCTCGACGCGCTGATGTCGCATATCCGCGAGCTCAAGACCGATCTTGACCCGGCTGTGGCCGCATGAGCGGGCACGGCTTGCGTGTCCTGATCACCGGGGCTGGTGGCTATATCGGCAGCCAACTGGGCCGTCGTCTGGCGGAATCGTGCATGGTGCTGGGTATCGACCTGCGCGTGCCCGAGGATGCTGGTTTTGAAATTCAATGCATGGACATCCGTGATCCCGCGCTGGTCGATGTGCTCAAGGAACAACGGATCAGCCATGTGGTGCATCTGGCTGCGGTGCTGGAGGACAGCGGTGACCGGGCGCGTGACTACGACATCGACGTGAATGGCACGCGCAATGTGCTTCAGGCCTGTGTGGCTGCAGGGGTCGAGCACATCAGCATCAGCAGCTCCGGCGCCGCCTATGGCTACCATGCGGACAATCCGGCCTGGCTGAGCGAAACCGACCCGTTGCGTGGCAACCCGGAATTCGCCTATTCGGACCACAAACGTCAGGTTGAAGAGCTGTTGCAGGACTACCGTGATCAGCATCCGCAACTCAGGCAACTGATTTTGCGCGTGGGCACCGTGCTCGGCGCCAACACCAACAATTTGATCACCGCGTTGTTCGCACGCAGGCGTTTGATTGCCGTACGCGGCAGTGATTCGCCCTTTGTCGCGATCTGGGATCAGGATTTGGTGGCGATCATTGAGCAGGGCGTGACCAGCAACCGTGCAGGCATCTTCAACGTCGCCGGTGACGGGGCTCTGAGCATGCGGGACATTGCCCTGCTGTTGAACAAGCCTTTGCTCAATTTGCCAGCCGTACTGCTCAAGTCAGTGCTTGCGGTGGGCAAGCTCAGTGGGCTTGGGCGCTATGGGCCGGCTCAGGTGAATTTCCTGCGCTATCGACCGGTGCTCAGCAATGCGCGGCTCAAAAGTGAATTTGCCTACACCCCGCAGAAAACCTCGCGGGAAGTGTTTGAACACTTCATCGCGCATGCCCGACAGCGAGGTGTGCTGTGAGCGTTTATATCATCACCGGTGCCGCCAGCGGGCTGGGTTGGGAGTTGGCGCAACGGGTCGCAGCCAACGGACATCAATTGGTGCTCAGCGACATGAACGCGGCGCTGCTGGAGCAGCGTGTTCAGGAATTGGATCAGCCCGATCGGGTCGTTGGCCTGGCCGGCGACATCACCGACAGCCGTATTCAGGATGAGCTGCTGGACATGACCAGGGCGCGCTTTGGCAGGCTTGATGTGCTGATCAACAACGCCGGCATCACCCATCGCTCACGGGTCAGTGATACTGATCTTGCGGTGTTCGCAAAGGTCATGGCAGTGGACTGGCAGGCCCCGGTCAACCTGGCCTGCAAGGCCCTGCCAATGTTGCGTGACAGCCACGGCTGCATCATCAATATCGGCTCCATGGCGGGGTGGATGCCGGTGCCCGGCCGCGCCGCCTACTGTGCGGCGAAAAGTGCGTTGGCCCAGTTCTTCGAAGTCCTGCGCGTGGAGGTGCAGGAGCAGGGCATACATGTGCTCAATGTCTATCCCTCATTTTTGAACACACCGATCGAGCGAAACGCCCTGGGCGGCGATGGGCAACCGGCGCGCCATGCCCGCTCCAGTGTCGGGGCCACCCGCGATGCGGGCTGGATGGCCGAGCGCATTCTTGCTGCGCAGGCCGCCCAAAAACCCTGGTTGTTTGGTGATCGAATTTCATGGTTTGGTAGCGTGCTCTGGCGGCTGTGGCCGTCGCGCTACCTGACGATTGTGCGGCGCCGTTTTGCCGTGGAGATTGATGCATGAGCCTGGCCTATGTCGTGCTTGGCGCGTTCATCCTGTTTGCCTACACCGCCGAGGCGATGACCGGTTTCGGCAGCATTGTCATCGCCATTTCGCTGGGCGCGCTGCTGTTTCCGATTGAATGGCTGCAAAGCGTGCTGGTCCCGCTGAACATTTGCATGACTGGCTTTTTGACCTGGCGTCATCGTCGCCATATCGACGTCAAACTGTTGCTGCGCCTGATCATGCCTTTCATGCTGTTCGGCACGCTGCTTGGTTTCTGGTTACAGCCTTATCTAGGCGGCGATGGGTTGAAGCTGGCATTTGCCGTGCTGATTCTGTGGTTCTCAGGGCGCGAACTGTGGCGGTTGCGTAGCCAAACTGCGGTAAAAATTCGGCCCCTATGGTGGAGTCGCGGTGTGATCTCGCTGGCCGGCATCAGCCACGGGCTGTTCGCCTCCGGCGGGCCTTTACTGGTTTACGGCTTGGCCGCAACCACGCTGGACAAGGCGCGCTTTCGCGCCAGCCTGATTGTGGTGTGGTTTTCTCTGAACAGCTTGCTGACTGTGCTGTTTCTGTTTGAGGGCCGCATTCAGCAGTCGTGGTGGGCGGTGCTGGTTTATCTGCCGTTGATACCGCTGGGCATCTGGCTGGGCGAGCGCTTTCACAATCAGGTCGATGACGCGCGTTTCAAGGTCTGGATCTACCGCCTGCTCTTGCTCGCCGGTCTGGGTCTTGTTGTGGCGTCCACGCGCAGCTTGCTCGCCGCTTGATCGACTATGATCGCGGCATGAATACAACATTTAATGCCGTCCGTGACGACGCACTGGGGCGCGATGACGCCACCGCTCTGGCTGCGCGCATAACGCGCCGAGAAATCAGCGCCGAAGAACTGGTTGAAGCCGCGATTGTCCGCCTGAATGACGCGCAGCCTGCATTGCAGGCTTTGGCTGAGCCCGGTTTCGAGCTGGCCCGTGCCCAGGCGCGCGGGCAGTCTTCAGCGCTGCCCGCGGGGCCTTTTGCCGGGGTACCGTCGGTGATCAAGGACAACCTTGATCTTGCCGGTTTGCCGACCCGCCATGGCAGTCGCGCCACACCGCAGAAAAGCGCCAGTAGTGATGCACTGTTTTGTCAGCAATTCAAGGCACTGGGGCTGATTCCGCTGGGCAAATCCAAGTTGCCAGAATTTGGTCTCACCGCGACCACCGAATATGCGCAGGGCGAAGCTGCGCGCAATCCGTGGAAGCTGGGTTATTCCACCGGCGGTTCATCCGGAGGCTCTGCGGCGTTGGTTGCGGCCGGGGTGGTACCGATTGCCCACGCCAATGATGGTGGCGGTTCTATACGTATCCCGGCGTCATGTTGCGGGCTGGTTGGTTTGAAGCCATCGCGCGGGCGTCTGGTTGTGAACCCGATGGCCAATCGTCTGCCGTTGAATATCGTGACTGACGGAGTGGTCAGTCGCAGCGTACGTGACACTGCGAATTTTCTCGCCGGTATGGAACAACTCCATCACGATCCAGCACTGCCCAGAGTGGGGCGGGTTGAAGGACCAGGCAAAGCCCGCTTGCGCATTGGCATGGTGACCGAACTGCCGGATGGCGGCTCGGCTGATCCTGAATGTGTGGCCGCGGTTGAGCGTGTGGCGAATGTGTGTGAAAACCTGGGCCACAGTGTAGAACCGATGGCTTCACCGTTGACACCACAGCGGGCTGATGACTTTTTGCTCTATTGGGCGATGCTGGCGGCTGGCGTGGCCTGGGCCGGTGGCGTCACTGTGGCGCCCGGCTTGAAAGCGGACCAGCTGGAACCGCTGACCTGGCATTTGGCCGGTCACTTTCGGCGCAATATGCACAAAATGCCGGCCGCCATGTGGCGCCTCAAGCGGGCACACAAGCTGCATGCCAAGCTGACCCATGGCTTTGATCTGATGCTGACCCCGACGCTGGGCCAGCCACCTGCGCAGTTGGGTTGGCTCAAGCCCGATGTGGAGTTCTCTGAGGCCTGGCAACGCCTGCGCAGCTACGCCGCGTTCACACCGTCAGACAATGTGTGCGGCACACCGGCGCTGACACTGCCGTTGGCCAGCAGCGATCTGGGATTGCCAATTGGCGTGCATTTTTCTGCCCCAATGGGCCAGGAACGACGCTTGCTGGAGCTGGCCTTTGAACTGGAAGGCGCAACGCCTTGGGCACAATTCGCCCCCGGCTAACGTTCTGGCTCGCGCAGCGGTGCGGCCTGGTTAAGTGCCAAGCCGCTGCCTTGTTACGACCAAGGTTGTTCTACAGCCAGTCGACGCCAGTCATCTCAATGGATTGTTGCCACAGTCCGGCGCCCAGGGCTTGGTCCTTGGCGCGGGCGCTGGGTTGAGCAAGACCCGGTGCGCCCCAGAATTCCAGCGGCCCTTGTGGGCCATAGTACTGACCGCCGATCACGTCTGTAGCGCTGGCGGCATACAGGCTGGGCAGGGCACCTTTGGCGGCTGATTGGGCCATCAGTGCGCCGACCTTGGACATCGCGTTCCAGGCCTGGCGTGCCAGCGACATTTTCGCATCACGCGCATAAAAAACATTGGTGGCGGCATAGCCCGGATGGGCGGCCACACTCAACAAGTTGTCATCGGTGCCACGCAAGCGGCGATCAAGCTCCAAGGCAAACACCAGATTGGCCAGCTTGGCCTGGGCATAGGCTCCGGCCATGGAATACGGGCGGTTGCGCCAGTTCAGATCGTCGAGTGGAAGCTTGCCGTTCTTGTGCGCGACGCTGGCAACACTGATCACGCGTGCGCCAGGCGACATGCGCAGCAGCGGATAGAGCAGGCCGGTGAGGGCAAAATGGCCCAGGTGATTGGTCGCAAACAGGGTTTCGAAATCATCGTCGGTGTAACTCAAGGGCAAGCCCATGACCCCGGCATTGTTAATCAGAAGATCAAGCTGCTTGTGGTGCTCCAGTACCTGGTCTGCGGCGCTGCGCACGCTGGAAAGGCGCGACAAATCAAGCGCCACAAATGACAGCTGCGCATCCGGCACCTGTTGGGTGATGGCGTGCATGGCCTGTTCGGCCTTGTCCTTGGAGCGGCAGGCCAGGATCACATGCGCACCAGCTTCAGCCAGCCCTAGCGCGGTTTCAAGCCCGATACCACTGTTGGCGCCGGTAACCAGCGCAGTTTTGCCTTGTAGCGACGTCATGCCGCTCTTCGTCCATGTCCCCATCGTGCAGCCATTCCCTTGTTTTTTTAACCATTGTGGACTGCACAGCGGCAAGGCAACTCGTCTATTTGGCGCAGAGTATCCGGTGATGCCAGGCAATGTGTTGATCCATGAAGCTGGCCATGAAGAAATAGCTGTGATCGTAGCCCGGCTGACGACGCAGGGTCAGCGGATGATCAGAGGCTTGCGCTGCGGCTTCAAGCAACTCGGGCTTGAGTTGTTCACGCAAAAAATCGTCCGCTTCACCTTGATCGACCAGGATCGGTGTTTTGGCCGCGCCGTGTTCGATCAACAGGCTGCTGTCGTAATCGCGCCAGTATTTTTTATCAGTGCCAAGGTAGTTGCTCAGCGCCTTTTTTCCCCACGGACAACGGCTGGGTGATGCAATCGGCGCGAAGGCTGAAATCGAGCGAAAGGTTTTCGGGTTTTTCAGCCCCAGTGTGATGGCGCCATGCCCCCCCATGGAGTGGCCGAAGATGCCACTGCGCGAAGCATCCGCTGCAAACTGGGCGTTGATCAGTTCAGGCAGCTCCAGACTGACGTAATCGTCCATTCGGTAATGGGTCGACCAGGGCGCCCGTGTGGCATTGACGTAGAACCCGGCTCCCAGCCCGAAATCATATGCCCCATCCGGGTCATCCGGCACGTCGTCGCCGCGCGGACTGGTGTCGGGGGCCACGATGATCACGCCATGCTCGGCTGCGGCGCGCTGGGCGCCGGCCTTGATGACGAAGTTTTCGTCGGTGCAGGTCAGGCCGGACAGCCAGTACAAAACCGGTACGCGTTGCTGCTCGGACTGTTCTGGCAGAAAGATCGAAAGGCGCATGCTGCAGTTCACACTGCGGGCATCGTGCTCGAAACGCAGTTGACGCCCGCCAAAGCAGCGGTGTTCATTCAGAATTTGCAGCGTGCTCATGATCAGTCGTACACCACCACGGAACGAATGCTTTCACCCTTGTGCATCAAATCGAAAGCGTTATTGATGTCGGACAGTGGCATGGTGTGGGTGATCAGGCTGTCGATATTGATCTTGCCATCCATGTACCAGTCGACAATGCGGGGCACGTCGGTGCGGCCACGCGCGCCGCCGAATGCGCTGCCGCGCCAGCTGCGGCCGGTGACCAACTGGAACGGACGGGTAGAGATTTCCTGCCCGGCCCCGGCCACGCCGATGATGCAACTCTGGCCCCAGCCTTTGTGTGCGCACTCCAAAGCCTGACGCATGACATTGACGTTGCCGATGCATTCAAAGCTGTAATCAACACCGCCACCTGTCATCTCGATGATGTGCTGAGTGATGTCATCGACATCCTTGGGGTTGACGAAATCGGTCATGCCGAACTGGCGGCCGAGGGCTTCACGGGCCGGGTTCAGATCCACCCCGATGATGCGATCGGCGCCGACCATGCGGGCGCCCTGAATAACGTTCAGACCGATGCCGCCGAGCCCGAACACCGCTACCGTGGAGCCGGCTTCGACTTTCATGGTGAACGCAACGGCACCAATACCGGTAGTGACACCACAGCCGATGTAGCAAATCTTGTCGAATGGTGCGTCTTCACGCACCTTGGCCAGTGCGATTTCGGGCAGCACGGTGTAGTTGGAAAAGGTCGAGCAGCCCATGTAATGCAGCACCGGCTTACCTTCGAAACTGAAGCGGCTGGTCCCGTCAGGCATGACGCCCTGGCCCTGTGTGGATCGAATCGACTGGCACAGATTGGTTTTGGGGTGCAGGCAGTATTCACATTCACGGCATTCCGGTGTGTACAGCGGAATCACATGATCGCCCGGTTTGAGCGAGGTCACGCCGGCGCCAACTTCACGCACGATGCCGGCGCCCTCATGGCCAAGCACTGCCGGAAAGGCGCCTTCGGGATCATCGCCAGACAACGTGAATGCATCGGTATGGCATACACCGGTGGCCTTGATTTCGACCAGCACCTCGCCGGCCTGCGGGCCTTGCAGGTCAAGTTCAACAACTTCCAATGGTTTGCCGGCAGCAAACGCCACCGCAGCTTGGGTTTTCATGGCCTGATCCTGATGAAGATGGGCGCAAACATTAACAGAGCAGGGCATGTTTTTGCTCGCCTGCTGGCCCCGCGCAGCCTGTGGGTGGCGGCGCGAGCGCCATCGGGTACTCTTGCTGCTTTGAATCCCTGTCCAACAAACCGCGAGCCTGGGCCGTTTTGAGCTTTTCCGAGGGTGATCTTGCTGCGCTGACGCTCACGCTGCGTCTGGCCACAACCGTAACCGTGCTGCTGCTGATTGTGAGCTTGCCACTGGCCTGGTGGCTGGCACGCACGCGATCGCGCCTGAAAGTGCCGGTTGCGGCACTGGTCGCGCTTCCTTTGGTGTTGCCGCCCACCGTGCTTGGTTTCTATTTGCTTGTTGCAATGGGGCCGCAGGGGCCGTTGGGCCAGCTGACCAGTGCTCTGGGTCTGGGCACACTGGCGTTCACCTTCTGGGGGCTGGTGCTCGGTTCCATGCTGTATTCCCTTCCGTTCGTGGTTCAGCCGCTGCATGCGGCGATGGAATCCTTGGGTGAGCGGCCGCTGGAAGTGGCTGCGACATTGGGCGCCGGGCCGGTTGACCGTTTTTTTAGTGTGGTATTGCCGATGATTCGGCCGGGACTTGTGACCGCAACCACGCTGGGTTTTGCCCATACCGTTGGTGAGTTTGGCGTGGTTCTGATGATCGGCGGCAATATCGCGGACGAAACCCGGGTGGTGTCGGTGCTGATTTATGACCATGTCGAGGCGCTGGCGTACGCACAGGCCCACGGCTTGTCCGCCCTCATGCTGGTGTTTTCGTTTGTGGTGCTGTTTGCCCTGTATGCATTTCAACAGCGCAGCCCACGGATGCTGTCATGATCGAGGCACAGATTGAACTGCTCTATCCGGGGGCGAGCCAGCCTGCCGTCGCCGTGAAGCTGCAACTGCCCGGGCGCGGGGTAAGCGCCTTGTTTGGCCCTTCGGGGGCGGGCAAAACCTCACTGCTGCGCTGCTTTGCAGGTTTGCAGGCCTGTGCCGGCAGCTTGCAGGTCAATGGCCAGACCTGGCTGAGCGAAAGTATCAATGTGCCAACCCATCGGCGCGAGCTGGCCTATGTTTTCCAGGAACACAGTCTGCTTTCGCATCTCACTGTGCAGGGCAATTTCGAGTACGCGATCAAACGCGCACGCAAGCCACTGAGTGGCGGGCGCGCAGAGGTGGTGCTGGACGGCTTGCGCATACGCGATCTGCGTGCGCGGATGCCTGGCACACTCTCAGGCGGGGAGCGTCAGCGCGTGGCTCTGGCCCGCGCCTTGCTGGTTCAGCCGCAACTTCTATTGCTCGATGAACCCTTGGCGGCGCTGGATGATGCGCACAAACGCGATGTTCTGGACATGCTGGAGGCGCTCAAACCGCAAGTTGAAACCCCCATGTTGTACGTCAGCCATTCATTGGATGACGTCACCCGTCTGGCAGATCATCTGGTCCTGTTGGAACAGGGCCGCGTGATTGCCGAGGGCCCGATCAGTGATGTGCTCAGTCGGGCAGACCTTGCTCATCGGTTAGGCGAGCAAGCCGGGGTGGTTATTCAGGGGCACATCGCGTCACGACAGCCACAGTGGCAGCTCATGCAGGTGGTGTGGGATGGTGGCCAGTTGTGGGTGCATGACAGTGGTGAGCCGGTTGGGGCCGAGGTGCGGGTTCGCATACTGGCCCGCGACGTCAGCCTGTCATTGAGCGCGCATGAGGACACCAGCATTCTCAATCGGCTGCAGGTTCAGGTGGTTGATATCAACATCAACACGGCAGCGGCCACCGCGGTGCTGCGATTGTGTTGCGGCAGCAACACGTTGCTGGCGCGCACCACGTTGCGTTCGCTCGAACATCTGAACATCCGCAACCAGATGTCACTGTGGGCTCAGGTCAAGGCTGTAGCGCTAGTGCGTTGAGTGCGGTCAACGCATAAACCGCTACCGGTTGCGGGAAACCCTTCATGCGCTGTGGCGGGCGCGATTCGCCACGCAGTCCACAGTCTGCAGGCAGGCCATCGATTGTGCGCTCGTCGCTCAGGACCTCGCCGGCAAGCGCCCGATCGCACAGGCGTGCGGCCAGATTGACCGCGCTACCCACCGCGACATATTCCAAACGCTGTGCGCCACGAATTGCGCCGATGGTGGTGTTGCCAGTGGCCACGCCAACGCCGAGCCCAAGCACTGGAGAACTGTCAGCCAGCATGGCCAGCCCCGCCACTCTGAGTTCGTCGGCCAGGCGCAATGCACGCAGGGCGTGATCGGGCATGGCCAGTGGCGCACCGACCAAGATGAGAACGCCGTCACCGGCATGGTCCTTAACCGAGCCGCCGTGCCTTGCGGCAATCTCACCGACACGGTTGTAGAAGTTTTCCAGCAAGCCCACAACTTCATCCGAGTCATGCTGGCGGGCGTAGTCGGTAAACCCGCGCAGATCGCAGATCACCACACTGAGAACGCGCCGCTGACGCTTAAGCGCTTCGTCCATGCCTTCCTGCTGGAGCAGGCTGGCGACCTCGGGCGAGACAAATTGACGCATGAATTGGCCACGCTGGCCCTGAATCAGCAGATAACGTACGGATCCGGCCAAAAACGCCAGCAGGCCCAGCGTCAAGGTGATCGGAACAATGTGACGGCCGAAAATCAAACCACCGAGCAGCAGCGGACCGGCCACAGCCAGAGCACGCAGGCGCACGATTTCGGCCTTGTCGATACGGCTGTAGGCCAGCGTCACTATGGCGATGGCGGCGAGCAGAATGCTGGTGCCCAGCACCGGTGCAAAGACCGCAAACTCAACCCCGCGCACGCGCACATTGCCGCTCAAATCGGAAATGGCCTGCTGCGGGAAAATGGCCAGATAGCCAATATTCAGCCCCCAATACACGATGATCAGAATCTGCGCGCTGCGAAACAGGCCGGTCGACGCGCTGCGCATGCGCCCGGGCATACCCGTGCGGCCGATGCGTAATCCCCATTCGTGACCGAACAAAATTGCCAGTGCTTCAAGGGATGAACTCATGGCTTGCATCAGCCACAGGCCGACACTGACATCCAGATGGGTGTCATAGGTGTCGTCGCCACTCAGAAACAGACGCAGTCCAATTGCGATCAGGCATGCAGCCAGTGCACGGCTGGGCGGATTGGAACGGTCGTTTAGCAGGAATATCAGTCCACTGCCTGCGGTCATCAAGCCGACGACGATATAAGCCGTTTCCGGCGTGCTGATCATGGATGTTCCTTAAGACAGGGGCCAGCAATCTCACGCTTTTGTATGAGGAAGCACGGACGCGATGCGGTCAGACTGCGGGGCAATTATTACTCACAGGGGATCGCAATGCAGTCCGCATTCATAACCGGCGCAAACGTCGGTCAGGCCAACTTGCTGGCCAAATCGCTGGCCTTGAGTGGTTGGCGGGTGTTTGCGGGGGTATTGCCGGGCGCGCCGACGGATCTTGAAAGCGGCGGCAATCTAACTGTGGTTGAGCAGGATGTGTCATCCACCGACTCGGTGCGCGAAAGTGCCCGGTTGGTGACGCAGGCGCTGGATGGGCAGGGTCTTGATCTGCTGGTCAACGTTGCCGGGGTTGCCAATATTGCGGTGGGGGTGCTTGAAGCGGTCGATCTGGATCAGGTTCAGAAAATCTTCCAGATCAATGCGTTCGGCCAGCTTCGCGTGATTCAGGCCTTTCTTCCGCTCATCCGCAAGAATGCACCTGGTTCACGCATTGCCAATTACTGTTCGGGCGCGATCATCGCCAATCCGATTGGTTCTGGCGGCTACAACATGAGCAAGCATGCCATCCACGGCATGACTCTGACATTGCGCCATGAATTGGCACCGCTGGGCATTCAGGTGACCTCGATCGTGCCTGGTGGCGTGCTCACCGGGATGTCGGCCAATGCCAAGGAACAGGTCACACGGACCTGGAACATGCAGCCCGAAGCGATACGCAAAATCTATGACCCGCATCTGTCCAACACCATCCTGAATGTGTTGCCAGACATGCTCAACAACAACGGCAGCACGCCAGAAGAAGCGCTAAAAGGCACCCTGGATATTCTCGCGCGCAAGCGCTGGAAGCCAATGGAGCTGCTTGGCAAGGACGTCAAACCCATGGGCATCATGCGCCGCATCCTGTCGGATACCGCGCTGGAAACAATGATGCGTGCGGCTTTCAAAATCCCCAGTTACAAAGGTTGATTGCAATGAACGCAGTTTTGCAGGAATCCAGTCACATCCGGACCCATTTCGAGCGCATGGCCGCAGAGGCGCCGGCATTGGCACTGACGGATGCCGAAACCCGCATCGGCAAGCTGAAAAAGCTACTCGCGGTGGTGCTCGCCAATCGTGAGCAGATCATTGCCGCTGGGCAAAAGGAGCTGCGTGTTCACGAGACAGATATCGATGGTCAGCTGTTGATGATCAAGGCCGAGATCGAGTTCATGTGCAAGCATCTGGCCCGCTGGATGGCCCCGCAGCATGTTGAAGGCTCGTTGATGACCCTGGGCAAGAAGAGCTACGTCCACCATGAGGCCAAGGGCATGGTGCTGCATGTCTCGACCTGGAATGCGCCCATTGCGGAGGCTTTTGTTATTGGCGCCGGGGCGATTGCGGCCGGCAACGCTTTCGTGCTCAAGCCCTCGGAACTGGCACCACATTCGGCTCAGGTATTGGCCGACATTGCCGCCCAGGCACTGCCGCAAGAAGAGTTTGCCGTTTTTCAGGGCGGGGCCGAGGTGGCTCAAGCCCTGCTGGCCTGTCCGTTCAACCATATTTTCTATATTGGTGGTCATGGCGTGGGTCGCCTGATCATGAAAGCGGCGGCGGAAAACTTCGCCACCATTACGTTGGAAATGGGCGGTAAGAATCCGACCATTATCGACGCCAGCGCGGATGTGAAAGATGCCGCATTCAAAACCGCTTGGGGGCGCGCTGCCAATGCGGGTCAGGTTTGCGTGGCACCGGATTACGCCC
Organism: Oceanococcus sp.; assembly: GCA_041619315.1. Classification (GTDB taxonomy): domain Bacteria; phylum Pseudomonadota; class Gammaproteobacteria; order Nevskiales; family Oceanococcaceae; genus Oceanococcus. The sequence goes on along the minus strand of JBFKEC010000041.1, from coordinate 2,105 downwards.
TGGTGCATAACAGCCTCATGGATGCGTTCATCGCCGAGATGGGGCAGGCCTTTACGGATATGTACAACCCGGACGGACAGGGTTTTCAGGCTTCAAACCACCTGCCGCGGATCATCAACAGCAAGCACTTCGAGCGCATCAGCAGCTTGCTCAAGGATGCGCTGGACAAGGGTGCCAAGCTGGAATTTGGCGGCGAATCCGATCCCGATGATCTGTATTTCTCGCCGACCATCCTGAGCAATGTCAGCGAAGACATGAAGATCATGCAGGACGAGATTTTCGCCCCGATCATCTGCATCATGCCGTTCACTCAGCGTGAAGAAGTGCCCGAGATTATCCGCCGACGACCCAAATCTCTGAGTCTGTACATTTTTGCCCGTGATGAGCAGGCCAAGGACTGGTATCTGGCACGCACCAGTGCCGGCAGCACGGTGGTCAATCACAATGTGATTCAGTCGGGGACCAATCCGCGCCTGGGCTTTGGTGGCATCAACCACAGCGGTATGGGCCGTATAGGCGGCCATGCGACATTCCTGGAGTGTTCCAATGCGCGTGCGGTGGTTGAAGATGGGCCGCCGGTTGGCGACCCCAAGCTGATGTTCCCGCCGTATTCGGACAAGTACCGCAAAATGGTTGGCGATATGCTCAAGCGCCCGATTATTGTGCCCAGCGCTGTGATCAAGACGATCAATGGCATGATCAAACTTGGCAGCGTGTTCCGGCGTAGCTAAACCGTTTTGTTGGCCAGCGTGGCCAGCACTTCACTGTGCTGGCTGCGCGACAGCTGATAACGGTTGAGGAAATACAGGCTAATGGCGTACAGCAGCATGATGGCGGGCGCGTAGGCGGTAGCCAGTGTTTGTGCGCTGTGTGCGGCCAGTTCCGGGTCCTGACGGGGAAAGGCAATCAGGTCCAGGGTGATGCCGGCGAGCAGTGCACCAATGCCGGAGGACGCCTTGATCGAAAACACGATCAGCGAACTGAATGCGCCTTCCAGGCGGCGTCCGGATTCCATTTCACCCTGATCGGTAAGATCGGCAATCATCGATGCAGTGATGATGTTGATGCTGATGATGGCTGCGGTCAGCAGTATGGTGAAGAAGAACAGAGCGGTGATCAGGTCACGCGTGCCATTTTCCGGAAACAGACCGATCAGACGCAGCACGATCGGTAATGGTCCGAGCACCACGGCAAACAGCGCCAGACCCATGGCCGAATGTTTCTTGTCCCACATCCGTCCCAGCCACGGCGAGATGCTGGCTGCGATGACCACAGAGATCATCATGCCGAGCGTCAATATGCCCAGTTCATCGCCACTCAGTCCCCAGAAGTAGGTGTTGACGTAGTAACCCACGGCATTGATGTAGCCCCACGCACTGGCCGAGAAAATTGCACTGAAGATCAACGTCCGAAATGAGCGGTTGGACCACACGATAGTGAGGTCCGAAAGCAGGGTGCTGCGGCCCTGCTGCGGGTTCGGATTGCGCCTGGCAACAGCTTGGGTGCCGAGGGCGCATATGAGGATCGCCAGACCGGCAAACAGCGCGCAGTACAGCGCGAAATCCGCGTACGCTGCGGCCTGCATACGGCCATCCTGACCGGCGGGACCGTCATTAAAGAACACGGTGAAGCCGATGACCGCCGCGCCAAGTCCGGCCAGCCAGCCGAACAGAAAACGGATGCCGATGATTTCGGTGCGTTCGTCGTAGTCGGAGGTCATCTCCGCCGCCATGGCGTTACTAGGCACCGCGTATAACGTCAGGCTGAGCCGCAGCAGCACGGTAAAACCGACCAGCCAGGCAAACAGATAGGGCGGCGCCAGCCCATCCGGAGGGGCGAACAGCAGTGCAAGTGACACAGCCACCGGCACAGCGGCCAGATACATATAGGGATGACGGCGGCCCAGGCGTGATCGGGTGTTGTCTGAAATCACCCCCATCAATGGGTCGCTGACCGCATCAACACACAGGGCGATGAAGATCGCAGCCCCGACCCAGGTGCCCGGCAAGCCCAGCACATTGTTGTAATAAAACAGCAGAAACACGTTGAACGCGGTTTCTTTCACGCCTTCGGCAATCGATCCGATGCCGTAGAAAATGCGGGTT
>JBFKEC010000040.1:0-15954 GCA_041619315.1 Oceanococcus sp. | reverse complement strand
AATCCTCTATCAGGACGTCGACGTGGTCGCGCCGTGTGCGCTCGGCGGTGTTCTGCACAGCGACAGCATTCCGCGTCTTCAGGCCAAGGTCGTGGCCGGTGCAGCCAACAATCAGTTGCTGCGTGATGCCGACGGCCAGCGCCTGTTCGAGCGCGGCATTGTTTACGCCCCGGATTACGTCATCAATGCCGGCGGAATCATCAGTTGTTCTGCTGAATATATTGGTGGCATGAGCGAGGCCGACGTCGATGAGAAGGTGCGCGACATTGGCCAGCGGCTGAGCGAAATCTTTGCCATATCGCAGCGTGAAAAACGCCCACCCAACGAAATTGCCGATGCCCTGGCTCGCGACAAGCTGGGGCGTACCAACTAAAACAAGCGGTCGGAGGAGACATGACAAAACAAAACAAACTCGAACTGCATATTCCTGAACCACCCGCCCGTCCAGGGCAAGAGCCGGACTTTTCCGAATTCATCATTGCCGATGCCGGCAGCGTGTCGCGTCCGGCGGTTGAGACCCGGCCGGACCAGATGCGTGACTATCCGTTCACCCTGATCAGGGTGCTGGATGATGAGCATCAGGCGGTTGGCGAATGGGACCCGCAGCTCGATGCCGAGACCTTGCGACGCGGCTTGCGTCACATGATGCTGACCCGCGCATTTGATGCGCGCATGCTCAAGACTCAGCGTCAGGGCAAGACCTCGTTCTACATGCAGTGCACCGGTGAGGAGGCCTGCGGCGTGGCCCAGGCTTACGCCCTGGATGACCAGGACATGCTGTTCACCAGCTATCGCCAGCAGTCCATGCTGGTCGCGCGCAACTGGCCGCTGTTGGATCTGATGTGTCAGATCTTCAACAACCCCAAGGATCGCACCAAGGGACGTCAGTTGCCGGTGCTGTATTCCGTTGCCGATGCCAACTTCTTTTCCATCTCAGGCAACTTGTGCACCCAGTATCCGCAAGCGGTGGGCTGGGCCATGGCTTCAGCCTACAAGGGGGAATCGCGGATTGCCGCGGCGTGGATAGGCGAGGGCACCACAGCCGAGTCGGATTTCCACAATGCGCTGACCTTTGCGTCGGTGTATCAGGCGCCGGTGGTTCTGAACATCACCAATAACCAGTACGCGATCTCCAGCTTTCAGGCCATCGCCGGTGGCGAGCAGTCGACCTTTGCCGCGCGCGCGATCGGTTACGGAATTCCCGGCCTGCGGGTCGATGGCAATGATTTTCTGGCTGTGTATGCGGTGACTCGCTGGGCCGCTGAGCGGGCCCGGTGCAATCTCGGGCCGACGTTGATTGAGCTGTACACCTATCGCGTGGCGGCACATTCCAGCTCAGACGATCCTAGCGCTTACCGCTCGGCTACGGAGGCGACCCAATGGCCGCTGGGTGATCCCATCGTACGTCTCAAGCAGCATCTGATCCGTCAGGGTGAATGGGACGATGCACGGCACAGTGCGCTCGAAGCGGAGCTTGATGCCGAGGTGCTGGCCGATCTCAAGGAAGCGGAAAGTCATGGCACGCTGGGCACGCCGCCATGCAGTCCGGCAAGCATGTTCGATGACGTGTTCAAGGAACTGCCCGTCCATTTGCGCCGTCAGCGCCAGCAAGCGGGGTACTGAGCATGGCACGAATGAACATGATTCAGGCGATCAACTCGGCCATGAACATCATGATGGAGCGCGATCCCGACGTACTCACCTTTGGCGAGGATGTGGGTTACTTCGGCGGGGTCTTCCGGGCCACCGCCGGCCTGCAGGAAAAGTACGGCAAACGGCGTTGTTTCGACACGCCCATTTCCGAGTCCGGCATTCTTGGCATGGCCATCGGGATGGGGGTGAATGGTTTGCGTCCGGTGGCTGAAATCCAGTTCGCCGATTACATCTATCCGGCCTTCGATCAGCTGGTGTCCGAGGCGGCGCGCCTGCGCTATCGCTCAGCCGGGGAGTTTTTTGCCCCGATCACGGTGCGCTCACCGGTTGGGGGCGGCATTTATGGCGGGCAGACCCACAGCCAGTCGCCCGAGGGGGTGTTCTCGCATGTTTGTGGCCTGAAGACGGTGATTCCGTCCAACCCCTACGATGCCAAAGGGCTGCTGATCAGTGCGATTGAAGACGACGATCCGGTTTTGTTCTTCGAGCCCAAGCGCATCTATAACGGTCCATTCGAGGGCTACCACGATCGTGCTCTGACCCCTTGGGCCAAGCATCCGCTTGGCGAGGTGCCGGAGGATTACTACACCATCCCGCTGGGCCAGGCCAAGGTCGTGCGTGAAGGGGCTGCGGTCACGGTGCTGGCCTACGGCACCATGGTGCATGTGGCTGAAGCGGCGGTTGCGGAAATGGACATCGATGCCGAGATCATTGATCTGCGCACGATTATTCCGCTGGATATCGACACCATCGTGGCTTCGGTCAAAAAGACCGGGCGCTGCGTGGTGATCCATGAAGCCACGCGCACCTCCGGCTTCGGTGCCGAGCTGATCGCTGAAGTTCAGGAGTACTGCTTCTATCACCTGGAGGCACCGATCGAGCGGGTAACCGGCTGGGATACACCCTATCCACATGCGTTCGAATGGGAATATTTCCCCGGGCCCAAGCGTTTGAAAGAGGCCTTGAACAAGGTCATGGAGGCGGCGTAATGGCGGTGTATACCTTCAAGCTTCCGGATATCGGCGAGGGCATTGCCGAGGCCGAAATTGCCGAGTGGAAAGTCGCTGCCGGTGACGTCATCGTCGAGGATCAGGCCCTGTGCGACATGCTCACCGACAAGGCTGCGGTTGAGATTCCCTCGCCGGTTGCCGGCACTGTGCTTGAGCTCAAGGGCGAGGCCGGTGAGATGGTTGCCGTTGGTGGCGCGCTGGTTGTGATTGAAACCGAAGCGGAATCTGCTGCTGATACGGCCGACGCACAAGCCGCGTCGGAGCCGGATGAGCGGGGCGCGGCAGCACCAGCACCTCCACCGGTCGCACCTCAGGCCAGCGCAAAAACCGAGGTCGAAAGACAGCCGCAATCATCGCCTGCACCGACCGCCCCGGTGCTCGCCGACAAGCCGCTGGCCTCGCCAGCCGTGCGCCGGCGCGCGCGTGAGATGGGCATCGACCTTGCCCGTGTGCGCGGTAGCGGGCCGGCTGGGCGCATCTGCCACGAGGATCTGGATGCACACCGCGGCGCTGCGCCGTCCACGGGTGCGCAGCCGCGCCACGGCGTGCACGAGGTCAAAATCATTGGCTTGCGGCGCAAGATTGCGGCTGCCATGCAAAGCACCATGCAGCGCATTCCGCACTTCGCCTATGTCGAGGAATGCGACGTGACTGAGCTTGAAGCTTTGCGTCAACAGCTCAACGCGGCACGTCGTGACGATCAGCCGCGCCTGACCATACTGCCGTTTCTGATCCGTGCGCTGGTCCAGGTGGCCGGTGATTTCCCCCAGATCAATGCGCGCTTTGATGATGAGGCCGGCGTGCTGCAGCAGTTTGACGCCTTGCATGTGGGAATAGCGGCACAGACGGACAGCGGCCTGGTGGTGCCGGTGGTGCGGCATGCCGAAACCCTGGATGTGTGGGCCATGGGCACGCAAATTCAGCGCCTTGCCGAGGCGGCGCGCCAGGGCCGGGCAACGCGCGAGGAATTGTCAGGTTCGACCATCACCATTTCCAGCCTGGGGCGCATGGGCGGGATTGTCTCCACGCCGGTCATCAACGCGCCGGAAGTGGCCATTGTTGGGGTCAACAAAATGGTCGAGCGCCCGGTCATTCAGCGCGGCATGGTGGTGCCGCGCATGATGATGAACCTGTCCTCATCGTTTGATCACCGCATTGTCGATGGCTGGGATGCTGCATCGTTCATTCAGGCGATCAAACAGCGGCTTGAAAGCCCCGCATTGCTGTTCATGCAGGACGCGCCATGAGCAAGAAGGTTCACGACACTCAGGTGCTGGTTGTGGGCGGAGGCCCGGGTGGCTATGTGGCCGCAATCCGCGCCGGCCAGCTGGGACTCAAAACCACGCTGGTCGAGGCCGATCGGCTCGGCGGCACCTGCCTGATGCGTGGCTGCATCCCGTCCAAGGCGATGATTCATGTCGCCAGCAAACTGGAAGAGATGCTGGCCCATGTCGGGCAGGGCTATCAGGGGATTCGTCTGAGTGGTATGCCGCAGTTCGATATGGGCTATGCGGTGGCGTGGAAAAATGGCGTGGTCGATCGTCTCAATCAAGGTGTGGCGGGCTTGCTCAAGCGCGCCGGTGTTGAGGTCATCAATGGCTGGGCGCAATTTGAGGACGCCAAGCACTGCCAGGTCAAAACGGACCAGGGCCAGATCCAGGTCCGCGCCGAGCAGGTGATTCTGGCGACCGGTTCGGTCGCCAGCGGGTTGCCACATCTGCCGTTCGACAATCAGCGGGTGCTGTCGTCTACCGAGGCGCTGGAGCTGGCCGAGCTGCCAGCCTCGATGGCGGTTGTCGGAGCTGGTTACATCGGTCTCGAGCTGGGTGTCGCGTTTGCCAAGCTGGGCTGCAAGGTGTCTCTTGTCGAGGCCCAGGATCGTATCCTGCCGTTGTATGACCAAGAACTGGTCAAGCCGGTGGAAGCTTGGTTGCGACGTCACGATATCGACATCCATCTGGCAACCAAAGCCACGGCGCTGAGCGATCAGGCTTTGCAGGCAGAGTCCGCGCAGGGTCGCATCAGCGTGCCGGCAGAAAAGGTTCTGGTCACGGTGGGGCGCAAGCCCAACAGCGCAGGCTGGGGGCTGGAAAACATGCCGGTGGATATGCACGGTGCGTTCGTGAAAGTGGACGAGCAGTGCCGCACCTCGGTCAAGGGCGTCTACGCCATCGGTGACCTGGTTGGTGAGCCGATGCTGGCGCACAAGGCCAGCGCTCAGGGCGAAATGGTTGCCGAGCTGATCGGCGGACACAAACGTGCGTTTGAGCCGCGTGCGATTGCCGCCGTGTGCTTCACCGAACCGGAAATCGTCGGTGTCGGGCTGAGCCCGGACGAGGCCCAGGCACAGGGGCTTGAGATCAAGGTCGGGCGCTTCCCGCTGCAGGCCAATGGGCGAGCGCTGAGTATGGATGCCGGCGCCGATGGCGGCTTTGTCCGGGTCACTGCGCGGGCCGACAATCATGTGATTGTGGGAATACATGCTGTGGGTCGGCATGTTTCCGAGTTGTCGGGCGAATTCGCGCTGGCGCTGGAGATGGGCGCGCGCCTGGAAGACATTGCCGGCACCATTCATGTTCACCCGACCTTGAGCGAAGCGTTTCACGAGTCGGCACTGTCGGCGCTGGGCCACGCGATTCACTACTGAATCACGATCCCTGTGGCTTATCGCGGCCGCAGCGGGGCCGGCCGGGCGGTTACACTTGGCCACAGGATTTGAGCCTGAGTGCGGCATTGCCCGATGAGTGATTTCAGTGAGTTTCTGCGTGAGCAGTTTTCCGCTCTGGGTGCGGTGCATGTGCGCCGCATGTTCGGCGGCGCAGGGCTGTTCTGCGACGGGCTGATGTTTGGTCTGGTTGCCGACGAGGTGCTTTATCTCAAGGTGGACGAGATCAGTCGCGGCGAATTCGAAGCCCAGGATCTGGAGCCGTTCGTCTACGAGCGCAAGGGTCAGGCGGTGAGTCTTTCTTATCTGCGCGCGCCGGAAGAGATTCTGGATGATCCCGATGCAGCCTTGCATTGGGGGCAACTGGCGTTTGCCGCGGCGCAGCGCGGGCGCAAGACATGAGCCACGGAAAACTGTTTGTTCAGTCGGCCTATCTGGATGCCCTGCATGGCAGTGGCAGCGCGTCACCACAAAATGGCTGGCAGCATCTTCCTGACATCGCGCCCACGGCTTACCTCAAAAGCCACTCCTGGGGCGAGTTTGTGTTCGATTTCGAAATCGCCAATGCCTATCGCCAGGTCGGCATGGAATATTACCCGCGCCTTGTGCTGTCCGTGCCCTTCACGCCGGTCAGTGGGCCGCGACTGTGTGGGCGCAGACCTGATGAGTTGCAAGACGCGGTGCGCCAGCACGAAGCCTCCTCGGCGCATGTGCTGTTTGCCGAAGATGCGGACATCGACGAGCTGACCGCACACGGCTGGCTCAGCCGCGAAGACATGCGCTATGTCTGGCGCAATCAGGGGTTTGATGGGTTTGAGGGTTTTCTTGCCGCGCTGGCGAGCAAGAAGCGCAAAAACATCCGGGCTGAACGGCGCAGCGTGGCCGCGCTCGGGCTCGACATACGCTGGCACGATGCCGGTGAGTTCAGCAGCGATGAATGGCAGCAGCTCTATCGCCTGTATGCCAACACGTATGTCGTGCGCGGTCAGGAGCCATACCTGACACCGGCCTGCTTACAGGCCTGGGCGCGTGATCTGGCTGAGAATTTCGTGTTTTGTGTGGCCCGGCGCGGCGATGAACTGGTGGCCATGGCGTTCTTCTTCCGCGATCAGGACACCCTCTACGGACGTCACTGGGGTTCCATGCTGGAGGCCGACAAACTGCATTTCGAACTGTGTTATTACCAGGGCATCGAATACTGTATGGCCCAGGGTTTGAGCACTTTCGATGCCGGCGTTCAAGGCAGTCACCGCATTCTGCGCGGGTTTCAACCGGAACTCAGCCGATCAGCGCACTGGTTTGCCGATGCGCGTTTTCAGCGCGCGCTGGAGCGTGCCTTTGCCGAAGAGCGAACCCGCATCCGCGCCTATCTGGAGCAGGCGCGCAGCCATTCGGCCTACGCCCGCTGAGGAAAAATTTTTACCGGGATGTCCGCAATGTGTGCCATTTTGCGTATAGCAGGATGAACAGCGTGCATGACCAAGACATGAACCAGAATAACAATCCCGCCGTATCAGTACCGGCGAAAGTATCGCCGGGCGATCCAGGCTTTCTTGAGCTGGCGTCCCATTCCACCTCATCACGCCTGCTGCGTGTGATTGAGCGGGTGGGCATGGCCGGTTCGATCTTTCTGGCCTGCGCCGTGCTGTCGGCCTTGTCCGTGGCCCTGGCTTCGCTGACTCACTATTTGAGCGGTGACCCCATAGGTTTCACCGGTTTGCTCAACACATCGATCATTCCGTTTGTGCTGGGTGCGCCGACTCTGATTGCGGTGTTTTCGCTGTTGCAGCGGTTGGAGGCGACCCGGGCCGAGCTGGCCAGACTGTCCACCCTGGATATGCTGACCGGCGCGCTCAGTCGTCGCAGTGTCATTGCCTGGGGTGAGGTCGCCTGCAGTGCGTCGTCGGCGCATGCGCCGGCACAGCACGTCGTTGTGGCGCTGATGGATGTTGACCGGTTCAAGCGGGTCAACGATGAGCACGGCCATCTGGTTGGTGATGAAACCTTGCGTCAAGTGTGTGATGCGGTGAAAAAGCATTTGCCGGCGCACTGCCAGTTCGGTCGCTATGGCGGTGAAGAATTCGCCGTCATCATGCCCGATCTCAAGCCTGCGCAAGCCCTGGCCCTGGCCGAGTTGCTGCGCGAGGCGGTGCAAGCTGATTGTGCCGAGGTTGCCGGGCGCAGCGTGTCGGCCACGGTGTCGATTGGTCTGGCCAGCGGTCTGGCCGGCCAAAGCGTGCTGTCAGAGTTGCTCACACAGGCTGATGAAGCGCTGTATGCGGCAAAGCGGGCAGGGCGCAATCAGGTGATCGCCGCGGCCTGATGTCAACGCGCACGGCCCGGTTGCGTTGCAGCCATACACTCACCGGGATCTATGGTCATGCGCAAACTCCTGCTTTGTTTCTGCCTCTGCGGCCTGGCGGCCTGCCAGTCCGAGCACTACGACAGCAATGAGACCAAGGCGCTCAACGGCGTATGGCGTGGCGTGGTCAGCGACGCGGCGCAGCATGAATCGCTGCAGGCGCATGTGCTTGATGGTTTGATGCTGGCGGTCAGCAATGATGGTCAACGGGCCCACAGTGGCGAGTTCAGTCTTGCCAACGGGCGTGTTCAGGGTTTGTATGCGGCGCGGGATGAACTGGGTTCGCGTGATCAGGACTATGCGCTGAATGGTCATGCCTGGCCCGGTGACAGCATCGAGGCCGATCTGCTCGGAGAGCATTCCGACGCGGCGCTAAGTCTGTTCTTCAATGCCGACCAGACCTACAGCGGTGCGTCCTATGCTGAGATTGAAGGTTTGTACTACCTGGAAACGGCAGATTTGCAGATCAGCCTGTCGATCGATTCCTACGGCTACGTTGAAGGCTACGATGATGCCGGCTGTGGCTATTTCGGTGGGGTTAGCATTCCGGATCGCAGCGACAATATCTACGCCCTGTCGATTGATGTCGAGGGCTGTGCGATGGCGGGTGAATTCGGCTTCGGTATTGGCAGCGTGAAATACAGTGGCGGCTGGCCTTATCTGGTCCTGCCGGTGTGGTTTGACGTACAGGACCGGGTCGAGCCGTGGATATTGCAAAGAGTCTGAGTGACGGGCATAAAAAAAGCGGTGCGCCGCATCGCGGGCACCGCTTGAGGTTGCATATCCGGGGTTAGCTGCTCTTGTCCGGCGTGGTCTTGGATTGCGTGGTCGCCGCTTTGGCGCGTGATGTGGCCGCCTTGGCTCGCGACGTTACCGTTTTGCGCGCTGAGGTTGCGGTGGATTTGGCCGCTGTCGTGGCCTTCTTGGCAGTGCCTGTGGCTTTCTTGGCCGCGCCCGTTGTGCTCTTACGCACGCTGGTTGTGGCCTTTTTGGCCTGAGTGCTGGCGGTTGCGGCGCTCTTGCGCGCCGTGGTGGTCGCCTTTTTCGCGGTGCTGCTGGTTGCCTTCGCCGTCGTGCCGGCCGCTTTACGTGCGGTGGTGGTGGCTTTCTTGGTTGCCGTAGTGGCCTTGCGCGCTACAGGCTTGGCCGTGGCTTTGGCTGTAGTGGTCGCCTTTTTGGCCGTGGCGGTGGTTTTCTTCGCCGTGGTGCTGGCGGCTTTGCGCGCTGTTGTGGTGGCTTTTTTGGCCGTAGTTGTGGCCTTCTTTGCCGTGGTTCTGGCGCTGCTGGCCGCTTTCTTGGCCGCCGGTTTGGCTTTTGCCGCGGTCTGCTTGACCGCAGCGCCGGCTTTGGCCGCCGGTGTGGCCGGCTTCTTGCCGGTCAGTTTGGCCACTTCCGCGCGGGTGTCATTGATGATCTCTGCCGTCTCGCGCAGGTTGTCCAGGATCCGATCCATGGTGTCCTGAAGCATGGCCAGCTGGCTTTTGGCGGCGCCACTGACGCTGCCGCTTTTGCTCGCGGCCTTGATGCTTTTCTGCAGTTCTTTGTAGTGGTCCTTGAGCCCATTCAGCTCGTGGTCAACCAGTTTTTCGAAACCATGAGAGATGATGAGACGCAGCTCATCGACCTTGGATTTCAAATCCTTCAATTTCTTCTTCGTGGCCATGTTGACGCCCCCTGTGCGCAAGCTGTTCAGGCTAAAGGAAAAACCCCGCGGCAGTGTAGGCAGGTGTGTGCGCGACTGTCAAAAGTGGGGTAAATGTGATAAACGCGTGACAGCGGACAAATTGATTACATTCACCGGTTCGACGCGCACGACTGGTAATATGCGCGGTTCACAAATGACGGGGCGCGTCGCGTTCCCGTGAACACGACATTAACCACGGAGCGAAGCATGGAATTTCAGGGACAGTCCCTGCAGCTCAAGATGCTGGGCGATGGTATCGCCGAGTTGATCTTTGATCTGCAAGGCGAGTCGGTCAACAAATTTGACCGCCAGACACTGGATGAATTGAAGCAGGTTGGCGACACGCTGGCAGGCGCCAGTGACGTCAAGGGCCTGCTGGTCAGCAGTGCCAAGTCGGTCTTTATTGTTGGCGCCGACATTACCGAGTTCGGTGAAAGCTTCAAGCAGTCCGATGAGCAACTACTGGAATGGTGTGCCCAATCCAATGCGATCTTCAGCACGCTCGAGGATCTGCCATTCCCGTCGGTCACCGCAATTAATGGCATCGCCTTCGGTGGCGGCCTGGAAATGGCCCTATCGACCGATTACCGGGTGATGGCCGATGTGGCCCAGATCGGCTTGCCCGAAGTGAAGCTCGGCATCATTCCGGGCTTTGGCGGCACGGTGCGTTTGCCGCGCTTGATCGGCGCTGACAACGCGATCGAATGGATTGCCAGCGGCAAACCGCAAAAAGCCGATGCGGCGCTCAAAAACCACGCGGTGGACGCGGTTGTCAGTGTCGACGCGCTGCGTGATGCTGCGCTAGCGCTGCTGAATGATGCGATCGACGGCAAATTCGACTGGAAGGCGCGACGCGCTCAGAAGACCGGCAAACTCAAGCTGAATATGGTCGAGTCGATGATGGTGTTCGAGACCGCCAAAGCCTTTATCGCTGGTCAGGCGGGCAAGAACTACCCGGCGCCGCTGGCGGCTGTGAAGTCGATTCAGAAAGGTGCAGGCAAGGATCGTGACGGCGCCCTTAAGGCCGAACACGAAGCCTTTTTGTCGGTCGCCAAAACGCCGGTTGCGGCCAGCCTGATCGGGCTGTTCATGAATGACCAGCTGCTCAAGAAGAAAGCCAAGGGCGCGACCAAAGCGGGCAAAAAGGTCGAGCTTGCAGCTGTTCTGGGTGCCGGCATCATGGGTGGGGGGATTGCTTATCAGTCCGCATCCAAGGGCACGCCGATCGTGATGAAGGACATCAAGACCGAGCAGCTCGATTTGGGGCTGAACGAAGCCAACAAGCTGCTGGCCAAGCTGGTCGCACGTGGCAAGATCGACGCGGTCAAGATGGGCAAGGCCCTGGCCAACATTCGCGCAACCTTGAACTATGGCGATTTCAAGGATGTGGACATTGTGGTTGAGGCTGTGGTCGAAAACCCCAACGTCAAGCACGCTGTGCTGGCCGAAGTGGAAGACCAGGTTGGTGAGGATGCGATCATCACCTCCAACACCTCGACCATCTCGATTTCCTATCTGGCTCAGGCGCTCAAGCGGCCGGAAAACTTCTGCGGCATGCATTTCTTCAACCCGGTGCACAAGATGCCGTTGGTTGAAGTGATTCGTGGTGAGAAATCTTCTGATCTGGCCGTGGCCACCACCGTGGCCTACGCCGCAGCCATGGGCAAGACCCCGATTGTGGTGAATGACTGCCCGGGCTTTTTGGTCAATCGCATCCTGTTCCCTTACTTCGCCGGCTTCCAGGCGCTGATGAACGAAGGTGCCGATTTCCGCCAGGTCGACAAGGTCATGGAAGGTTTCGGCTGGCCGATGGGCCCGGCCTATCTTCTGGACGTGGTCGGCATCGACACCGCCCATCATGCGCAGGCCGTGATGGCCGAGGGCTTCCCTGATCGTATGAAAGCGGATCAGCGCACCTCGCTGGACGTGATGTACGAAGAAACCCGCTACGGTCAGAAGAATGACAAGGGTTACTACGTCTACGAAATGGACCGCAAGGGTCGTCCCAAGAAGGTCTTTGACGCGACCGTCATGGACATGCTCAAGCAGGTTCAGCCGGACGGCGTGAAAGAGTTCGACAAGGACGAAATTGTTGAGCGCATGATGATCCCGATGATCATCGAAACCGCGCGCTGCCTTGAAGAGAAGATCGTCGAAACCCCGAACGAGGCCGATATGGGTCTGATTCTGGGCATCGGCTTCCCGCCGTTCCGTGGAGGTGCGCTGCAGTACGCCGACACGCTGGGCCTGAAGGCTGTGGTCGAGATGGCGGCCAAGTACAGCCATCTGGGCAAGCTTTATGAACCGACTGAGCGGATGCGTGAAATGGCCGCCAGCGGCGAAACCTACTACGGCTGAACGGATACGGAGTTAAACCATGACTGAAGTGGTAATTGTTGATGCGGTCCGCACCCCGATGGGCCGCTCGAAGAATGGCGTGTTCCGCAATGTGCGCGCCGAAAATCTGTCAGCCGAAGTCATCAAGGCTTTGCTGGCGCGTAACGCCGCGCTCAACCCCAAGGACATCGAGGATGTGATCTGGGGCTGCGTGCAACAGACTCTGGAGCAGGGCTTCAACATCGCCCGCATGGCGTCCTTGCTGGCCGGCTTGCCGCATGAGGTGTCTGGCCAGACGGTCAACCGTCTGTGCGGTTCGTCGATGAGTGCGATTCACACCGCGGCCGGTGCGATTCATGCCGGTCTGGGTGACGTGTTCATCTGTGGCGGCGTGGAGCATATGGGCCACGTGCCGATGAACCACGGCGTCGATCCCAACCCGGCTTTGTCGGTCAATGTGGCCAAGGCCTCGGGCATGATGGGCCTGACCGCTGAGTTGCTCGGCACCATGAATGGCATCTCCCGTGAGGCGCAGGATGAGTTCGCCCTCAACTCGCACAAGAAAGCCTATCGGGCCAACACCAATGGCGAGTTTGCCAATGAAATGATCAAGGTGGCCGGCCATGCGGCTGACGGTGCCGCCACGCTGGTCGACTTTGACGAGGTGGTCCGTGCTGATGCCAGCCTGGACGGCCTGGCCAAACTGCGCCCGGTGTTCAACCCGGCCAGCGGTACGGTCACCGCAGGGAACTCTTCGGCGTTGTCCGACGGTGCGTCCGGCGTGTTGCTGATGTCTCGCGAGAAGGCGGATGAGCTTGGCCTCAAACCGATGGCCAAGATTCGCGGTATGGCCAGTGCGGGCTGTGATCCGTCGGTCATGGGCCGTGGTCCGGTTCCGGCTTCGCAGAAAGCGCTGAAACGTGCCGGCCTTGAACTCTCCGACATCGGCGTGATCGAGCTGAATGAAGCCTTTGCGGCGCAATCCCTGGCGGTGATGAAGGAACTCAAGCTGCTGGATCAGCAGGACAAGGTCAATCTCAAAGGTGGCGCGATTGCATTGGGTCATCCGCTGGGTTGTTCGGGTTCGCGCATCACCGGCGCGCTGGCGCACATCATGAACGAGCAGAATCAGCAGTTCGGTCTGGCCACGATGTGTATCGGCATGGGCCAGGGTGTGGCCACGGTTCTGGAAAAAGTGGACTGACAAAACCACGCATGCAAGAAATGAGAAGCCGGGCTTGTCCCGGCTTTTTTGTGCCCGCGCTGCGAACTGGCTAGCATCAGCAGCTACACCTAAACGGGACACCGGCCTTGCGCTTGCCATGAACACTGCTTCGTCATCTGCGGCTGCACGTCTGCTGCGCAGCGTGGGCTGGGAAGCGGCGCTGTATCTGTTCGCGCTGGCCTTGTTGAGCATTCAGCGCTGGGGGCCGGGCGA
Organism: Oceanococcus sp.; assembly: GCA_041619315.1. GTDB lineage: Bacteria > Pseudomonadota > Gammaproteobacteria > Nevskiales > Oceanococcaceae > Oceanococcus. The sequence continues at coordinate 2,805 of JBFKEC010000040.1, read as the reverse complement.
TGTGGTGTGGTCGCTATGGTCGACCAGCCTGATTACCGGCTTTGTCACCTTGTTGGTGAGCATCACGGCCCGCGCACGGGCCATACTGGCCAAGTCGGATGGTGGGCTCGGCCTGCCGCTGATCCTGCTTGCCGGTGGCTTGTTCACCATGGCGTTTTTCAGCGTGCATTTCGGCATGTTCCATGCCATACACAGCGTTTTTCTCAACGGGTTTTTTCCGCTGGTCGAGTGGGCCGGTTCTGAGCCTGGCCTGGCCGTTCAGGTGCAGGCCTACCTGCTGCAGTGTTTGAGCCTGTATCCGGGTTTCATCGCGCTGTGCGTGCTGTCTTATCTGCCCGCCTGGTGGCACCCGAATACCCAGCGCGGGGCCATGGTCGCGCCCTACGTCAATGTGGTGAAGTTGCATTTGATCATCTTGGCGATTGGCTTTAGCCAGGCGCTCGGCACCCAATATATCGCTATGATCGTGTTCCTGGGTGTCTACTTCCTGCCGTTGGGAGCGATCTGGAAAGCGCTGCGCGGGGCGTCTGTGCAGCAGGGCACGACCTTGGAGCAGACCTAAAGCATGGTGAATTTGCCACCAACAGTTGTCGATGAAATCCGTGACGATGCGATTGAAGATCTGGGGCTGCAGCACGCCCACACGGATTCCACGTTTTCACGCGTGGTTCAGATCGCATCGACCGCACTCAAGGCGCCGAACGTTGCGTTCTCGGTGCTGTACCAAGGGGAGCAGATCTACCTGGCGTCCTGTGGGGTGCCGCTGAGTAAATTGCCGGGTGAGTTGGCATTGTGTTCGATCACCACCCGTGGTTCCGATGTACTGATGCTTGAAGACGCACGTCAGTCGGCACTCAAGGACCATCCCGGGGTCAAGCCGGAAGACGGTGTGCGTTTTTATATGGGCATTCCGGTGCGCGCTCCAGGCGGGGAGACCATCGGGTCATTCTGTCTCTTTGACCGCCACTCGCGAAAGTTGAGCATCGCGCAACAGCGCATGCTGGGCGAATGTGCCGGTCTTATCGAGGATGCCTTGCAGTTGCGCGTGCTGGCTTCACGTGATGGCCTGACGGGCTTGCTCAATCGGCGCGAATTCGATGTCCGCCTCAAGGCCGAGTTTCGCCGTTCTCGGCGGGACAAAACCAGCTTGAGTCTGGGCATGATCGACATCGATCATTTCAAGAAGCTTAACGATCGTCTGGGCCATGATGCTGGCGATGAAGCCTTGAAAGAGGTGGCGGCCATCATCGAGGACCATGTTCGCGGTGATCGCGATGTGGTCTGCCGCTTTGGCGGCGAAGAGTTCGCGATTATTTTTGCCGGTTTGCCGACGCGTCTGGCCTGGGAGCGCATGGATCATCTGCGCGAATTGATCAGTGCGGCCAAGCTGGAAAACCCGGACGCGCCGCTCGGGGTGGTCAGCATATCCGGCGGCGTCACCAGCGTGCGCGAAGGCGACAGCGTGCGCGATCTGGTTCTACGTGTGGATGAGGCTTTGTATCGGGCCAAATCGGGCGGGCGCAACCAGATCGTGGCCACCGACTGACGCTTGTGCCAGCGAGCGATTGCGCCACTGGACTTGGCGGCTCAGTCGGCTGCGCATGATGCTCACCGCCTCACGGTTTTCACCAATCACATTGAGTGTGCCGGCACCGTTGGTCGCCATGGTCTGGCCAACAAAGCGTGCATCGGCAAACTGAACTCGGGCCGGATCGACAGTGGTTTCGGGCAGATACAGTACGGTGACCCGGCCGGCTTCTGTGTCGGCGATCATGTGCAGGCCACGCCCATGTGGCGTGGGGCACAAATAGGCGAAGCGAACCTGCTCCAGGGTGCCTTGCAGCTCACCACCCATAGATTCAAACATGCCCCGCAAGGTGGTCTGGTTAACCACCTGATTGGCCGTTTCAAGTTTGCCGATCTCACCATAGACATGGCTCAAGGCCATCTCGCTGACTGTCGCTGCCGGATGCGGTGCGGGTGTCAGAACCAAAGTCGCGCTGAGCACAACCGATGCGGCCAAAGCCAGGCTGGTGAAAATCCGTCGCCGCCGGCGCTTGCGAGCCTGCATCGCTGTATTCAGAAGGATGCGTCCACTCAAGCCTTCCGGAACCCGGGGCTGGTTCAACGCAAAGCTCAGACGTTGATCAAACTGTGCGGCTTTGCGTGCGGTTTCATGCGCCGCCGGATTGTCATCCAGCCAGGCGCGAAATTCGGGGTCGCGGTCTGTGGGTTGTGCGTAGCAACGGCGGCGCAGTTCGAGCTCATCCATGGCTGGTCTCCGACGCGATGGGATTCATGATATCCATAAGCATTTTCTTGGCCCGAAATACACGGGTCATGACCGCGCCTTTCCCAAGCCCCAGAATGTCAGCGATTTCCTCGCAGGAAAATCCGCCGATGGCTTGCAGCAGCAATGGGTCGCGGTAGTTGTGGTCAAGCTGCAGAATGGCCCGGCGTAACTCGTGGCTGTCGAGTTCAAACTCGAAGCGGCTGTCGTCCAGGCTGACGGTGTCGAGCTCAACATCAACATATTCGAGCTGCTTGCGTTCGAAACGGCGGGCATTTTCGCGCCGCAGTATCGTCATCAGCCAGGCTTTGGCCGCCTGGTGTTCCTGCAACTGATCAAGGGACTTCCAGGCGCGGAGGAAGGTCTCCTGCACGATGTCTTCCGCACTGGCCTGGTGTCCATCGCACAGCCAGTACGCATAGCGGTAGAGCATGGCCGAGTGGCCATTGACCAACGCCTCGAATCGTCGTTCCTTGTTCATACCGCTATAGACCCGGGTTTGCGGCATTTGCTTT
>JBFKEC010000039.1:0-16242 GCA_041619315.1 Oceanococcus sp. | reverse complement strand
GGCCGTTCGGGCGGCTGTTTTCAGCCAGAAATGCGCCGTAATCGGACGGCGGTCCTGTGTGTGGTGCGTTGCAGCAAAACAGGCATGTCTCTTGCTTGAATGGTTGCAAGATGAACACCGCAACGTCGACATTGCAGCCCCCCCGTCGCCGGACGATGGCGCCGCATTCACCACGCACGCGTTGCTGCGCTGCTTACGCGGGTGAGGCTGCATGGCCATTTCGGTGATGACCCGGCGACCGGTGCGGCTCGGCTACATGCCGCTGGTCGATGCCTTGCCGCTGTTTGCGGCCAGCTACCTTGGTTTGTATGCGGAATACGGCCTTGAAGTTGATCTGGTGCCAATGCGCTCCTGGGCTCAGGTTCGCGATGCGCTATTGCTCGGGCAAATTGATGCGGCACATTGCCTGCCGGGCATTCCTTTGGCCTCACAGGCCGGTATGTTCGGTGACAGCGATGATCTGGCCTGCGCGCTGACCCTCAATCACTACGGCAATGCCATCACCCTGGCGCGCTCACTGCACGCCGAACTGCTCGCAACCGGCAATTTCGATGCCGCACTGCTGCGCCGTGCACTGGCCCGCCGTGACACCGAACGGCCGATGACATTCGCCTCGGTGTTTCCGGTTTCCAAACATGAATTCGAATTGCGCCACTGGCTGCGACAGGCTGGGCTGACTCCGGGCTATGACGTCAACCTTCTGGTCATACCGCCGCCCATGGTGGTGCGCGCCCTCAAGGAACGCCAGATTGATGGTTTTTGCGTTGGCGAGCCGTGGAATACACGGGCGGTGCATGAAGGGGTGGGTACGGTGGTGTCGTCGAGCCGAAGTCTGGCCTTGCCGGGCACCGAGAAAGTGCTGGCGACCTCGTCATCATGGCTGGAAAGTCCGGAGCATCTGGCTCTGGTCGCCAGCCTGCGCGACACCTGTGCCTGGCTGGATGCGCCGGAGCATCGTGAATTGGCCTGCGACTGGCTTGCCGATGCCTTGCAAGTCGAGCGGGCGTTGCTTGAACCCAGCCTGCTTGAACGCCCCCAACTTCTGGGTACCGCCCATCCGTTTGTGCGATTTGGCGGTATCAACCGACCGGATGTGGCCCATGCGCGTTGGTTGTTTGGTCAAATCCAGAGCAACCTGAGCCTGGCGCGCCGCCTGGATGTGGCGGCCATCAGCAAGCGCAGCTTTCGTGCCGACATTTACGATCTCGCCGCACCGTCCGTCTCTTGAATATGAACATTTCACGATCCATGACGTCGCCCCGTGTGTATTGCACCGCAGCAATGCGCCGTGTTCAACGGCGGTGCGTCGAAGCTGCTGATTTTACATTAGAAAAATCGCAAGTCACTGATAGAAAAGGACATTCCGTGTTGGCACACAAATTGTCTAAAAATTGGCACGAGACGTGGACCAGGCCTGGATGCGGGGTACGAGTGCGTCGATGCAGTGCAATTCCCGTTTATTCGGGAGATGCGCTTCGTCTTGCACGCCTGGGAGGCCGTAATGAACGTTGCGAACAGGGCAACACGCATCATCGCGCTCGACGCGCCCATCGCCTGTGGGCGGGTCGCAACGGTTATTACGCACGTGCTTCATCAGCTCAACGCATCCTATGCGGGGGCAGTGCGACGGTGGCGCTAAGCCGCACCGTTGGTGATTAGTATGGGTCAAAAAAACATGATCTCCGTTGTGCTGATTGATCTGGGTTCGCATCGAACCTCGACTTTGAGTGCTGCGCTGGCAGATGCCGGCTATCGCGTTTCCCGCGTGCTTGCCGGTGATGCCGATGTGGCCTCAGAGATCAGTGCGATCAATCCGGACGCCGTGCTGATTGCGGCCAGTTCGGCGAGTCGCGATACGCTCGAGCATCTGGCTTTTCTGAGCGACGATTTCCCCAAGCCGCTGTTCATGATCCTGTCGCAGGATGATCGCAAGCTGCAGGCTGCGGCCGCCGACGTCGGGCTGAGTGCCTATGTGGTCGAAGGTCTGTCACCGGCTTTGGTCAGAACCCTGGTTGAAGTGTCGGTGCAGCGTTTTGACCGCGAACACAGCTTGATGGATGAGTTGGCGCGCACGCGTGAGGCACTGGAGCAGCGGGCTGTGGTGGATCGGGCCCGTTGCCTGCTCATGGAGCGTCAGGGTATGACCGAAAAACAGGCTTATCAGGAACTGCGCACGGCGGCGATGCGTCGTGGTATCAAGCTCTCGGAGTTGGCCCGCCAGATCATGATTGAGGCGACTGGCTAAGCCAGACCAGAGCAGGCAACTGCGCCTAGCTTAGCGATGCAGTCGTTGCAGTCGCTCGGCGCTCAGATTCTGGCGTGCACCAACACTCTGGCGGAATCCTTCGCTGTCGAGTGGTGCCAGCGGCATATCAAACAGCCGCGGTGGCCGGTCAGTGGTGCTGGCCTCCTGTTCCTTCCACGGATTCACGAACAGACCAATCGCAGCCTCCTGCTCACCAATCACTGTGGTGCCCAGATGGCCCTGATCGGTCGCGGCCTGAGCGGGAGCCGGGGCGGTATAAAGCAGAGCCATGCTCATAAGCAGGGCGGAAATACCGGACGCCGATTTCAGATTCATGGTGAGGAATGCTCCGCCAGCGTGGTGGATTGGTCTTGCAGGCGCTGTATCCAGGCACTGACGATAAGGCTTCCATCGCCGCTGAGCTGTTGGTAACGGCGGTAGTGTTTGAGGGCCAGCTGCGGCTGATTCAGGCTGACGTCATACAGCACTGCGAGGTTGCGATGACTGGCAGGGTCATCTGGTTGCGCCCGTAACGCCCTCAGATAGGCTTGTTCAGCTTCGCCATAGCGACGTTGTTTACGCAGCAGACTGGCCAGCCAGTTGTGCGCCACCACATTGTCCGGATTGGCCTTGCAGGCACGCTCAAAGCTGGCCAGGGCCGCGCCCTGATCGCCATTCTGAGCCTGCAGTATGCCCAGATTGGTCAGTGCGCCTGACAGGCCTGGATGATCGGCAATCAGTGCGCTCAGCGCATCAATCGCGGCAGCATTGTGACCTTCTTCAAGCAAGGCCAGCGCAGCGTTGTAGCGCGCCAGCTCAGACGAACCCGCAATTGACTGCGTGCTACTGGCAGAAATTTGCGTGGTGGCCGGTGCACTGTGGCGCGCAGGGCCCGGCGCGCAAGCCTGGATGGCAAGAACAACCAGCAGCGCTACGCTGCGGACCCGCCAAGGCGTGGGCGTGTGATCAGTGCAGCGGGGCATAACGCTGGGCCAGCAATTCTGATTTGGCGTATTTGGCCGGAACCAGTTCGGCCAGTGCCTGGGTGCTGCGATCGATCCAAACATTCCAAAATCCATTGCCAACTTGAAGCAGATTTTGTTCATGCAATTCTATGGCCAGTTCTTCGAACGGGAAGGCCTGGTCTTCGAGCAGGAATTGAAATTCTTCGACTTCCAGCGGGCTTAGGCCCCGCGGCGGTTCGGCGTTGATCAGAGCATGGGCAAACTCGCCATAGCTCACACCCATGGCGAATATGGCCGCTGGGGTGGTTTCGCTAAAGCCGGCGTCGGCGGCCTGGCGTAACCAGCCGATGGCGCGTTCCATTTGTGCCTTGCGTCGAGCCAGGGTTTTTTCGAACGGTGCCTGGATACGCACGCCACTGGCGCGTGCAGCTTCCAGCCGACCCAGTTCGAGCGCGGCTTGAGAGGCCCGCAGGCGCGATTGCTGGTCGCGGGCTCCGCCGCCGGCCTGCTCGGCGCTGATGATTTCCTGTAACCAATGGCTGTACTGATTGAGATCACCCATGCGGTCGCGGCTGAGTTCAGCCAATCGCTGACGTGCGCGCAAGGCCTGACTCAAGGGTTGGGCATAGCGCCGGACATAGGCGGCGTAGGCGCTTACGGTCTGCTGATTGTCACCGCTGCGGTCATACAGTTCGGCTGAGCGCCAAGCGGCTTGCTGGCGCACTTCCGGGCTGACACTGGCGTCGGTGGAAATGGCCGCATAGGTGGTCGCAGCGGACTCGAACTTTTCGCGCTGCTCGTACACTGCCGCCAATTTTCGGCGTGTTTCCGAGGCCAGACGGTGGTCGGGTTTGCGCCACAAAATCTGCTCCAGCACAGGCTCGGCTGCGGCCAGCTTGTCGATGCTGAGCAGCATGGCGGCCGCGTCAAAATCGGATTCGATGCGAATACTGGCCTGCGGCACGCGCTCACCAACGCGCAGGAAATGCGCTGCGGCGAGTTCGGCCTGACCCTGCTCGCGTGCGCTTTCGCCCTGACGGTAGATCGCCACCGCCAGTTGGTCGGCAATGGAGTTGCCGTCCTCGCGTGGGAGCAGGCTCAAAAGTTGGCCGTAGGCGGCTTCGGCCGCTGCGTAGTCGTTCTCGGCAAAGCGTGCGTCGGCCAGGATCGAGGTTGCACCTATGCGCAGATCGGCGGCCAGTTCGGGGTGGGTCAGGGCGCGTTCAGCCTGGGTGGCCGCGGCAAGCCAGTTTTCCTGGGCGGCGAGATTTTCTGCAGTCTTGATCACCACCTCAGCCCAATGCGGATGCTGGGTAAAGGTTTCGGCCAGACGCATACCGGCAGCTACAGCACCATCAAGCGCCACTCGGCGTGTGCTTGCCGAGGCGTTTTCTGCTTGCTGCTGGCGCACCAGCAAAGCGCCATAGGCGGCATCGGCAGCCCGTTCGAATTGCGGGTAATTATAGGCCGCGTTGAGGAAATGCAGGGCTGCCTGTTCGGGCTGGTTGATGGCCTGGAACGTTTCGGCGAGCAGCAATTCGATGTCGGCAGCATCGCCAGCCTCAGGGAACAGCGTAAGCAGGCGGGTGTACCAGTCTGCGGCCTTTTGATATTCCGGGTGGCCACTGCCATCCGTGCCGGCCTGGGCCAGTGCGTGATGGTGTTCGGCCAGCAAGCGCAGGTAGCTGTGGACCCGTTCAAACACCTCGGGGTCGGCCTCGTTGGCCGCCCAGTAGGTGGCGTCGGGGGCATAGCGGGTTGCGTATTCGCTCATGCTGCGCAAGGCATCAGCCGAATAACCGGCATCTCGGTAGATGCCGATCTGGCGCTGATCAAAATAGGGCGCCAGAGCGTGTTGCGGGTGGCGGCTGGAAAAACGATCGAAGGTATCGGCGGCGGCGTTGAGCATGTGCTTTTCCAGATACAGGGCCCCCAGGCTGGCGTACACCAGAGGGTAGTAGGCGGGTTCTTCGGAGGCGGCGCCGAAGTGACTGGCCATGGCGTCGGCGCCTCCGAGTTCCATCAGTGACAGCCCGGTCACACGCAGCGCATCCCCGATCCACGGATCATCGGCATGGGTCTGGGCGTTGAGGCTGTCTACGCTGTAAGGGCCGGCAGGCTGGGGCAGCTGGTTGTCCAGCAAGACGCCGAAAGCATCAATGGCCTGGGCGAATTCACCCAGCCGGAATGCTGACCAGGCCAATTTGTAGCGGGCCATCTTGGCGAAATTGCCATCCGCACCGGTGTTCAGAACACGTTGATAGAGCTGCCCGGCGGCGGCGTAGTTATCCTGCTGGAATTCCAGCTCAGCGAGGCGAAACGCCACATCATCAGTCAGCTGGGAATCACTTTGCTCAAGCAGGCTGCGCAGCTGGCTGCTGGCCTCGCCGGGCCGTCCTGCGGCCTGATAGGCGCGTGCCAGCTGATAGCGCGACAGGTCGCGGTTGCGGTCGTCGGGCAGGTCGGCCAGTAATGTTTCCAGGCTTGCAATGGCCTGATCGAGATCGCCATGCGCATTGCCATCAATTTCGGCCCGGCGAATGCGCAAATAGGCCGCGCGCCGGGCCGATTCGGCGCGTGTGGCCGCATCGCTGGCCGAGACCGCCAAGGCATCGTAGTTGCTGATGGCGACATCGGCATCGGCGGGAATGCTGTCCGAGCTTTCCACGCGCACCAGCGTGGGCGTGGCGGCGAGAAACCAATTGCCGCGACTCGAAGGTTTGAGGTCGGTGGTTTGGCCCAGTGTGCGCGCGCGGTTGTCGGGCAGGCTGCTGCAGGCGGCGAGACACGCGCCCATGACCAGACTCAGATTGCGTGCCTTCATGGGCGCTCTCCCGCATCCACACTGAAGTCGATCCGGACATCGTGGAGGCGCGCCAATGCCAAACGGGCTTCGCCCAGATAGCGTTCGGTGCTGCGTTGCCACTCGGCCACACGCTGCTTAACAGTCTGGGTCCATTGCTGCTGGCATTGCTGATTTGCCTGCTGCGCTTCGGCTGTCCATGCAGTTTGATCGCTCACGGCCAGCCATTGATGGGCCTGATGCAGTTGGCGGCAATAGCTCAGCTGTGCGTTGACCTGGGCATCCTGCAGCAAGGGCTCGAGATAGAAATCTTGAGGGACTTCGCGACGCCGCCACCAGCGTGAGCCACTTTCCAGTTGCTCCCATACCTGCGCAGTTGCGGCCATGCCGGTCAGCTTGGCGGCCAGCGCCTGAAGGTGCTGGTCGTCAATGGCGTTCAAAAGGCCGCTGAGTTGTTCAAGTTGCTGGACGCTGGCATGGAGTCGCGCGCGCGCATCTTCAAATGCGCCAAGATGAACCAGGGCATAGGCGATTGCGACCATGGATTCCTGTACTGCCGGATCCAGCGGGTCCGCCCCGATCAGATCGGACCAGACGCGCAGAGCGCGTTGCAGGTCTTCGGCGCGCTGACCACGGGCCACGCCATGGGCGGTGCGAAACGGGGTTTTGCGGCGGGCCTGTGCGGTGGCGTCTTCGCCACGCGGGCGCAGGATGTCGCCGAGTTCATCGCCAACCGGCAATGGATTGGAACGGTCGCTAGTGGCCGCGCCTCCCGGCGAAATCTGGGCCCAGCCCAGTCCCAGGCGACCGCTGTTGCTGTACGGGCCTGTTGCGCGCACACGAGCAAACGCCTCATGGGCCAGCGCCGGGCGCATGTGCCGAAGGTGGCTGAAACCGAGAACCAGATTGGCCTGATCGCGCACGCTCCAGGCCAGCTCATCCTGCACATCCGGTTGCACGCTGCCGAGTTGCTGGAGCAGAGCATCGGCCCCACTTCCGCCCTGGCGTGCGGCGCGGTTGTAGGCGGCGAGCATGATTTCGCCCCGGCTCAGGCTTTCTGTTTTGAGTTCGAGCGGAGCAGGGCCTTGCTGCAGGGCAAGCGCCAAAGCCTGAAGGCGGGTCTGATAGCGGCCCGGAAGGGCGCGGTTGACGCGCTCATAGTGCTGCAGCGCGCTGTGCATCTCACCGGCACTGATCGCTTGTTCCGCAAGCTCGAGGCTGGCCCGTGCAGCCACGTCGGGCGGTGCCTGTGTGGTCAGGCGCGCAAGTGTGGATTGACTGTCGAGACCGAGTTGCTGGCGTGCCTGGGCGAGCAGCAAGCGTGCTTCCCACGGCAGCGACTGGTCGCGATGGCCGGTCATCAGGATGGCGGCCGCATTCAGGGGGCGGCCGGCTTTGAGTTCAAAGGCGCCGGTGCGAGTGCTCGAATCCTGCGCGCTGCTGTGCTCGATTTGCAGCGGGTTGCGCCACACGGCCCAGCGCGGTGGGTTGAGGCTCACTGTGATGCTTTGATCATCCAGCTTGAGCATGCGCTGTTCAATCTGCCAATGTGCCATCGGCGCATCGTCAATGTGGTTGTGCTGGACTTCCAGGCGGGCTGTAGACGGGCCGTCGGCAAGAGGCAGGGCCAGCCAGTCGCCGTCGGCAAGTGCTTGCGATTCGGCGTGGCTCAGGCGTCGGTCGATGGTGACTTTGCCTTCGGACAGCAGCATGACGCGGCGGATGCGGCGTCCCTGAGCCTCAGCATTCTGGCTCAGGAACAAGCGGTTCTGCGGGCTGGCTTGGGTGCTGGATGCGAGCTCAAGTGCAGCTTCGAGTACGTGTTGCCCGGGCTGAACGCCGGCGTGCAGCGGACTGGCCAGCAGGATGCTGGCCAGCATGAGGTGTCGTAGCTGAGGCCGAAAAGGCATTGGCGCCGATCTAGCGCGTGCGGCGGCGGCGGCGACGAGCGGTTGACCAGTACATATAAGCGCCCGTCAGACCCAGCAGCACCACGGCCAGACCCACCGCGTTGATGACCCACGGGCCGTAACGCCCGAACAAGCGCCCGCTGTGGGCATCGATCAGAATTTGCTCCAGTGGCATGGTCGGCTTGGCAAAGGGCAGGGCTTGCTCTTGCAGTGCGCTGTCCAGTCGCTCGGGTTTGGACCAGGTGACCGTCGCGCCTGCAGGCAAAGGCTCCCAACTCAGACCGTCGTGGGTCACAAAGGTATCCAAATCCTGAATCGCAACGCCATGCGACTGGGTTTCGCCTATGCGGCGTATGGCCGATATCGGCAGGGTGTAACCCCGCAGCTCATCAATCCGTTGTCCGTCGCTTGAAAACACCACCAGGCGATCGCTTGCGGCGACGAACAGCAGCGGGTCGGTATCGCTGCCGTTACTTGCCATGCCCAGCGGTGAAGGGATGTATTCGGCCACCGGTTTGCCATTGAGCAGGGTGTTTTCGCTGGTCTGGGCAAGCCAGTGATCACCGCTGAAATAGCCCGATTTGGGTGGCTCGGGATGCAGGCCATACATGCCCATCAGCCAGCCGGAATCGATGCGCACCGCATCCAGGCCCCAGCCGGCGCTTTGATTCAGTACAAAACCACTGGCACCAAGCCAGACCATGAACAGGCAGGCAAACAGGCCAGCGCGCTGATGCCACTGACGGGCGCGCGCCGCCATGGTCAGGCGCTGACGCTGGAACACGAACGGCTCACGCCGCCATTTTTCCATGCGCGCATACCAGTTGCGGCGTGGGTTATGGGTTGGGGCGGCAGCCGGTGCTGCGCTCATGCTGTTGCTGTGCATGGGGTTACTCCTGGATCAGGCTTGCAAGCTCAATCGCGGTGCGCGCCATGCGCTCCATCATCTTGACCGAAAGGGTGGCGCCGGAAATGTTGTCGACGTTCTGGCTGAGGCGGGTTCCGCTGGCGCTGGCGCCGCGAATCTGATTCAAGAACGAGGCTTCGCCAACCTGCTCGCCGCGTGACTCGCGGTAGATCAGCACACGCAGATGTTCAATCTGCCCATTGTTGATGACGAATCCGCAGGTGGTCGGCACATAGCCTTCCTTGCCGATGTCGTCGAAAATCCATGCGCTGCGTTCGCCTTGTTGCCAGTAGCGCACGCGGGTTTGCGGGAAGCTGCGTCCGAACACCGCGGCGATGCGGTTCTGGTCGCTCTGGCTCAGGTTCAGTGTCTTGGGCGGCGGAGCGCTGCCGTTGAACACTTCGGCGAGGAAGGCTTCAGGGGTTTGAAAGGTCTTGTACAGCTCGAAGGCGTAGGCGCTTGCTGCCGTGAGCAGCCACAAGGCCAGCACCACCACGTAGGCGATCAATTCGTTGCGCCCAAATGCGCGACCCTGAGTGGTGGGGCGGTTTGCTGTCGAGGGCGGTGTGGACAGATTCATGCAAGCTACCTGTATTCGTGGGGAATGTAATGTTGGGGTGTATTGAAAAAGGGCGTGGGGGCGGCCTTATTGAAGCCGCCAAGTCTTTGGGGAACTCACCGTAGGTGACATCTAAATGCGTGATGCAGCGACCGCAACCAGGGAAGTGACCCGCCCCCACGCAAGGGGGTGTTCGCGCGCTTACTGCGTCACGATGTCATCGGTAAACGGCGCCAGTGCCGCAATCAGGTAGTTACACGCGTAATAGGTGATGTTGGTGCGTTCGCAGGCGTTATAAGCCGCTTCCACAACGGCGTTGAATTGCTCCATGTTGATGGCAAGATCAGCATGCGCTGCAGCCATGCTGGCCCCTTGGTATTCAACTGGTTTACCTAGCACCAACTGTTCCAACTGCGTGTTGAGGTAGATCTGACGCTCGATGTTGCCGTATTCACGGAAGACGTGATTGATACGGTTGTCGAGCATGATGTAGTAGAAAAGGGATTCGACCCAGTTGCGTACACCTTCTTCACCACCGAACTTTTCCACGGCGGATGAGGGGATACCCAGGATCGGGTTGGTTTTCTTCTCGGTGGCTGCAGCACTCTGGGCCATGCCCAGACCAAAGCTGCCAACCAGGGTCAATGCGATGAGACGTGTCTTGAGTTTCATGAGACTCTCCTTGTGAGATAGCGCGGCGCGTTACCAGGTCGCGTGCATCGAGATGTAAAAGCCATGCTGCTCAGGTGTGAGCGTGATGTTGCCGAGCATGGCGTAGGCGAACACGAATGAAATGTTCTTGTTCGGGAAGTAGGCGAAGAAGGCATCGAACCAGTCGTCTTCGGGCAGCTGTGTGAGGGTGTCGCCGGTGCCAAGGCCAAGATCGCTAAGCAGTCCGGTGACGCCGGTCAGGTCAAGCCCGGCCAGTTCCACGCTGTGACCGCCGAGGTTGTCGCCGTGCTGGGCGTACTCAAAGCCGAAGGCGGTGTTCTTGGACAACAAATGTGCAATCGAAACTTCCAGGCGAAGTTCCTTGTCGTTGCCGTCCGGGCCACCAAAGCCAGTCAGACCGGTCTGGTTGGCCGAGGTATAACGGCCGGCCACACTGACCAGGGTGCTGATCGGGAAGAAGATCTTGGTCGCCACCGCGTAGGCTTCCCAATCTTCGGTATCGGCAGCCTGCAGGGTATTCATCAGGGCACTGTTCTTGTTTTCCTTCCAGTGCGCACCGACGGCAACCTGCGGAATCCAGCTGTCCGAGGTGTAAACGGCATCGCCGAACAGGCGCAGCTTGGCGCCATACACATCCATCTTGATGGTGGTGTTGAACGGCTCGATGCCGGTGTCCAGGCCGGCTGCATCCGAGATCAGGCCAACCGTATCGAAGGTGCCGCCGGTGGGCAGGGTGCTGCGGGTGTACGACAGTTCCAGGCGATCAAAGAAGCCGGCGGTAAAGCCGTAGGAATTGAGCGAGTAGTCGGGCAGATAAACCCAGGTGTAGTGCAAACCCCCATTGATGCCGTCGCGGGTTCCGTAGCCGGAAATCGTGGCCCAGGGCGCAATACCGCCGCCGCCCGAACCGTCAACCGTGATAACCCCACCGGTTGCGAGAACCTTGCCGGAGTTGACCAGCCCGGCCGAGGCCGTATTTGCCCACAGCATTCCGCTTGCGAGTAGCATCGCGCCAGCCCAACGGCTTGTGCTCCCAATTGAATAATTCATTTGTTCTGTCCTCAAAAGTTACTGACGGTTGTGGCGCCGCAACAGCCATGACGCCGTGTACTTGTCTCCCTGATCGGACACCTGGCCGGACATCCGGCCAAAAAAAAGCGCCCTCATCGCCGAAACCTTGTTCGGAGAATGAGGACGCCGTTGTCCTTGTCTGGTTAGTGCTAAAGCACCACCAATTTGATTGTCTTCAGCACCCGATGGTGCCTGGTTTTATTAAAGCAATGGCTGTGCCAACTGTGCCATTACTGGGGTTTACGGCTTTCGCCGTGTTGCAGAAGCGTGTCGGCCGCCGTTGACCGGGTTTCTGCCTTGCGCCAGCACCATGCTGGCGCGGGTTCGCACTTCAGCAGTGCGCCTGCGTCATTGTGGTGAGTGGCCGATCAACCTTCCACCACGACGGTGCCTGTCATGTATTTGTGCATGCCGCAGTGGTACGGGTATTCGCCGGGCTCATCGAACGCCCGACTGAAGCTGTCGCCCTTGCGCAGTGCATCACTCTGGCGGGTGCCGAACACCACGATGTGGCGCGACATTTCATCATTGGTCCAGGTCACCGTGGTGCCCTTGGCCACGACCAGCCGCTGGGGGCTGAAGGCATGACGGTCGATGCTCACGCTGGTCGTGCCGGACGCTGCGGCTGGAGCCGATGCGGGGGCAGCTGCCGGTGCACTGTAACTGGTCGCAGGTGGCGCAGCGTGGTGGGTATGCCCGGTATGTTGCATGGGGGCTTTGTAGCCGCCGGAATTGTACGGCTCGGTGGTTTGTTCTGCCTTGTAAGTTGCGGTGGTGTGGCCGGGGAACGCGGGGGCTTCGGTCTTGGTGATCTGGTTTACCGGCTGAACGATGATCTTGCCGTTGACGTCCTTGTGCACGCTGCAGCGATAGGTGTATTCACCGGGCTGATCAAACGTGCGCGAAACCGTGTCACCGGCCCAGGCACGGGTCCAGATCCGCTGGGTGCTGCTGTCCTCGAAAGTGACGTCATGGGAGATTTCGTCGTAGTTGATCCAGCTCACCTTGGTGCCGACCGGTACGGTGAGCGCGCCGGGTTTGGCCTGAAAGGTGGAGATGTACACGGTCTGCGGGGGAGGTGGTTCCGCAGCTTGTGGCTTGAGCGTGCCGATCAGGGCCAGTTCGACCCGGCGGTTGAGCGCGCGACCTTCAGCACTGGCGTTTTCGGCCATGGGCTGGGACTCACCCAGACCTTGACTCTCAAGCTGAGCCGGATTGACGCCTGCGCCGATCAGAAAGTCGACCACAGCGGAGGCCCGTTGCAGTGACAGGGCCTGGTTGTATTCGGCCTGGCCAATGGCATCGGTATGGCCCTGAATGGCCACCTTCATGCTCGGATTCTTTTTCAGTTCGCTGGCAACCTGCTGCAGCAGGCCGATCGAGAAAGGCTTGAGGGTGGCTTTGTCGGTATCAAATTTGACATCACGCAGGATCAGCGAGTCGCCAGCCATGCAGCCGCCCAATTGCAGTGCAGAGGAGGGTGTTGGTGCGGTGCATCCGGCACTGGCGGCAGATGGCAAGGGGAGCGCTGCAAGCAGCGCCAGAGGTAACAGTACGGGTTTCAAGTGCGTTTTCATGTGAACTCCCAGGGTCATTGCGCCGCGCCAGAACGCCGCGCATAAAAAAAGCCCACGCCCCCGCGGGCGGGAGCGTGGACTTCGTTGTCCGTGAATCAGCGAGTTGTGGCCTGAGCCGAGACGTGCGGCGCAAGCCACATTTTCAAAGCAACAAATATGCCAGTGGCGCGGGCTTGAGCCCTTACGAGGCTGCGTTGGCGAGGCTATTGGCCGGGCCAGCCTCAAGTAGAATCTTGCGCAGTTCCGGCACGCAGGAGCCACAATTGGTGCCCGCTTTGAGACACTTTCCGACCGCCTCCGGAGTGGTCAGGGCTTGATCCTGTATCGCCCGGGCAATGGTGTTGCGGCCAACGCCGAAACAGGAGCACACCATTGGACCGCTATCGGCGGAAGCATCGGCCGGACGCCCGGCGAGCAAACTGATGCGGTCGCCATTGTCCAGTTGCGGTTTGTCGAACAGGCCTGCCAACCAGGTGCGTGAGGGCAGGTCGGGCTGCGGCGATACGAACACGCAGGCCTGAACGGCACCATTTACGATAACCGCCGCGCGGTACAGCGGCGAGGCGCTGTCACGAAATTCGAGGACATCGGTGTCATCGCCATCCACCCCGAGCAGTTGGCGCGACCAGGCTGACCAGTCGCTGGGCTTGTGGCGCCCGGCAATCTCGTAACGCACAAAGGACTGACCCTGAATACGTGTCCACCAGGCCAGCTCGCGGGTGTCAACGTCACCGCGGGTGAGCACGAAACCATGCCAGTCCACACTAAACGGTTCGACCGAGACCGGTGTGTGCTTGAATTCCGGTTCGCCGGATGTTGGGCACACCGCCGGGTTGACCACTTTGCCAACCCGGGCATCGGAGGCCGTTTGCTGGCTCCAGTGAATCGGAATGAAGATTTGCCCGCGTGACATTTCGGCACTGAAGCGAACCCGCACAACCACGCGTCCCCAGCGACTGCGGACCCGGGCCAGCGTGCCTTCGCGCACGGCGCACAGCATCGCATCGTGCGGGTGGATCTCAACAAATGGCTCGGGTATATGGGTGGCCAGTTGGGGTGCCAGACCGGTGCGCGTCATGGTGTGCCATTGGTCACGAATGCGCCCGGTGTTGAGCACAAACGGAAACTCGCCATCGGCGGCATGGGCCGGCGGTCGATAGCTCACCGCGACCAGATTGGCGCGCTTGTTCGGTGTATAGAAATGATCAGTACACAGGCGCGGAGTGCCGGGATGTGCGGCGCTGGGTACCGGCCACTGAATGGGTTGCAGGGCGTCATAGTCGGTCTGACTCAAACCAGCCAAGCCGCCGATATTGAAGGGGCGGGGTATCGCGTCATCCGAATTGGCATGGGCGGAAAGGCGTGCATGCTCGTCGAAAATTTGCCCCGGTCCGGCGTAATCAAAACCGTTGAAGCCGAGCCGTTGAGCGACCTGACTGATAATCCACCAGTCCGGGCGTGCATCACCTGCAGGCGGCAGAAAGGCGCGCTGGCGCGACACCCGACGCTCCGAATTGGTCACCGTGCCGTCTTTCTCTGCCCAGCCGGTGGCAGGCAGGCGAATGTGTGCAAGTTTGATCGTGTCGGTGTCTTCGCGGATATCAGACACGATGACCAGCGGGCATTGTTCCAGCGCTTCGCGTACGCGATTGGCATTGGGCAGACTGACCACCGGATTGGTGGCCATGATCCACACCGCCTTGATACGTCCGCTGTGAATCGCTTCGAACAGATCGACCGCTTTGAGCCCCGGACGCTCGGCGATGTGCGGGCTGTTCCAAAATTGCTGGACCAGATCGCGATGGCTCGGCTGATCCAGCGACAGGTGGGCGGCGAGCATGTTGGCCAGCCCGCCCACTTCACGTCCACCCATGGCGTTGGGCTGGCCGGTGATGGAAAACGGCCCCATGCCAGCACGACCAATGCGCCCGCTAAGCAGATGGCAATTGATAATGCTGTTGACCTTGTCGGCCCCGGCGCTGGACTGATTGACCCCTTGCGAAAACAGGGTGACGACTTTTTCAGTGTCGCCGAAACGCTGGTAAAACGCGCTCACCTCGGCGATGCCCAGGGCGCAGATGTTGGCTACCTCATCGACGTTCATTTCAGCGCTTTCAAGCGCGCGCGCCGCGCCCTGGGTATGCCGTGCCAGGAACTCTTCATCGACATGGCCACGGCGGCGCAAGTCGCTGAGCAGGCCGTTGAACAGGGCCACATCGGTGCCCGGTTTGAGGGCCAGATGCTGGTCGGCAATGTCACACGTCGGGGTGCCGCGTGGATCGATCACGACCACGTGCATCTCTGGGCGTTGGCGTTTGGCCTTGACCAGACGCTGATACACCACTGGATGGCACCAGGCCAGGTTGGATCCGGTGATGACCACCATATCGGCCAGTTCGAGATCTTCGTAGTTGCAGGGCACGGCGTCGGCACCAAATGCACGCACATGGCCAGCGACTGCGGATGACATGCACAGCCTGGAATTGGTGTCGATGTTGGCGCTGCCCAAATAACCTTTGACCAGCTTGTTGGCGACGTAGTAATCCTCGGTCAGCAACTGGCCGGACACATACAACGCCACAGATTCACGGCCATGCTCGTCGATCAGCGCCTTAAGGCGTTGAGCCGTTGTATCCAGCGCGTGGTTCCAGTCGCTGGTCTGTCCGTCCACTTGAGGTTGCAGCAAGCGACCTTGCAGGCTGGTGGTCGGACCCAGCGCCGTGCCCTTGGAGCACAGCCGGCCGAAATTGGCCGGATGGTTGTCGTCGCCTGATATGCCAATGCTGCCATCGAGCTGAAGCGTGGCGTTGACGCCACAGCCGACCCCGCAATACGGGCAGGTGGTT
The DNA here is from genome assembly GCA_041619315.1 of Oceanococcus sp. Taxonomy (GTDB): domain Bacteria; phylum Pseudomonadota; class Gammaproteobacteria; order Nevskiales; family Oceanococcaceae; genus Oceanococcus. The sequence continues at coordinate 687 of JBFKEC010000039.1, read as the reverse complement.
TTCACGCTGGCCGGCTGGTTGGGCGAATTGATGGGCAGTTGGGACATGTCTATGGGATCAGGCTGCGCCATCAAGCGGCCGCTTCGGCATCAGCAAAGGCTTTGCCAAAAATCAGGACGTCGCGCAGTTCGCTGACATCGGCGCCGTCAATCATAAGATCGTAGTACCACGAACCATCACTGACGTCGCCATACAGCACCGCGCCGGCCAGGCGGCCGTGGCGCAGCACCAATTTTTTGTACACCCCGCGGCGCAGGTCGCGGAACTCGATTTCTTCATCGCCGTCCTGGGCAATGAAATCGCCGGCCGAAAACAAGTCGATGCCAGTGACTTTCAGGCGGGTTGAAACGCGTGAGCCGGGGTAATGATCGATGCCCATCTGGGCCAGATGGTTGGCGCATACGCGGGCCTGTTCCCACAGTGGTGCGACCAGCCCGTAGATGGCCTGTCGATGCTGCACACATTCGCCCACTGCATAGACTGTGGGATCGTAGGTTTGCATCGCATCATTGACCACGATGCCGCGTTCGCATTGCAGGCCGCAGTCCTGCGCCAGTTTGATATTGGGCCGAATGCCGACCGCCATGACGATCAGATCCGCATCCAGTTGGGTGCCATCCTTGAAGCGGATGCCGCTGACCCGGATGTCACCGAGAATCTCCTCGGTCTGGGCCTGCATACGAAAAT
>JBFKEC010000038.1:0-16302 GCA_041619315.1 Oceanococcus sp. | reverse complement strand
GTGCAATACCAGGCGTGGCGTGACCGGCTAAACATTCAGGGCATAACGCTGGTTTTTGCTTCGGCCTATTTGGGCAATCCGTCATCGACCTTTGGTCACACCTTTTTGCGTCTCGATTCGGATGGCAGTCCGCTGCTCGCCTGGGCGATCAATTTCGCTGCGCAGACCCACGATGAGCCAGGGTTAAGCTACGCCTTCAAGGGACTGAGTGGGGGCTATGCCGGGCGCTTTGGCGTGGGCCGGTATTACGACAAGGTCGCCGAGTATGCGTATCTGGAGCAGCGCGCGCTGTGGGAATACCGCCTGGCCCTGAGCGCCGCTGACATTGACCTGTTGCTGGCCCATTTGTGGGAGCTGCGCGAGGTCGAATTCGACTATTTCTTCCTCGATGAAAACTGCAGCTTTCAACTGCTCGCGTTGCTTCAGGTCATTCGGCCCGAACTGCCCCTGACCCGCGGCTTCAAGCTGTTTGCTGCGCCGCTGGACACCATCCGGCGCTTGCAGCGTTACGGGCTTGTCCAGCAGGTAACTTACCGCCCTTCGTTGCGGGCCAATTTGCGTCAACGTATCGATCAGTTGAGTGATAGCGAGCAGCGCGCGGTGCAGCAGGCGCTGGGCGACGCGCCGGTTGTTACGCTAGAGCAGGCGCGTGCGCTGGATGTGCTGGCGGACCTGGCGCGCTATCGCAGCGCCACCGGCATGCTTGGGCGGGCGCCATCGGTTACCTCGCGCAATCATTATCTGGAGCTGGAGCGTCAGGCTCTGGCTGCGCGCAGCGGGCTGGCGGAGGCGCAAGCCTGGCAGCCGCTGGAGGCGCCAGAGCCGGCACATCAAAGCCACCACAGTCAGCGTTTGAGCGCAGGTCTGCGTGTAGCGGATACGCACAACGAATTCATGTTCGGCTGGCGTCCGGTTTTGCACGATCTGCTCGATGGTGCACGCGGACTGTCGCCGGACAGCGAAATAGCTGTGCTGGATACACGCGTGGGACTACGCGCAGGCAACCTGCGGCTGCATGAACTGAGTGTGATCAAGGTCCGCTCGCTGCCGCGCCGCGACGCCTGGTTCCGGCCATGGTCCTGGCAGGTCGATGCCGGTTACCGACGCCCGTTCGGGGACGCGTCCGGGTTGTGGCATGGCGGTGGTGGCTTGGGCATGAGCTGGTCTGCAGGCATCAGTCTGTCATTGCTGGCGCAGGCGGGTGTGGTCCTGGGTGAGGGCGGTCAGCGTGGCATTGAGCACGGTGCCCACATGCTGCTGCGTGGGCGCTGGAGTGCTGACGGGCCGTGGCAACTGTCGGTTCGCTGGGCTCGTCGCCACGGGCATATTGCCGATGATGATCAGGATCAGACCCGCATTCGGCTTGGCCAGCATTGGCAGCTGGGCCCGAATTGGGGGCTGCGGGCGCAGGCCTGGCATGTGCGTGCTGGGCGTCAGAATGCGGTCGAATTCAGTGTGATGAGGTACTTCTGATGTGCACGATCTGGTTATGCCGGCTGCCCGGCCTTGCGCCTGCCGAGCTGCGCCCGCTGGCCCATGCCTTGCGTGACCAGATGCTCACCGCGGCATTGGGCCAGACCCTGCGCCTGGAGCGTGATCCACGCGGCAAGCCACAGCTGCGCGAGCCGCCAGGTTGGCACTTTAGCCTGAGCCACAGTCAGGATGCGGTCGCGTTGGCGCTGGGGCGCAGTCCGCTGGGGATTGATATCGAACCACGCGGACGCAAGGCGCGTTGGGCGGCGCTGGCGCGGCGCCAGTTTCATGCCGAAGAAGTTCGTCAGCTGGAAGCCCAGCAGACGGAGCTTATTGCATCCACGGCGCTGGCATTGTGGACGGCCAAGGAAGCGTGGGCCAAAGCCACCGGTTTGGGTGTGGTGAGTATGGCGCAGGCTCCCCAATTGTTGTGGGGGCAGGGCGGTTGGACCCTGCCGCCAGGGCATGCAGACCATCTGCAGCAGTTCACCGCCTGGGATGCATTTGTGGTGAGTCTTTACATTCTGAATCGGCGGCCTGCGCCGTTGAGCTGGAAAGTGATGTCAGCGCAGCGCGAGGCCAAGGGTTGGCATTTTCAATCGGCGCCGGCGTGCCCTGTGGCAGAATTTGCTGCATGAGAATTTTGCCCGATGGCTGGTTGACCGGGGTGCGGCGTTACCCGTCGCCCAATTGCGATGAGCGGCCCCAGGTTGAGGGCAAGGTGGAGGACATCAGCTTGCTGGTGATTCATGCGATCAGCCTGCCACCGGATTGTTTTGGTCGGCCGCATGTGCGCGAGCTGTTCTGCAACACCTTGAATCCGCAGGCCCATCCGTTTTTTGAAGAGATCAAAGATCTGCGTGTCTCGGCCCATCTGTATGTCCGGCGCAACGGCAGTATTCAGCAGTTTGTGCCGCTGACCGCGCGCGCCTGGCATGCGGGCCAGTCCCAGTTTGACGGGCGCGAACGCTGCAATGATTTTTCCATCGGGATTGAGCTGGAAGGCACCGACCGTCACCGCTACACCGGCCCGCAATATCGTTCGCTGATCCGTCTGACCCGCTTGATTCAGTCACGTTGGCCTGCGATCACCGATGCGCGTATCGCCGGGCATTGCGACATTGCCCCGGGACGCAAGACGGACCCCGGGCCGTGTTTCGACTGGGCCCGTTATCGCGCTGGCTTGGTTCGCCCATGAATCACGGACGGATAATCGAGTCGGCGTTTCGACCGCACCCGCTGCTGCGCAATGCGCATATGCAGACGGTGGTGCCCACCTTGGTACGGGCGTTGCCGCCCCTGGCGCTGGAGATGGAGCGCTGGGAACTGGACGATGGCGACTTTGTTGATCTGGGCTGGTTCGCCCGGCCGCAGCCCGGCCAGCCGATTGCCGTGTTGGTGCATGGGCTGACCGGTGGCTTCGAATCCAAATATTTGCGGGGCACCGCGCGCGAGCTGATGCAGCGCGGCTGGTCTGGATTGATTCTGCAACTGCGTGGCGGTGGCGAAGTGCCCAACCGCCTGGCGCGCAACTATCATCAGGGTGATACCGCCGATCTGCGTGCGTTGCTGGCCCGTCTGCGTGCGGACTTTGCGGACTCGGCACTGGCCAACATCGGCTGGTCGTTGGGCGGGAATATCACGCTCAAGGCGGCGGCAGAGGGAGGCGCCAATCACCCGGCAGATTTCGTCGCGGCGGCCAGCGTGCCTTTCCAGTTGGAGCCTTGTGCGCAGCGTCTGCGCGAAGGTGTGTCCAAGGTCTATCAGCGACGTTTGCTGGGTGATCTCAAGCTCATGGCGCAGCGCAAGGCTCAGCATGTGGCCTTGCCGCCTGAGGTGGATCTGGCCTCGGCCATACAGGCGCGAGACTTTTTTGCCTTTGACGATGCCTGGACCGCGCCCTTGAACGGGTTTGCGGATGCGCTGGATTACTACCGGCGCTGCGAGTGCGGCCCGCTGCTGAGCCATATTGCCCGGCCGTGTCTGATCGTGCATAGCCAGGACGATCCGTTCATGCGGCCTCAGATTATTCCTGCGGCGCAGGATCTGTCAGCCCAGGTCGAGCTCGAACTCAGCCGCCATGGTGGTCATGTTGGCTTTGTCGCCAGAGCAGCAGGCGGCGGTATGGACTTCTGGCTGGAGCGGCGTATTAGCGACTGGCTGAGCGCTAGGCTTTGAGGAGCTTGGCGCAGGCTGGAGAGCGGTAGAACGGCGCCAGCTGCAATTCCAGCCAGGTTTCCAGCAGTCCGGTGTCGCGGGCCTGTTTGAGCAAGTCGGGGGCGAGGGTGCGAATCTCGCTTTGCAGCGTGTCGCGGTTCAGGCCCAGATGGTTGAGCAGTTCGGCCAGCGACTGGCTGCCATAGACTTCGTAAAAGCCCTGAATGCCTTCACGCAGCAGTTCCTGAATGTATTCCGTCTGGCGCAGTTCGTGCCACACCTGCAGACCGAAGCTGGCCAGACGGTCAATGTCGTCATCCCCGATCATGTCCGCAACGCTCAGCCGGGTGTCCTTGCCATCATTCCAGACTTCTTCGGCCAGCTCGCGGATCTGCTCGGGTCCCAGGGCTTCAAGCAGGAACTGCTGGCTGTTGCGAATGCTTTTTTCGGTGTTGCCACGAATGAAGCTGCGCAGGCGATCTTCGATCGCAGACTCCAGGCCCGGCATACGCTTGTTGAGTGCGGCGCTGCCTTTACTCAGCAACGAACCCATGCCCGGCACCTTTTGCACCGCGCCGCTGCTTGACGACAGATAGTCGCGGATGCCGCTGTACAGCACATTGGAAATCAGCATGGCGTACAGCGGGCTTTCGGTCGCTTGTTTGATGAGACTCTCACGCAACTCATCCATGTCCACGATCAGCTCCACGCCAGCGGCATACAGCTCATCGTCGACCACGTCGCCAATGCGTGTCTGGGTGTTGACCGGCAGCTGCACCAGGCGCTTGGCGATCGATCCGATGAGCACGGTCAGGGTGTCGGGCAGATACCAGTCATTCAGCCAGCGCATGCCGGTGTCGACCGCCACTTCAGCCTCAAGCATGGCCGACAAATGGGTGGCTTCGAGCCAGGTCCAGATGCCCTCCAGCAACGGTTCGAGCTGTTTGTCCATTTTGCTCGAGGTCCAGCGTTTGAGTTCGAAGGCGATATGCGCCTGCAGTAGCTTCTCGGCCTGATCCATGCAGCTGTCTCCGTGAGGGCTATTCCACGCCAATGATGGCGCAAAGCTCGCCGAGCATCATGCGCAGTTCGCTGCTCATCAATGTGAAATCGATTTCGAAGCGCTGCTCCTCGTCGACATCACTGCCCTCGGAGCCATCATCGCGATCCATGTCGAGGAATTTGAGTTTCTTGATCTGCAGGGTGTCATTGAGCACGAACGACAGTTTGTCGCCCCACGACATACCTAGCTTGCTGACCCGCTTGCCCGAGGTGATGTGTTTGCGAATTTCCTCGGTATTGAGCGGGTGGCGCAGGTAACGCACCGTGGATTTGGTTTCCTCGCTGCCGTTAAGCTCGCATTCGTCTTCAATCTGGAAGGCGCCGGGGGCGGCATTCTTGGCCAGCCATTCGGTCATGGTCACGGCCAGTGCCATGTTCGGCTCAATCAGCTTGACCGGCGGCAGGTCTTCGACCGTGGCGCGCAGATGCTCAATCAGATTTTCTGCGGCGGCTGCGGTTGAGGTGTCGACGATCAGCCAGCCCTCTTCGCAGTCGATCCAGGCGCGTACCCGCTTGCGCCGCACGAACGCACGCGGCATCAGGGTCATGGTGATTTCATCCTTGATGTCACGCATCTGTTTGCGCCCGGGCTTGTAACCGCGCTGGGCTTCAAACTCGCGCGCCTTGTCCTTGGCTTCCTCGTTGATCACGCTCGCCGGCAACAGCTTTTCTTCGCTGCCGTGAGCGATCATGAAATGCGGCATCAGGGCTTCAACCAGTGCGCCGTCATCGTCCTTGGGCGGGACCCAGCCACGGCTCTGAGCGGCCTGGCCGGTGCACGGCAGCAGCGGCTTGCGAGCCAATTGTTCTTCCAGCGCAGCCGGTGTGATGGACCAGGATTTTTCCAGACGGAACAGGCAAAGATTCTTGAACCACATGGTTTTGAGCAGGCTTCAGAAAGGGTCGCGGATCATATCAGGCTCTGAATCGCCACGATCTGCGAGTTGTGTCCAGAGTGCATGTGGGCGCTTGGTCAACGCGCGCCAAGGTGGTGTAATGGATCGTCCATGTCACTCGGGGGAGATTCATGGAGCCACACCAACAAGCCGGCGATTTGACTCGGCAGGGGGCCGGCGCGCTGTATGAGGCGCTGTACAAGGAACTCAAGACGCGGGCTCATCGTGAGCGCCGCAAGCTTGTTGCTGGTCAGACGTTCGTAACCACCGCGCTGGTCAATGAGGCGTTCTTCAAACTGGCTGCCGGCAAGCAGGATTACGCCAGTCGGGCGCACTTTCTCAACACCGCGGCTGCGGCCATGCGTCAGGTGCTGGTCGACAGTGCCCGCGCAACCTTGGCGGAAAAACGCGGCAGCGGCCAGAAAGCCTTGTCACTGGATGATTCCGGGCTGGGCCTGATGCCGGCCGATCCGGCGGAAGGGGCCGATTTTCTGCTCGAGCTGAACCAGCATCTGGAACAGTTGGGCGCACTCAATCCGCGTCTCGCGCGGGTGGTGGAATGCCGCTTTTTCAGTGGCTACACCGATGCGGAAACCGCACAAGCGCTTGAGATCACCGAGCGCACCGTGCGCCGCGACTGGCTCAAGGCCAAGGCGTGGTTGTATGACGCGATGAACTGAGTGTGGCCTGCGCAGTGGCCAACAACTGGCTGATCGGGTGTTCGCTGCCCAGCTGAGCCAGCGCCAGCTTGCGGCTGTCCTGCCACAGCGCCTGCGCTTCCTCTGCCCGGTCCAGTCGCTGCAGCAGTGTGATCTTGTGGTGGTTCATGCGCAGAACCTCATAGTGGGCTTGGTGGCGCGCGCGTGACTTTGTTGCGATGGCCTGCTCGATCAGGCTCAGGGCTTGATCCAGGTCGCCGTGATCCGCCAACCAGTGAGATTTCAGGGCCAGCGCATCGGCGTGCTGGCTGAGCGCTGCATCGCCATTCTGCTCAAGCCCTTGCAGGGCCTGATTGAACAGGGTTGTGGCAAGAGTGCGTTCGTCCGTCAGGCTGGCCAGCAGGGCCTGATTGAGGTGATGCCAGGTGGTCGCGCTGGCTTCATCGGCGTCGAGCAGGGCGGTCAGATGCTGTCGCGCCTCGTCGTTTTGCCCCTCTTCGCTGAGTGCGCGTGACAGTGCATACACCGCGCTGGCATGCAGGCGCCCGCCGGCGCCGGCATATTTTTGTGCCATCCACTCGCCTTGTTCGAGCAGGCGCATGCCGGCATTACGCCGCCCATTGATGCGATGGGCGACGCCAAGATTCTTCATCAAGGTGGCCTGGGCTGCGGATGCGCCATACAGGTTGGTGCGCAGTTCCAGCGCTGCGGCGAGACGTTTTTCGCCTTCATACGGGTCGCCATGACGCAGCGCGAAAAGGCCCCAGTTGGCGAGCAGGTTGAGGGCGTCCGGAGAGTTTTGCTTGTCGATGGCCTGCCACACGGCCCAGGCTTCGGCGCAGGCTTCAAGCGCCTCGGCCAGGCGGTTGTCGTAGTACAGCGCCACCGCCAGATTGATCAGCACGATGCCGGTTTCTTCGTGCGCATCACCCCAGTGCTTGCGGGCCTGGCGGGCGGCATCACGCAGATGGGTTACCGCGGTGCGGGTCTGGCCCTGGGCGCGCGCCAGCTGCGAGGCCAGAGTAGCCGCCCAGATACGCTCGGCCGGATAGCGCTGAGGACTGACCGCCCACACCGCCATGGCCTGGTCATACAGCTGGCGGGCCTGATCGTAATTGCCGTCACGGTAGGCCAGGTGGGCGAGATTGATGTCGATGCTGGCGCGCACCTGGGCATCCACCTGTGTTTGCGGCAGGGCGCGAGCCTGCTCCAGCAATTCGCGCGCCGCGGCGTAATCTTCGGTAAACAGCTGCAGTTCGCCGAGCATCTGCATCAGGGCTGCGGCGGTGGCCGGGTCGTTGCCGAAGTCGCGCGCGATGTTGGTGGCACTTTTGGCAAACAGTTCGCGTGCGGTCAGGCGGTCGGTGTCGAGCTCGCTGGCGGCGCTGCGGAACAGGCGCAGGATTGAGCCGCGCATGGTCGACAAGCGTGCCGCTTCGCGGCGTGCGATATCGCGCTCGTTGGCGGCTTTGTGGGCCTGCCAGCTGGTCGCACCCAGGCCGACTGCGAGGCTGAGCAGGACCGCCAGCGAGGCGCAGGCGAACATGGCATGGCGGCGCAACAGACGCCCTGCGCGGTAGCCGAAGCTGGGCGGACGGGCGTGAACGGGCTCGCTGGCGAGGTGGCGGCGCAGATCATCAGCCAGTGCCTGAACACTGCTGTAGCGTTGCTGCGGGTCGCGTGCCAGCGCTTTGCCGCAAATCGCATCCAGGTCGCCGCGCAGTTGGGTTATGGCGGGACCACTGACGCGCAGGCTGGGCGCCTTGGGTTGAGCGTGGCAGATGCGGTCGAGCATGCGCGGCAAGCTCATCCCTTCGAGTTCAACCGGCGGTCTCTGGCACAGCAGGAAATACAGGGTGGCACCCAGGCCGTAGACATCTGTGACAGTGGTGATGGTGTCGCCGGTGAACTGTTCGGGCGCGGCATAGTTGGGCGTGGCGATCGCCTGGGTGGCGTTTGCGTTGAGGCCCTGCGGGTTAAGCTTGGCGATACCGAAATCCAGCAAATGGGGCCGCCCTTCGCGGTCGACCAGAATGTTGTCTGGCTTGATATCGCGATGCACCACCAGGCGACTATGGGCATAGCTCACCGCCGGGCACAGGTCGAGGAACAGCTGCAGGCGGCGCTGCAGGCTGGGGCGTTGCTTCAGCCATGCACTCAGCGGGCTGCCATCGATGAACTCCATGGCCATGTAAGGGCGTCCATCGGGCGTCATACCGCCGTCGATCAGACGTGCGATGCCCGGGTGGTGCAGGTCGGCCAGGATCTGGCGTTCGCTTTCGAAGCGCGCCAGCATGGCGTCCTGATCGCCGCGCAGGAGCTTGAGCGCAACGATCTGGGTGTAGACGCCATCGTCCCTGTGCGCCTTGTAGACCTCGCCCATGCCGCCGCGTCCGAGCAGCTGCATAATCCGCCAAGGGCCGATTTGGCCGCTGGTGTCCACTGGCTCGGGGCTGTCCTGCACGGTGGTCTGATCCTGCGGCCCTGTTTCCATGAAATCGCCGGCATCGTCGCTGGCCGCGAGCAAATCGAGAACGCGTTGGCGCAAGGCCGGATTGCCCGCGCTGCGCTGGGTTACGAAAGCGGCACGATCAGCCAAAGGTTGATCCAGGGCTGCATCCAGCAGCTCTTCAATCTGTTGCCATGTGGCGGCGTCGTCTGTGCTCATGAACGCGCTGACCTTGTTGGGGTCTGAAGCCTGAAGTGTAGCCGCTGCGCATGGCGGCGGCAGCAGGGTGACCGTATGCTTTGTCGCCCCATCGTGAGCTGATCGTGGAGACCCCAGGGAATGAATGTCATCCGAGTAATTGTTGCGCCGGCTTTGCTGGCCTTGAGTGGTGCGGCTTGCGCTGCCGGCACGCTGTCCTACGCAAGCCCCGGCAGTGAGCAGCGTCAGCTGCTGGAAATCGGCGCGAATGCGGTGCGCATGTCGCAGCAGGGCGAAGCGCAATGGCTGCTGTACCACGATGCCGACAAGACCCTGTATGTCGTGGATGACACCAGTCGTAGCTATAACCGGGTGACTGCGGAGGCGGCCAATGCGCTGTCACAACAGGTCGCGGCTTTGCAAAAGCAGATCGAGCAGCAGCTTGCCATGCTGCCACCCGAGCAGCGCGAGATGATGAAGGGCATGTTGCCGCAGGCGCCGGATCTGTCGAGCCACACTTTTCGGGTCGAGAAAGGTGAAGGTAGGCGCGAGGTTGGCGGATACAGCTGCCAGCCGGTGACGGTGTTCGACAATGACAAACCCAGTGAAGAGCTGTGTCTGGCCAGCGTCAAGGCGGTTGGGCTCAAGGTTTCGGATATGGCGCTGCTCAAGCGCATGGGCGAGGCCATGAGTGCGATGGCCGCACAATTCGGGGCCGGGTCCATGGCTGCGGTGCTGGATCAGATCGATGGCGTGCCGGTGGAACACCGTGCGCCGGGCGCTGAGCGCGCCAAGGCGGTGCTGAAGGAAGTCGATCATGAGACCCCGGATGCACAGCGACTGAGCCTCCCGCAGGGCTACACCGAACGCCCGCTGTTTCCGGGGATGAACTGATGAACGCACAAACATTGACACCGGTACAGGCCCGTATCGTCGCTGCGCTGGTCGAGAAATCGCTGACCACGCCGCAGTATTACCCGATGACCGTCAACGCGCTGATGGCCGCTTGCAACCAGAAGAATTGCCGCCATCCAGTCATGAGCTTGCGTGAGGGTGAGGTGGGTTCAGGATTGCTCGATCTGCTTGAGCAGGATCTGGTTGCTGAAGAGCTGGGTGCGCGGGTTGCACGCTGGCGGCATCGCTTCAAGCATCAGTTCTTGCTCAATGAAGTGACGCTGGGGGTGCTCGTGGCCCTGATGCTGCGTGGCCCGCAAACCCTGGCCGAACTGCGTGCCAACACTGCCAATCTGGGCGGGCCGTTTGAGCCGCAAGCCATTGTCCAGGCGCTGGAGGATCTGACGGATCGGGCGCAGCCGCTGGTCAAACTGTTGGGCACGGCCGGGCACAAGGGGGCGCGCTACGCCCACTTGCTGTGTGGCGAGGAGGCGATCGTGGAGCCGATGGCCGCAGCCAGCCGTTCTTCGGATGCGTCGGGTTCCCGGCTGGATGCACTGGAGGCCCGGGTGGCGCAACTGGAAGAACAGATCGAGCGGCTGCTCGGCGATTGAATATGCCGGGCTAGTAGTGCGGCGGACGCTCGTCGACGACTTCGCCACCACCACCGCCGGCCTCACGCAGTGATTGCAACTGGCGAGCCAGTTTTTGCACCGCCATGGTCAGGTCGCTGATTTCTTTTTGCTGGCTGGCGACGATGTCATTGAGCTGGAGCACCGTGTCGTCCTGGTGGGCGACACGGGCCTGCAAATCAACCAGCTGGTCTGCAAGGTCAGGCTGATTCACTTTGATTGTCCGTTCAGGCGTTGCGGCTGGTGATTTCCAGCAGGTGATAGCCGAACTGGGTTTTGATCGGGCCGTGCACGGTGTTGAGTTCATCACGGAATACGACCTGGTCGAATTCCGGCACCATCATGCCCTGGCTGAAGCTGCCCAGGTCACCACCGGATTGGCCTGACGGGCAGGTCGAGAATTCCTTGGCGATCGTGCCGAAATCTTCGCCGTCGGTGATGCGCTGCTTGAGGTCGTTGCAGGTGTCTTCACTGGCAACAAGAATATGGCGAGCGGTCGCTGTAGGCATGGGTTTTCTCCTGAAAAGGTTTTTGAGCATGGGGTGTGACGGCATTGCCAAACACCGTCTCCATTGAATGCGAAACGGCGATTATGCCTGTGCCTGAGGCCCCGACGCCAACCCGATGCCGCGCGCCGTTACTGCGGAGAAATGTGATCCTCGGCACGCATGCGTGTGCTGCCATCGGTAATGCGCGAATCCTGGCGCTGACCAGCGCGGTGCAAGCACAACTTGTCGCGGGTGTCGCGCAGCATGCTGCCAAGATGGACTTCGCCCTCGTGCATCATGCTGGCGCCGCTGGGTGTGACCACCACTGACAGGCCATCGCCGTCATTCTGAAAATCGATGGCGTTTTGTTCAAACATGTAACGCAAGGCGTCGCGCAGATCACTCTGGCGCAAGCCGGTATAGGCCCACAAGCCCTGCAGCTCGCGAAAAGGCAGCGAAGAATATCGGGTCATGTGCTGCTCTCGGAAGAGTCGTAGCAGCGCTTTTTCCAAGGTGCTGTGAGTTACGATCACGGCCAAACCTCCCATGCGATAAGTGGGGTTATGCTTTCAGGTGCATGGCAAAAAAAAAGTGAAGCGATGATGTATTCGAAAATTGTCGCGACAGGCAGCTATTTGCCCGAGCGCGTGGTTAGCAATGCCGATCTGAAAACTTCGATTCAGACGTCCGACGAATGGATCATCTCGCGCACCGGCATCGAAGCGCGTCATGTCGCTGCCGACAACGAGATGACCAGCGATCTGGCCGAGCAGGCCGCGCGGGCGGCCATGGCGGCTGGCGGCATCGGTGCCGACGACATCGACCTGATTGTGGTCGCGACGACCACGCCGGATATGGTGTTTCCTTCCACCGCCTGCATCCTGCAGAACAAGTTGGGTGTGCGCCAAGGCGCGGCATTCGACGTGCAAGCCGTGTGTACGGGGTTCATTTACGCCGTGGCCACGGCCAACGCCATGATTCGCTGTGGCCAGCATCGGCGTGCCCTGGTGGTTGGGGCCGAGGTGTTCTCACGCATACTCGACTGGGATGACCGGCGCACCTGCGTGCTGTTTGGCGACGGTGCCGGTGCGGTGATCCTTGAGGCCAGCGACGAGCCGGGGATACTTTCGGCGCATCTGCATGCCGATGGCAGTCAGGGCAACATCCTGCAGGTCTCTGCCAGCCTGTCGAGTGGCCAGCTGACCGGTCATCCGTATCTGAGAATGGATGGCCAGGCGGTGTTCAAGCTGGCTGTGCGGGTGCTTCATGATGTCGCCAATGAAGCCCTGTCACACAACAATATGAGCGGCGCAGACCTGGACTGGTTCATTCCGCACCAGGCCAATTTGCGCATCATCAAGGCCATGGCCGCCAAGCTCGGCGTGCCGGATGACAAGGTGGTGACCACCGTGCACCGGCATGGCAACACCTCAGCCGCTTCGGTGCCGCTGGCCCTGGATGCAGCGGTGCGAGACGGGCGCGTTCAGCGTGGCCACAACGTACTGCTTGAAGGTGTGGGCGGGGGCATGACCTGGGGCGCCGTGTTGCTGCGCTATTGAATTATTGTGCCTGGTACAGCTGCGCTGCCATGTCCATGCTGACATGCCCTGGCTGAGCCTGGACACGGGCCAGCCAGGCGCAAATATGCGGATAGGTGTGCAATGAAAACCCGCCTTCGTCGGCGACATGGGTGTACGCGTAGAGGCTGATGTCAGCAAGGCTGAACTGCTCGGCGACGAAATAGTCATGTGTGGCCAGGTGCTGCTCCATTACATCCAGCGCGGCGTAGCCTTTCGGCTGGCAGGCGGCATTGCGGGCTTTCTCATGTTCGGGCAAGCCCAGGTAGCGTTGTATGTAGCGCGCCACGGCAATTGCGGGTTCGTGACTGTACTGCTCGAAGAACTGCCATTGCAGCATCTGTGCATGTTGCCAGCGCGCTTGCGGGATCAAACTGCTGTCCGCAGCCAGGTAGTTGAGTATGGCGTTGGATTCCGCCAGGGCCTGCTGCTCGGCGTTGATCAGTAACGGTATGCGGCCGTTGGGATTAAGGCGCAAAAAGTCCTGGGTGCGACTTTCGCCCTTGAGAATATCGACATACCGCCAGTCGAATGTCAGCCCCAGTGCGCGGCAACACAGGATCAGTTTGTAGCAGTTGCCTGAGTACACATCGCCATACAGGGTCAGGCCCGGCGTCGCAGTTGAGGTCATGTTTTGTGGCTTGCTCAGTCGAGGCATGATCATAATGCGACGGAATTCTGGCAACGCGGTATTTAAGTTCACGAAACCTGCAGAAATCGAGTCTTTTGACCTTGTTTAATCGTCGTCCCAATCACAGCGCAGCGCCGTCGACGCCCGTGTCCGATCCGGATGCGGAGTTGCTTGAGCGTATTGCCGATGGCGATGCACAGGCCTTTGAAGTGCTGGTCAGCCGTCATGTCGACCGCATTCTGGCGTTTGTCCAGCGCATGCTGGGCTCGCGTGAAGATGCCGAAGATGTCACCCAGGACGTTTTTCTCAAAGCGTGGCAGTGGGCGGCACGCTGGCGCAGCGGTGAAGCGCGCTTTTCCACCTGGCTGCATACCGTGGCGCTTAATGCCTGTCGTCAGCGCTGGCGGCGCGCGTCACCGGAGACGTCAGAGCTGAGTGAGGAGCTGATCAGTCCGCTGCCGCAGCCTGACGATTTGCTTGATGCTGATCTGCAGGCCCAACGGGTGCGCCTGGCCTTGTCCGAGTTGCCCGAGCGTCAGCGCGCCGCGATGGTGTTGAGTCACTATCAAGGTATGAGCAACATCGAGTCGGCAGACATACTTGGTGTCAGCGTTGAAGCTGTTGAATCCCTGCTGGGACGCGCTCGGCGCAGTTTGCGCAAGCGCTTGCTGGCGGAATATGAAACCCTATCCAATTCAGTACGATGAGCATGAATCCTCCATCCTATCGTCCGGATCCAGACGACGCCGACAAGGCTTTGGATCAACTCCTCGCAAGCTACCGCGTGGAGCCCGCCTCGGTGGCCTTGCGCGCGCAGATTCTGCGTCAGGCCCAGCCGACATGGCGGCATAACGTCAAGGCCATGTTGCAGGCCCTGGGCGGATGGCGGGTGCTGGCCCCGGCGATGGCATTTTCCCTGTGTCTGGGGCTGGTGCTGCCGTTGGTGTCACCCACCACGTCTGGCAACAGCAGCGTGGCCAGTGACAGCGTCACCCTGTGGGACCTGGCCCAGCTGAGCGAAAACACGGAGGTCACCCTATGACAGTCCAGAGATCCATTGGCGTGGCCTTGCTGGTGTCGCTGATGCTCAATGCGTTTTGTGTCGGTGCGCTGGTCAGCCAGTCGCGGCACAAGCCCGCGGCCGAAGACCGGGGCGGTCCGGATGGCAGGCAGCATCGCCCTCCACCGATGGCGGCAGAGCTGTTCAGCAAGATCCGCAAAGCACCGGACGGGGCCATGGGTGAAGCCATCGCCGCCACCCGCAGCGCGCGTGATGCGGTGCAAGCGGCGATGACCGCCGAGCCGTTTGACCCGGCAGCCTTGAGCAACGCATTTGCAAACTTGCGTGAGGCTGAAAGTGAACTGGCGCGCCAGGCTCAGACGCGCATTTTGAATGTGGCTGCTGAGCTGTCAGCCCAGGAGCGCGCGCAGCTGGCGCGGATGCAGGCCGGACGCATGGGGCCGAATCCCCGTCGCCTGCCGCCGCCTGGCGATGGGCGTCATCCGCCACCCGAGCGGCAGCACCCGCCGGGCGAGCATCGGTGATCTGCGCAAGACGCTCAGCCAAACGATAAACATTTCGCAATGCGAACTCATGACCCGCGGAATGCCCCGCCGCGGCTGCTTATGTTTGGCACTGCAATGCCTGCGGCGAGTACTCCGGCTATGCCGCCAGCATCGTGATCGCGGTCAGCACGGTCTGATCAACGGCCAGCCAGCTTGTCCATGTAGCGCTGGATGCCATCCAGCGTCTGTGCCTCGGCCCAGCGCTGGAACACCGCTGGGTTGAGTCGTTCAGCGCCGCTGTGCATGCGCTGCAGGCTTTCGTCGCGCAGCATGGCTTTGGTCAGGCGGAAGTTACGGCTGTCCAGAGCGCCGAGGCGGGTGGCGGCCTTGATTGCGCGTTCCATCAATTGATCGGCATCGCAGGCTTCATCGACCACGCCCTTTTCTGCGGCCTCATCAGCCAGCAGCGTGGCGCCGCTGTAGATCATGTTCTCGACATGCTGTTGCGGGATGGCGTAGCGCAGAAGTTCCAGCGGCGCGATCGGGAAGGGCACGCTGACCAGCAGTTCCGGTGCACCGATACGCCCTTTGCCGCGGGCCATGATGCGATGATCACCGGCCAGCCCGAACATGCAGCCACCGGCAATGGCGTGGCCGTTGATGGCGGTGATGAGCGGTGCCTCAAAGGCAAACATCTCGCGCACCACGCGATCAAGCAAGGGGACAAACTCGGCGGCATAGTCGGCCCCGCCCTTGAGCAGGCGGGCCAGGTCGACCCCGGCAGAGAACATGCTGCCGCTGCCGGTCAGGATCACCGCGCGGGCCTCGCCCAGTTCAGCCAGGGTGGTCGACAGCGCGGTGAGCAGTTCAAGGTCAGCCGCATTGGCTTTGCCGTGGCTCAGCGTCAGGGTGACGATATCGTTGTCTATGCTCTGTTCAATCATGGTGTGTCCGGGTTGCGGGATGTCGGCATGCGCGCGCTCAGGCGCGGTCATGGATTCAAAAGGGTGGACGTTCAGACCAGATCGGCACGTCCATAGTGGGCGTGCACATCGGGGTCGTGCTGACGCCATGCCCACAGCTGGTCACCGTAGCTGAAATGCCACCACTCTGCCGGGTGCTGGGCGAAGCCCTGATCAAGCATCAGTTCGCGCAGCAGCATGCGATGACGCTGGACTGCGGCAAACGCGGGTTTGTCGGCAAAGTAATCCGGGTGGGCGCGTGGGCTGAATTCATCGATTGGCGTGCCCATGTCGAGTTCCTGACCGTGCTCATCCTGCACCGTCAGATCGATGGCCGCACCGGTGCTGTGTGCCGGCGGTGTGGCCGGATCATCGCTGGGCTGAGCCCAGAAGGTGTAGACCGTATCCCACAGCTCGCGCTCGTCGCGTTGAGGATGCTGGGCGCGCAACGCGGCGTAGGTGTGCGTAACCATGAACTGCTGCACCGCGTTCGGGCGGTAGGCATCGAACACCCGCAGCCGCCAGCCCGGAAAACGCTGATGCAGCTGTGTTTGCGCCGCTAACAGGCGGCGCAGAGCGCCGTGGCGCAGGCAATGTGGTGAGGCCTCGTTATAGGGTGCGCCCAGCTGTGCGTAAGGGTGTGGCTCTACCCGCGCGATCTGGGCCGGCAAGGGTTTCAGCGCGTCGCCATTGTCCTTGATCGGCATGCGCAGCCATG